>NZ_JBEZNH010000028.1:24311-93173 GCF_040653115.1 Streptosporangium sp. NPDC048047 | reverse complement strand
ATGAGCCCAGCGAGCTACCGAACTGCTCCACCCCGCGTCGGTGTGTGTCTAAAGATTACCCGCCCCCGGGAGACAAGGCAAATCAGCGGCGCGGCAACCGACGCACAACAGGAACGCGAAAATGCGAAGGGCCCGGATCTCAATGAGATCCGGGCCCTCGGCCTTGGTAGCGGGGACAGGATTTGAACCTGCGACCTCTGGGTTATGAGCCCAGCGAGCTACCGAACTGCTCCACCCCGCGTCGGTGTGTGTCTAAAGACTACCCGGCTTTGGCGGTGGACGCGAATCGGTTGACCCGCGGGGCTCCTCACCTGCTAGGGACTCGGTGACGACGTGGGGGTCGGGGTGGGCGACGGCGTGGCCGAGCCCGACGGCGACGGGGTCGGCGTCGCCGTCGGAGCGGGGGACGCCGACGGCTCAGCGGCCGACTCCAGCTTCTTCAGCGCGTCCGAGAGCGCCTTCTGGGCCGCGCCGTACTCCGTCCAGTTGGGCGGGTTGGCGTTCAGGGCCTTCTGCGCCCTGTCGTAGGCCTGCTGGGCCTCGCCGATCGCCTGGTTCAGCGCGGTGTTCGGCTGGGCCGGCGTGTTCGGCTTGTTCACCTCCTGCTGGGGCAGCTGGGCGCCTTCCCCGAAGACCTGCTTCAGGGCGGCGTCCAGCGTGTCGGCGAAGCCGACCCTGTCGCCGTAGGAGACCAGCACCCGGCGGAGGATCGGGTACGGCTCCTGCCCGGAGGAGGCCGCGGTCTCCACGTACACCGGCTCGATGTAGACCAGGCCGCCGGCGAACGGCAGGGTCAGGAGGTTGCCGTAGCGGACCTTCGCCCCTCCGATGCCGAGGAGGTTGAGCTCGCCGGAGAACTTGTTCTGGAAGTTGTTCTGCACCTGGCCCGGGCCGGGGATCGTCGTGTTGGAAGGCATTCGCAGGATGCGGAGCTTCCCGTAGTCGGGCCCCGGGTTGGCGTCCACGGACATGAACGCCGCGAGGTTGGGCCCCTGGCGCGGCACGAACGTGGTGGTCAGTGAGAACGTCGGCTCGGTCGTGTCCGGCATCTTGACCGACAGGTAGTACGGCGGCTGCTTGATGTCACGCTCACCCGAGGACGGGTCGTTGGGGACGTTCCAGAAGTCCTGACCGCTGTAGAAGGCGCTCGGGTCCTTGATGTGGTAGCGGGACAGCACGTCCCGCTGGACCTTGAACAGCGCCTCGGGGTAGCGCAGGTGCTGCTGGAGACCGGTGGATATCGCGTTCTTCGGCTTGACGACGCCGGGGAACGCCTTGCGCCAGGTCTGCAGGATCGGGTCCTTCTCGTCCCAGGCGTACAGCGTGACGGTGCCGTCGTAGGCGTCCACCGTGGCCTTGACCGAGTTGCGCATGTAGTTGATCTGGTCGCGCGGCTGCTGCACGACCAGGCGCGGGTCGGTGACGGTGTCCCGCGTCATCGCCTCCAGGCTCCTGCTGTCGGAGTAGGGGTAGGCGTTGGACGTGGTGTAGGCGTCGACGATCCAGACCACCCTGCCGTCGACGATGGCGGGGTAGGAGTTGTCGTCCAGGCTCAGGAACGGCGCGACCTTGGCGATGCGCTCCTGCGGGTTGCGCACGTAGAGGATCTTGGACTTGTCGTTGACGTCGCCCGACAGCAGCAGGTTCATCTCGCTGTACTTGGCGGCGTAGAGGACCCTGTTGAGGAACGAGCCGACCGGGACGCCGCCCTTGCCCTCATAGGTGGTGTTCTTCTGGCCGGTGCCGCTGCTCAGCGGGTAGTCCAGCTCCTGGTTGCGGTCGCCGCCCACGATGACGTACTCGGGTGCGCTCGGGGACTCGCCGAAGTAGACCCGGGTCTCCTTCAGACCGGTCCGCTCCGCCAGGGAGCCGGTCACCGGCATGTCCTTGGCGTCGAAGGCGGGCAGGCCCTCGGCGTCGACCTTGTTGCCCGGCGCGGCCACGAAACCGTAGCCGTGGGTGTAGACGAGGTGCCGGTTGATCCAGTTGTCCTGCTCGGCGGGCGGGCCGGTGAGCTCGCGCACCGCCACCACGGTGTCGCGCGGCTTGCCCGACTCGTCCGGGTAGCGGTCGACGTCGAGCGGGTCGTGGAAGTCGTAGAAGCCGCGGATGCGCTGCTTCTGCTGGTAGGTCTTGGACACCAGGTTGGGGTCGAGCAGGCGCACGCCGGAGATCGAACTGTCGGCGCTGACGTTGACCTTCGAGGCGTCGCCCTGCGCGGCGTAGTCGATGACCTCCGTCTGGTCGACGCCGTACGCCTTTCTGGTGGCCTCGATGTTGCGGCTGATGAACGGCTGCTCCTTGCCCTGCTGGTTGGGCTTGACCTGGAACTGCTCGACCAGGGCCGGGTAGACCATGCCGATCAGGATGGCCGACAGCACCAGCAGGCCGAAGGAGACGCCGGGCAGCATGGCCCCGGGACGGACCACCCCCGCGAAGAACAGCGCCGCGCAGATCAGCGCGATGATCGCCAGGATCGTCTTGGCGGGGTACACCGCGTTGACGTCGGTGTAGGAGGCGCCGTACACGAAGCCGCGGTCGGAGAAGACGAGGCCGTACCGGTCGACCCAGTAGGCGACCGCCTTGAGCAGCACGAAGACGCCGAGCAGCACGGACAGGTGGACGCGGGCGGCGCGGGTGGCGTGCACGCCGGGCGACTGGAGCCGGAAGCCGCCGTAGAGATAGTGCACGACGGCCGCCATGACGGCCGACAGCACCACCGCGGTGAACAGGAAGTTCAGCACCATCCGCAGGAACGGATAGGTGAACATGAAGAACGACACGTCGTAGTGGAACAGCGCGTCGGTCTCGCCGAACGGGGTGGCGTTGACGAACTCCAGCCAGGTCTTCCACTGTCCGGCGAACGAGGACCCCGTGAAGAGGGCCAGCACCGCGGCGCCGATGAGGAAGATCATCTTGCGGTGCGGGTCGAGGGCCATCCGGTAGCGGTCCGCGCCGCTGGCGCCGCCGAACATCCCGGGGCCGAACATCGGCCGCGTCCGGTAGGCGAGGAGCATGTTGCCCCCCACCAGCCCGACCATCAGGACGGCGCCCACGACGAACAGCACGATCTGGGTGACGATCACACCGGAGAAGATCTTGGTGTAGCCGACCGAGTCGTACCAGAGGTAGTCGGTGAAGACGCCGACGAACAGGAAGAACAAAGCGACGAGCGCGACGATGGCGATCGCCGTGGGAATCAAGAGTCGTGGCCGGCGGGGCAAGCGCATCGCCCTACCGGCTCCGGGGGTCCGGAAGCTCAAGGCCAACCCCTTGTCGTGAGAGCACGGTCCGTGTTTGGAAACCTACACCGGCGGGGGTTCGGCCGTGCTCAGCCCTTGGGCACGGTCCGGCCACAACGCCCGCGGATCCCGGGTTCACCGATGCCAACGTGCGGGAGCGCGGAACAGTGCCCGGAAGAACCCGATGGAACCCCGGGAATCCGGACGGTCACCCCGCGTCACCGCCCTCCGGTACGGCCGTCAGCCTGCCCGGCAGCTCTCCGTCGGGCCGCCGGTGCGGATCGCGTCGACCGCCCGCACGGCGTCGTGGAGCGTGTTCACCCTGACCAGCTTGAGCCCGTCGGGGACCGCCTGGACGGCCTCGGCGCAGTTGCCCGCCGGGGTGAGGAAGAACGCCGCCCCGTCCTCGCGGGCGCCGACCATCTTCTGCTGGATGCCCCCGATGGGTCCGACCTTGCCGTCCGGGGTGATGGTGCCGGTGCCGGCGATGGCCTTGCCCCCGGTCATCTCGCCGGGGGTGAGCTTGTCCACGATGCCGAGGGAGAACATCATCCCGGCGCTCGGCCCGCCGACGTCACCGACGTTGATCTCCACCTTGAACGGGAACTTGTAGCCGACCTGCATGCTGACGCCCACGACGGGTGTGCCGTCCTTGGCGGCCACGGTGGGGGCGGCCACGGTGGTGCTCTGTCCCGCGCGGTTGACGGTGAAGGTGACCCGCTGGCCCGGCTTGTGCTTGCGGACGGCGGCGGCGACGCTCTCGCGGTCGGTCACGGCGGCGCCGTCCACCGCGGTGATCTCGTCCCCGCGCTTGAACCTCCCGTCGGCCGGCAGGCCCTTCTGGACGGAGGCCACGGTCACGACCGAGGTGAAGGGGATCTTCAGCTCGGTCAGCGCCGCCGCGGTGGCGTCGTCCTGGGAGCCGGTCATCTCCTCGCTGTTCTGCTGCTCGACCTGCTCCGCGGTGCTCGTCGGCGGGAAGATCGTCTCTTCCGGCACGACGGCGATGGTGGGGTCGAGCCAGCCCCGCAGCGCGCTGAGCAGGTCGATCCTGTTGCCGGGACCGCCCTGGTATGCCACGGTGACGAGCCTGAGGGCGCCGGAGGTCGGGTAGGTGCGACGACCCTCGATGCTGATCACGGGCTTGCCCTTGACGTCTCCGATGGTGTTCTCGGTCGGTCCGGGACTCAGCACCACGTACGGCACGGGCAGCAGGGCGCCGACGATGCCCAGCAGGAGTGTGAGGATGCCGGCCACCGTCAGTGTCAGCGCTCGTCGTGACATGACAGGAAGCCTATTCCGTATCACCGGTGGGAGAACCGCGCACCCACCCGCCGGCGCCGGGCGTCAGTCGCAGGCCCCGACCCACTCGGTCGTGCCGTCGGCGAAGAGCTGGTTCTTCCAGATCGGCACGGTGCTCTTGAGGTCGTCGATCAGCCTGCGGGCGGCGGTGAACGCCTCGCCGCGGTGGGGGCAGGCGACCGCCACGACGACCGCGACGTCCCCCAGCGCGAGGTCACCGGTCCGGTGCACCGCGGCCAGGGCGGTCACCGGGAAGTCCGCGGCGATCTTCTCGGCCACCCTGCGCAGCTCCGCCTCGGCGCTCGGGTGGGCCGAGTAGGACAGCCGGGTGACCGGTCTGTCGTGGTCGTGGTCGCGGACCGTGCCGACGAAGATCGCCGTGCCGCCGGCGGCGTGGTCGCCGACCGCGGAGAACACCTCGTCGAGGGACAGGGGGGTGTCGCGAATGCCCAGCAGCCGGATGACGTCCACGCCGAAAGCCTACATCGCCGGTGCCCGGCGGCCCCGGCGCCGGAGTGCTCGATCGTGTGCGGCGCGGCCGCCGGATTCGTACGCGGCACGGGCACCGGGCTCGTAGAAGCCCGGTGCGGGCGCCGGGCTCACGTGCGGCGCTTCTTGCGGGCCACGCGGACGATGGCGGCGGTGCCCAGGACCGCGACGGTCGCCCCGGCGGCGGTGAGGGTGGCCTCCTTGCCGGACAGGCGGCGGCCGACGACGGTGTGCCTGCCCTCGCGCAGCTCCAGCAGCTCGGTGAACGCGGCCTCGTTCGTCCACGCCGGCTTCCACCCGGCCTCGCGCAGCGACACGCAGTCGACGACCCACGGGTAGACCACGTAGTGGAGGTCGGTGGCGGGCGCCGGGGTGACGCCCAGCCGGTGCAGGCGCTGGGCGGTGCCGAAGGTCAGCCCGGCGGGCAGCTCGAACCTGCGCAGCCCGGAGATCTCCTCGACCTGCTCCTGCTCCAGCCAGCCGTCGCAGCCCACGGCCACCACCCCGGAGACCGTGCCGAGCGCGGCCAGCTCAAGAGCCGAGACCAGGTCGTCGACGTGGCAGAACTGCCAGCGGGGTTCGCAGCCCTTGACGCTGAGCAGCCGGGGCGCCTCGAAGTGGCGGGTGACGACGCTGTCCACCCCGGGGCCGACCACGGCGGCGGGCCGTACCACGGTGACGTCCAGGCCGGGGTGGCTGCGCAGGGAGCGCCTGACCAGCGCCTCGATCTCCAGGTGGTCGCCGACCATGCCGGTGTCGGGCTCGGCCGCCACGGGGGCGTCCTCGGGCAGCGGAACGGGGTTGTCGGGTGTCGCGCCGTACACCATGGCGCTGGTGACGAGCACGACCCGGCGCACCCGGGCGGCCGCGCTGGCGGTGAGGACCGTCTGCGCGGCGCGCAGGTTGTAGGCCCTGCGTTCGGCGGGGTCGGCGTCGAGGGCGAAGTCTCCCGCCAGGTGGACGAGCACGTCGATGTCGGAGATCCGGTTCGCCAGAAGCGGATCCCTGACGTCGATGATCCTCCAGGTGACGCCGGGGACGTCGCCGCGCTGCTCGTCGATGGCCACGACCCTGCGGAAATCCGCAGAAGAGGCGACCTTCGCGAGGAACGCGCGGCCGGTTCCCGAGGCGGCGCCGGTGACGGCGACGACCGGGGACCGCGGGCGTTTCGAGGTAGGCACCATGTCCTCGCTTTGCACTGACCCGCCGTGTGACGGATAACGTGGCGGATGTGGACTCCTCCATCCTGCACGAGGTAGAGCGGTGACTGACTTGCCAGGTCGGGAAAACGACCCCAACGAGAACCCGTTCGCCATGTTCGGCGACCCTGAGCAGATCGCGGCGGCCATGCGCCAGTTCGCCGACATGCTCTCCGCGCCATCGGGTTCGGGCCCGGTCAACTGGGACATGGCGAAGAACATCGCGCGTCACGTGGTCGTCGCCGAGGGCGATCCGAGCGTCATGGAGGGCGAACGGCGCCAGATCGTCGACGCCCTCAACCTCGCCGATCTGTGGCTCAACGAGGTCACGGCGCTGCCGGGCGGGACGGGCAGCCCACAGGCGTGGAGCCGGTCGGAGTGGATCGAGAAGACCGTCCCGGTCTGGCGGCAGCTCTGCGACCCGATAGCCGCGCGCATGGTCGAGACCATGAGCGGCACGCTCGGCGCGGCCGGGCTGCCCCCCGAGGCGCAGGCGATGGCCGGTCCGCTGATGGGCATGATGAAGCAGATGGGCGGCATGATGGTCGGCCAGCAGATCGGCCAGGCCGTCGGCTCGCTCGCCCGCGAGGTGATCGGTTCCACCGACATCGGGCTCCCCCTGTCGGACGACCCGGCGCTGCTGCCCGGCGGCATCGCCGCGTTCAGCCAGGGCCTGGAGACTCCCGCCGAGGAGATCCGCCTCTACCTCGCGCTCCGCGAGGCGGCGCACCACCGTCTGTTCCAGCACGTCCCGTGGCTGCGTGCCCACCTGCTCGGCGCCGTGGAGGAGTACGCCCGGGGCATCACCGTGGACGTCTCCGCGCTGGAAGAGCAGCTCCGCGGCCTCGACGTCAACAACCCCGAGCAGATCCAGCAGGCGCTGTCCGGCGGCAACCTCCTCAAGCCGGAGGAGACCGAACGGCAGAAGGCCGCCCTCGCCCGGCTGGAGACCGTCCTGGCCCTGGTGGAGGGCTGGGTCGGCACCGTCGTCGACCGCGCCGCCGAGGGCAAGCTGCCCTCGGCCGCCGCGCTGGCCGAGACCGTACGGCGTCGCCGGGCGACCGGCGGCCCGGCCGAGCAGACCTTCGCCACGCTCGTCGGGCTGGAGCTGCGGCCGCGCCGGCTGCGCGAGGCCGCGGCGCTGTGGCAGGCCCTGGAGGCCGCCCGCGGAGTCGACGGGCGCGACGCCGTCTGGGGCCACCCCGACCTGATGCCCACCGCCGGCGACCTCGACGACCCCGCCGGTTTCGTCCACGGCGAGCCGGAGTTCGACCTGTCCGGCCTGGAGGCGTCCCTCAGGGAGTCCTCCTCCGCCGGGGACGAGGGCCGGAAGGACGGCGAGGACCGAGAGGACGGCTCGGACGGCGACGACCGGAAGGACGGCGGCGAGGGCGATCGCGGGTGAACCGGCCGGGCGAGCGGGCCGGCGGGCTCGGCGAACCGGCCGGCACGGCTGACACGGCCAGGCCGGCGGTCCCGGTGACCTCGGTGGTTCCGAGGGCGCGGGCCGGCGCGGCGGACCCGGCCGTCGCGGAAGGCTCCGGGAGCCTGCGGGCGGACGCGGCGTCCGTGCTGCGGGGCTGGACCGCCCCGACGGCCGGGGAGGAGCTCCTGCGCGAGGAGTTCCTGGAGCACGTGCACGCCCACGAGGACGCGATGTGGCGCGAGTGCGTGCCGGGCCACCTGACGGCCACGACCGCGGTGCTGTCGCACGACGGCCTCCGGGTGCTGCTCACGCTGCATCCGAAGGCGGGGATGTGGCTGCCCATGGGGGGTCACTGCGAGCGCGGCGACGCGACGCTCGCCGCGGTGGCGCTACGGGAGGCGACCGAGGAGTCCGGCATTCCGGGTCTGCGGCTGCTTCCCGGCCCGCTCGCCCTCGACCGGCATCGGGTCTGGTGCCACCCGCCTCACAGCCACCACCTGGACGTGGAGTACGGCGCGGTCGCCCCGGCGGGCGTCGAGGCGGTGATCAGCGAGGAGTCGCTGGACCTGCGCTGGTTCCCGATCGAGGAGATCCCCGAGCTGTCGGACGAGGCGACCCGGCGGCTGGCGCGCCGGGCCCGTGAGGTTCTCCGTACCGGATAGCCGGGTGTTTTATGCTCGTCTCACACCCCCCTGACTACCGTTTCTGTCCACTGGCGTGATGAGCGAATCGGGGCGGCTTGAGGGTGAGAACGGCGGCCGGCGGAGACGTGGGCGGCGCGATCGTGACGCCTGCCCGGCGGCGCCGGCGCGTCCCCGAGGCCCTCGCCTGGGCGGCGGTCGTCCCGTTCACCGCCTGGGCCGTGGCCAGGGTGGCCGGGCTTGAGCGCGGGACGCTGGCCACGCAGCTCATGACCGGCACGCCGTACGTCGCGGCCGGCTCGCTGGTGCCCCTCCTGCTGGCGTCGCTGTCCCGCAGGCGCGCGGCCACGGCGGTGGCGCTGGCCGCCACCGCGGCGCTGGGTCTCAGCGTGCTGCCGCGCGCCGTCGGCTCGGCGCAGGCGGCTTCGGTCTCAGGGCCGGCGCTGCGGGTGCTGACCCTCAACATGCTCTTCGGCAAGGCCGACGCGGTGGCCGTGGTCGATCTGGTCCGGCGGCTGAGACCCGACGTGCTGAGCGCCCAGGAGCTGACCCCCGGGCTGGCCGGGAAGCTGGACGCGGCCGGGCTCAAGGAGCTCATGCCGTACCGGGTGCTGGAGACGGAGTGGAGCGCGCGGGGCAGCGGCCTGTACGCCCGGAACCCGATGACCCGGCTGGACGACCTGTTCCAGCCGGTCGGGCACAACATGCCGGCCGCGCTGGTCACCGTGCCGGGCGCCAAGCCCGTCGACGTCCATCCCTACCCGCCGCTGGGCGCCCAGGTCCACGAGTGGGGGCGGGCCCTGGCGGCCCTTCCCCCCGCCGTCCCCGACAGGATCCGCGTCCTGGCCGGCGACTTCAACGCCAGCCTCGACCATGCGGCCCTGCGCGGGCTGCTGGCGCGGGGCTACGCGGACGCGGCCGACCGGGTCGGCGCGGGGCTCGTCCCCACCTGGCCGGCCAACAGGCGCGGCGTTCCGCCGATCATCACCATCGACCACGTCATGGTGGACGAGCGGGTGGGTGTGAACGCGGTGAGCGTCCACACCGTCCCCGGCAGCGACCACCGGGCCGTCTTCGCCGACCTGCGCCTGCCGCCGCCCTGACGGCGTCGTCGTCCGGCGCTCAGACCGACAGCAGCGCCCGCGTGTTCTCCCAGCCCTCCAGGCCGGGATCCAGCCGCGCGACGTCGCCCGGGGTGCGCAGGCGGTGCCAGCCGGGGCCGGTGGCGACCGTACGGGGACCGGGGGCCGAGGCGCTCAGCGACCGGACCGGGTCGGGATCGTCGAAGCCCACGCCGGCCCAGGCGGGGTAGGGCAGGTGGGCGGCTATCGCCACGGCGCCGCCGCCCACGGCCGGGCAGACCGCGATCCGGGCGCGGCCGAGCCGGCGGAAGAGCTTGCCGACCAGCAGGCCGGGCAGGTCCGGCGCGTCACCGCTCAGCAGCACCGCCTGCCCGCCGTACGGCGGGGCGCTCCCCTCGTGCGGCGGGATTCCGGGGGCGGGTCGCCGAGTGCCGGAGCCCTCGGAGCCCCCGGAGCTCCCCGAGCTCCCCGAACTCCCCGAGACGGATGACAGCGCCTCGAAGGCGGCGCGGACCAGGGCGGGTCCCGACAGGTCGGGGATCTCCACGACGGGCGTCCCGGGCCAGACGATCTCCTCCATGCCCGGCACGCTGGTCACCAGGACGGGTGAGACGAGGTCGAGCGCGGCGGCGAGCTCGTAGGTGTCCTCGGCCGCGGCCCTCAGGAACTCTCCGGCGTCCACTCCGGGCGGCGCCGCGTCCGCGATCGAGGGCGTGACGAGGACCGCCACCATGCGCCGCGGTGTCTGAGGCTCCCGGGGCGTCTCCCACTCTTGCTCCCGCTCCTGCTCCCGCGAAGCCTCTTCCGGGGCCTCCCCCGGGCCCTGTCGTGAGGTCACCATTCCTCCGCGGGGCTGTTGGCCGCCATGGAGAAGCCCTCCAGGAACCCCCTCGCCCGCTCGGCTCTCGGGTAGTGCTCCACCAGTGCCCAGAACCGGGGGCCGTGGCTGGGCACGAGCAGGTGCACGAGCTCGTGCATGATCACGTAGTCGACCACCCAGGACGGCATGCCGCGCAGCCGCGTGGAGATCCTGATGGTGCCGTTGTCGGGGGTGCACGAGCCCCAGCGGTGCTGCTGGTTGTCCACCCAGCGCACACTCGACGGGGCGGCCCGGCCGTCGAGGTAGCGGACCGACAGGTCGCGGGCCCGCTCCATCAGGTCGTCGTCGGAAGGTCGTCGCCGCTGCTCCTTGGCCGCCAGCCGGTCGAGCATCCGCCGTACCCACTGCTCCTCGTCGTTGCTGCTCAGTCCGGCGGGCAGCAGCACGATCGTTTTCTCGCCGTCACGGTACGCGGAAACCGTCCGCCGACGACGAGAACTTCGACGGACCTCGACTGTCTCGGGGGGCACATATGAACGGTAGCCGAGAAAGATGAATTAACACCAGAGGGTGAGTGACGTTCCTGCTGGTCAATCCGTGTTCGTAGATTGTTCGGCGATGCCGGGAGGTTATGGCGACTCCTTATCGAATTAACCTGGATAACACCCGCCTCAGGAGTCGCCGAATCGCGCGGGCCGGCGTTCCCGCTGCGCCGCCAGGCCTTCGCGCATGTCGTCGGAGACCATGGTGACCGGCTGGGCGAGGGACTCCCAGCGCAGCGCCGCGTCGAGGTCCGCGTGCCCGCCGCCCGCGAGCGCGACCTTGGTGAGCCTGGTGGCGGCGGGCGCGTTGGCGGCGGTCCTGCGGGCGATCTCGAACACCTCCTCCAGCAGGGAGGCTCCGGGAAAGGCCCTGGTGACCAGCCCGGCCGCGGCCGCCTCGGCTCCCGTCACGGTCCGCCCGGTCAGCAGCAGCTCCCTGGCCACGCCCACGCCGGCGACCCGGGGGAGCAGGTACGTCGCGGCCATCCCGGGGTGCAGGCCGAGCGAGGTGAAGGGGGCGAGCAGCTTGGCCTCCTCGGAGGCGTAGACCAGGTCGCAGGCCAGGGCGAGGCACAGGCCGGCCCCGACGGCGGCGCCGTTGACCGCGGCGATGGTCGGCACCTCCAGATCGGCGATCGACAGCCAGGTCCGGTAGAAGTCCAGCATCCGGTCGCGCAGGCCGGTCACCCCCTCGGCCGCGCGCTCGGCGAGCCAGGACAGGTCTCCCCCCGAGCAGAAGGCGCTCCCCGCACCGGTGACCACCACGCATCGCACTTCACGGTCCCGCCGCAGGGCCGCGACGGCGCCGCGCCACTCCTCGGTCATCCCGTCGGTCATCGGGTTGCGCCGTTCCGGGCGGTTGAGGGTGAGGACCGCGACTCCGCCGTCGCGCCGGTCGATCAGGAGCTCGTTCATGCGGGGAGCGTAGTGCAGGCCGCCCGGACGCCGGGGGCCGGAGCCCGATGGGTTTTCCACAGGTCACCGACCACGGTGCCGGTTATCCACAGGCCGGGGGAAACGCGGACGGGATCTTCCGTTCGCGTGGCACGCTTCCGGCACGTCGCCGTGAGGCCGTCAGGACACGGTGACGTCCCTGCCGGTGCGGCGTCCGCGAGCACTCCGCGAGCACGACGTCCTCGAAAGGCCACATCGCCGACACGGCACCGCCTCACCGGGCTGCCGGGGAGGCGTCACGGCAGGGTGACCGTCCCGCACGCCGGAAGGAGATCCCGTTGTCCCCGTCGAGATCACCCGAAGTGTCCATCCCGATGCGGCCTCGGCTGAAGCCCGCGTTGCGCCGGGTCGCCCGCGACGAACGCACCCTGCAGTTCGGGCTGCACCCCCGGCACGCCGTGATGCTGGCCGACCTGGAGCCGGAGGTCCGCCGCTGGGTGGAGGGCCTGGACGGCGTGCGCGACCTCCCCGGGGTGCTGGCGGACGCGGCCGACATCGGGATCGGTGAGGAGGGAGGCCGGGCGCTGCTCGGCATGCTGGCCGGCCGGGGTCTGATGGACGACGCGGCGGCGGGTCTCGGCCCGCTGCGCACGCTCCCGCTGGCCGAGCGGGACCGGCTCCAGCCGGATCTGGAGATGCTGTCCCTGTCCCCCGGCGCCACGGACGGCGGGGTGGGCGCGCTGGCGCGCAGACGCGAGGCCCTGGTGCGCGTCCACGGCGCCGGCCGGGTGGGCGCGCAGGTCGCCGCGCTGCTCGCCGCCTCGGGCGTCGGCAACGTCTGCGTCGTCGATCCCGGATCGGCCCGGCCATGCGACGTCGTGCCCGGCGGGCTGACCTGGGCGCAGGTGGGGATGAGCAGGCAGGACGGCGCGGTCGCCGTGATCACGGCCCTGGCTCCGGGGGTGAACGCCTGGACGGGTGAGCGCGCGGCCCGGCTCGCCGACGGCGCCAGACCGCCCGATCTGGTGGTGCTCGCCCCGGTGGAGCCGCTCGACGGCCTGCTGGTGCGGGATCTCCTCGACCGGCGGGTTCCCCATCTGCTGGTGACCGCCTTCGAGGGGTTCGGTTCGGTCGGTCCCCTGGTGCTGCCTGGACGAAGCACCTGTCTGCAGTGCCTAGATTTGACGAGACGCGACCGTGATCCCGGCTGGCCGATCGTCAGCGCCCGCCTGGGTGGCTTCCCCGCGGGTGAAATCGCCTGCGGAACGGTGCTCTCGGCACTGGTGGCGGCCACAGCGGCAGGTCAGGCGCTTGCCCTGCTCGACGACCGCGAGCTTAATGTGACCAACAGCACATTGGATGTATTGCCTGATTGGAGATGGAAGCGGCGATCCTGGAGTGTTCATCCTCAATGTCGTTGCTTCCGAAACGACTTTGGTTCACCAACAATGGTCGCGTCGGCTACCTGCCGCTGATAGACACCACACCGAAGGGAGGGAGCGGCGTCTCGCTGTACGGGGACCGGCCGCGAAGCCAAGGTGAGTGACCTTCCGCGCCGCGCCGTAGCGCGCTCCGCCAAACTGGCGTCCCTTCCGATCGGTTTCGCCGGTCGCACCGCTCTCGGCCTGGGAAAGCGGATCGGGGGCAAGCCCGCGGAGATCGTCACCCAGGAGATCCAGCAGCGCACCGCCGAACAGATCTTCAAGGTCCTCGGAGAGCTCAAGGGCGGGGCGATGAAGCTGGGCCAGGCCCTGTCCATCTTCGAGGCCGCGCTGCCCCAGGAGATCGCCGGGCCTTATCGCGCGACCCTGACCAGGCTCCAGGACGCCGCTCCGCCGCTTCCGGCGGCGACCGTGCACAAGGTCCTCGTCGAGCAACTCGGGGACGACTGGCGGGACAACTTCCTGTCGTTCGAGGACAGGCCGACCGCGGCCGCGTCGATCGGGCAGGTGCACAAGGCGGTCTGGCACGACGGCCGTACGGTCGCGGTCAAGATCCAGTATCCGGGTGCCGGCAAGGCGCTGCTCTCCGACTTCGCCCAGCTCGCCAGGCTGGGCAAGCTCTTCGGCGCGCTGCTGCCCGGCCTCGACGTCAAGAGCGTGCTCACCGAACTGCGCGAGCGGGTCGCCGAGGAGCTCGACTACCTCAACGAGGCCCAGGCCCAGCACGCCTTCGCCCTGGAGTTCAGGGACGACCCCGATTTCGTGATCCCCGACGTCGTCGCCGCCAACGAGCAGGTGCTGGTCTCGGAGTGGGTGGACGGCACGCCCCTGTCGCGGATCATCACCGACGGCACCAAGGAGGAGCGCGACCGCGCCGGGCTCCTGCTGGTCCGGTTCCTGTTCTGCTCCCCCGCGCGGGTGGGCATGCTCCATGCCGACCCTCACCCGGGAAACTTCCGGGTCACCGGCGACGGACGGCTGTGCGCCCTCGACTTCGGTGCGGTCAACCGGCTGCCGCAGGGATACCCGCCCGCCTTCGGTCAGCTGACCCGCATCTTCAACAGCGGTGACATGGCCAGCGTGGTGCAGGGGCTGCGGGACGAGGGGTTCATCCTTCCCCACATCGAGATCGAGCCCGAGTCCCTACGGGCGTTCCTCGCTCCCTACGTCGAGCCGACCACGGCCGAGGAGTTCACCTTCAGCCGCGAGTGGCTTCAGGAGCAGGCCGCGACGGTCACCGACCTGAGGCCCGGCAACGTCGCGCGCCAGCTGAACCTGCCGCCCTCCTACGTGCTCATCCATCGTGTCCACGCGGCCGGGATCGGCGTGCTCTGCCAGCTCGGCACCACCGCCCGCTTCCGCGACGAGGTGGTCCGCTGGGTTCCCGGTTTCGACGAGGACGACCCCTGGGAGCAGGCCGCCGCGGGCTGAGGCCGCGGACCGGAGCATCGGGGCCGGACACGGGTAAGACGGCATCGGGGGCCGAGGCGACGCGGGGAGACGGCATCGGTCTGGATGCCGCGGGGAACCGTCTCGGGAGGGGCGGCAGACGAAGAAGGGGCCCGCCGTGGCGGGCCCCCGTGACTCAACTCAGATCGCATATGCGGCCGCGTGGGCGTCCGGTCCATGCGGAGCGGACGCCCTTCACGAGGCCGGGTGGCCGGCCGGCCGGCCGGTGTGGCGGCCGGTCTACCCGATCTCTTCCTCTTCGGTCAGCTCAGGCGTAGCAGCGCCTGATGGAGACGCGAGGTGGCGCGCTCGGCGTCACGGCGCGCGCGCCGGAGGCGCAGGACGCCGGAGGCCAGGCGCTGCTCCTCGGCCTCGCGGTGAAGGGTCCGTATTCGGTCCCTGACCAGTTCTTCTTGCATAGAGGAGGCGGTCTGGCCCTGGGTGGTGGAGTAGGTCATCGGAAGTGGTCCTTTCGAAAGGTCTCAGGTTCTCGGTCGATCAGTTCTCGGTCACCGGGTCTCGGTCACCAGGTCTCGGTCACCGGATCTCGGTCACCGGATCTCGGTCACCGGGTCTCGGTCAGGCGGCGAGGGGGGTCTTGCGCGGACGTCCACGCGGACGCTTCCTCGGAACGATGACCCCCCTCAGGATGAGCTCGCCGCCCCACACGCCCCACGGCTCCTCGCGCTCGAGCGCGCGGGCCAGGCAGGCCTGCCTGATCGGGCAGCCTCCGCAGAGCGCCTTGGCGAACTCCACATCCTCAGGAGACTCGGCGAACCAGAGGTCCGGGTCGGTACGACAGGGGATTTCGGCTTCGTCGATCAGGTCCATGATCGTCTGGGCCCCCATCTTGTTCACCTCTCTGTATGGGTGTTGATCTTTGGTTACCTCTGGGTGGGGGTCAGGAATGACGCGGACAAACAAGAAGGCCGCGGATCCTGATTGCGGATCCGCGGCCTGGAGGCTATTAACCCCGGTCAGGTGATGACCGGAGGTTTCCTCCAGGGATGCGGACCACGCAGTCCACCGATTCGGACGTGCTGGGCCGGTGCGTAGCTTCCGTCCACAAGGGCCGGAGCACCTGCGGGAGCCGGAGCGCCCGCGAGAGCCGGAACGCCCGCGACGCCTGCGGCCACCGGCTCGGCGGTGGCAGCGGCGGCGAACAGACGACCGGCCTGAGACCGGGCAGACTCCTCCTGCCGACGCCGGGAGACCGGACCAGCCGTGAGGATGGACCGGTCGCCACAAGGCAGGGCGGTGTCACCGCATGCGAAAGCGAGCCCCAGCTGGGACGGCATCATCATGTTGATTTTCACAGCGGACTCACCTCCGTCTACGGATCGTCGGGCTACGACACCCGACTTGCTTGACCATGACCCTAAACCCGGCCCCCGGGGGCGGGCAACATATTTTCTACCTGCAGTTTCCCACCTAATTGACCCGGATCATGGCCTCCTGGACCACCGACACGGCCAGCTCCCCGGAACGGGTGAACATCTCGCCCCGGGCCAGCCCCCGCGCGCCTCCGGACCACGGAGACTCCTGGGCGTACAGCATCCAGTCGTCGACGCGGAAGGGACGGTGGAACCACATCGCGTGGTCGAGCGACGCACCGGAGATGTTCGAAGCCCCCCAGGCCAGCCCGTGGGTCAGCAGGACCGTGTCCACGAGGGTGAAGTCGGAGGCGTAGGCGGCGAGCACCACGTGCAGCAGCGGGTCGTCGGGAAGCTCGGCGTCGTAGCGGAACCACACGTTCGTGTTCGAGCCGCGCAGCTCGGGATCGCGGTGGGCCTCCCAGGTCAGGGGTGTGACGTAGCGCAGCTCCACCGGGCGCGGCCGGGACAGCCACTCCCGGTAGGGGGAGTCCTCATCGACGATCTGACGCATCCGGTCCTGGAACGAGGGCAACCCCTCCGCCGGCGCCACCTCCGGCATGACGGCGGCCTGGTGCTCGACGCCGGGCTCCATGATCTGGAAGGAGGCGGAGAGAGTGAAGATCGCCTTGCCGTGCTGGATGGCCACGACCCGGCGGGTGGTGAAGGACCGGCCGTCGCGGACCCGCTCGACGTTGTAGACGATCGGGACCGACGGGTCGCCCGGCCGGATGAAGTAGGCGTGCAGCGAATGGACGTGGCGGTCCGCCGGGAGCGTCCGCCCCGCGGCCACCAGGGCCTGCGCGGCCACCTGGCCGCCGAACACCCGCTGGATGCGCTCCTCCGGGCTGCGGCCACGGAAGATGTCGAGCTCGATCTGCTCCAGGTCGAGCAGGTCCAGCAGCTCCTTGAGCGCCTCGTTCACAGGTCCTCCGTCTGGGTTCCGGCAGCGCGGCACAGGCGGAGCACCGCCTCGCCGTACCGGTCAAGTTTGACGCGTCCGATTCCCGGTATCGCCATCAGGTCCCGTTCGGACAGGGGCGCCCGTTCCGCGATGGCCTGCAGGGTGACGTCGGTGAAGACCACGTATGTCGGGATCTTGGCTTCCTTGGCGGCGTCCGCGCGCCAGGACCGCAGGGCCGCGAGGAGCCCCTCGTCGTAGTCGGCGGGGCAGGTGGTGCACCGGCCGAGCTTCTGCTCGGCCGCGGCGATCAGGGTCTTGGCGCACACCCGGCAGCTCACCGGCGCGGCGACCGTACGGCGTTCGCGGCGTTCGCGGTGCTCCCCGCCGGTCCCACCGGTCCCACCGGTCCCGTCGCGCCCGCCGCGACCCGGCGACGGGACGCGGGCGGCGGCCCGGCCCATGAGGCCGTCGAGGAACCGGGACGGCCGGCGCGAGCGGCGCCCCCCGGGTGAGCGCGCGAGCGCCCACGACACGCCCAGGTGGACGCGGGCCCGGGTGATGCCGACGTACAGCAGGCGGCGCTCCTCCTCGATCTGCTCGGGCGTCTCGGCGTAGACGATCGGCAGCATCCCGTCGGTGACTCCGGCCAGGAAGACCGCGTCCCACTCCAGGCCCTTGGCGGCGTGCAGCGAGGCGAGGGTCACCCCCTCGATCGCGGGCGCGTGCTGCTCGGCGGCCCGCCGTTCCAACTCCGCCACGAACCCCGGCAGGTCGGCGCCGCCCGCGGCGAGCTCCTCGGCGAGGTCGGCCAGCGCCTTCAGCGACTCCCACTTCTCACGTGTCCTGCCCCCGCCCGGTGGCTGGGCGGTGAGGCCGATCCCGGACAGGACGCCGTGGGCGGTGGAGACGAGGTCGTCGCCGGCCGAGGCGGAGCGGGCCGCGCCGCGCAGCAGCACGACCGCCTGCCGTACCTCGGGGCGCTCGAAGAACCGGTCGGCGCCGCGCAGCAGGTAGGGGATTCCGGCCTCGGTGAACGCCTGCTCGTAGACCTCCGACTGGGCGTTGACGCGGAACAGCACGGCGATCTCGCGGCTCGGCACGCCGCTCCTGATGAGCCCGGCGGCGGCCCGGACGACCCCCTGGGCCTCGGCGACCTCGTCGTCGTACTCGGTGAAGACCGGCTCCGGGCCGTCGGGGCGCTGGGCGAGCAGGGTCATCTTGTGGGGGGTCCGCGCCCGGTCGAGCACCCGGTTGGCCAGCGAGACGACCTGGGGGGTGGAGCGGTAGTCGCGGAACAGCCTGATCACGGCGGCGTCGGGATGCTCCACCGGGAAGCCGGTGAGGTAGCGGGGGGTCGCGCCGGTGAACGAGTAGATCGTCTGGTTGGGGTCGCCCACCACGCACAGGTCGTCGCGCCCGCCGAGCCAGGTGTCGAGCAGCAGCTTCTGCAGCGGGTTGACGTCCTGGTACTCGTCGACGACGAAGTAGCGGTACTGCCGGCGGATCTCGCCGGCCACCTCGCGGTGCTCGGTCATCACCGCGGCCGTGAGCTCCAGGATGGTCTCGAAGTCGACCAGGTGCCGCTCCCGGCGGAGCCGCTCGTAGGCGTCGTAGAGCCGGAAGACCTCCTCGGCCGGGAGCGGCGGGGTGCGGCCCGCCTTGGTGACGGCCTGGGCGTAGTCCTCGGGGCCGATCTGGGTGGCCTTGGCCCATTCGATCTCGGAGGCGACGTCGCGCAGCTCCGAGCGGTCGAGGTTCCTGCGGAGGGAGCGGCCGGCGTCGGCCAGCAGCGGCAGCTTCGACTCGATCACGCTGGGCGGGTCGCCGCCGATGACGCGCGGCCAGAAGTAGGTGAGCTGGCGCAGCGCGGCGGCGTGGAAGGTGCGGGCCTGCACGCCCGGCGTGCCGAGCAGTCGCAGGCGCTGCCGTAGCTCCCCGGCCGCGCGTGTGGTGAACGTCACCGCCAGCACGCTCTGCGCCTCGACCGCGCCGCTGCGCACGGCGTACGCGATGCGGTGGGTGATGGCCCTCGTCTTGCCGGTCCCGGCCCCCGCCAGCACGCAGACCGGGCCGCGGACGGTCTCGGCCACCGCGCGCTGCTCGGGGTCCAGGCCCGCCAGGACGTCATCGAGGTCCACGTCGAGTTCCACGAGCGCCCCCACAGACTGTCGAACGGGTCGGACGAAAACATCTTTCCAGCCGATGGCCACGACCCGGTAAGGCCGCCACCGTGCCGCGGCCAACCTATGTCGCCCCCCGAGATGCATAAACCGCCTTCTTTACTCCACAATGTGAGCGAAGTGGACTTCGGGGAAGGACGAGACTCGTGCGAACAGCGGTGACGGTGAGTGCGCTGGCCCTGGCGGCGTTGGCGTCCGGGCCCGCGATGGCGCACGCCTCCTCCATGTCCCTGGCCGTCCACGTGTCGGCGGCCTCGCCGGCCACGCCCGTCACGGCGGGGTCCATCGGCGTGGCGGGGGCCGTCATGCCGGGGTCCGTCGTCACGGCGGGGTCCGCGTCCGCCGCGGCGGCGAAGGGCGACCCCACCCCCACCCCGACCCCGACGCCGTCCTCCACCTCCTCGGCGCCCGCCACCGGCGACTCCGACCCGCTGGCCAGGGGGACCATCGTCGACACCGTCGCGTACGGCCGGCACACCCTGCAGCGGATGGACGTCTGGTACCAGCCCGACGAGCTCAGGCGGCCGGGTGTCTTCCTGATCCACGGCGGCTGGTGGTCGACCGGCGACAAGAAGCAGATGTCGGAGATCGCCCGGAGCTACGCCGAGCTGGGCTACACGGTCTTCAACCTCAACTACCGCCTCTCCGGCAACGCGGCCTGGCCCGCGCCCCGCACCGACACCTTCGACGCCATCGCCACCGCGCGCAAGCACGCGGCCCTGTGGTCCTTCGACCCGAACGACTACGTGGTGATCGGCTTCTCCGCCGGGGGCCACCTGGCCACCGCCGTCGGCACCTACGGCGAGCGGAGGCTGCCGGGGCTGCGCGGCGTGGTCGGCGTCTCCCCCGTGATCTCGCCGATCACCGCCTACAACGACGGCGCCGACACCACCGACGCCTACCGGCGCAAGCTGCGCGAGTCCGCCGTCCGCCTCGCCGGAGGGTGCGAGCCCGTCGAGTGCCCGAAGGTCTGGAACAGCATGGAGGTGCCGCTGCACGCGAGCCGCGGTGACGCCCCCATGCTGACGCTGCATTCGGAGGAGGAGTTCGTGCCGGTCGAGCACAGCCTCCGGCTCCAGGAGCGCCTGAAGCGGTTCGGCGTGCCGATGACGGTGCTGACCCAGCCGGGCGCCGACCACAGCTCGCCGATGTACCGGCAGCCCGGGGTGGCCGAGACGGTGCAGGAGTGGGTCGCGTCCCGGCTCCGCTGACGGCTTTCCCGGCCGCCTGCCGGAAAGGGTCCGGGGCCGGGCAGGAGGGGTCCGCGGGATCAGGCGGGAAGGGCCGGGGTGCCCGCCCGGGAGGGTTCGCGGACCGGACGGGAAGGATCCCGGAACCCGCCGGGAGAGGTCCGTGGATCGGGCGGGAAGACGAACGGCCTTCGCTTTGTTGCCATGAGCGCCGAACATCACATGAGGGGATGATCAAGACATGGCGCTCACCGTTTACACGACCAGCTGGTGTGGTCCCTGCCGGCGGCTGAAGTCCCAGCTCACCCGCGAGGGCATCGTCTACCGGGAGGTCGACATCGAGCGGAACCCCGACGCCGCGGAGTTCGTCATGAGCGTCAACAACGGCAACCAGGTCGTGCCGACCGTCGTCTTCGACGACGGCACCGCGGCGACCAACCCCTCGGTGATCGAGGTCAAGGCGCGGCTGCGGGCCGCGGCGGCCGTCGCCGGCGAGTAGCCTCCGCGCCGGCCGTCCCGCCGCTCCGGCGGGGAGCACGGCGGCGGCCAACGGTCCCGGTGGGGTGGTTCCCCCTGCCGGGATCGGCTTTCCCCGGACCGCGGAACCCGGCGGAACCCTGCGAACCCGGCGGGACCGCGTCGCGGATCACCGGCCCTCGCACGGCGACCCGCCGTACCTGCGGGACGACGTCGCGGATCACCGGCCTCCGCACGGCGGCTCGCCGTACTGCGGGACCGCGTCGCCGATCACCAGTCGCCGGACAGCGGCTCGCCGTACCAGGTCTCGATCAGCCTCCGGGCGATCGAAAGCCCGGACGGCAGCCGCACCTCGCCGCTCTCCAGCGCGGCCAGCAGCTCCGCACGGCCGAACCAGCGCGCCTCGGCGATCTCCTCCGGGTCGAGGACGAGCTCGGTGGAGGTGGCGCGCGCGAAGAAGCCCAGCATCAGGCTGCGCGGGAAGGGCCACGGCTGGCTGCCGAGGTAGCGGGCGCCGGTGACGCTCACGCCGACCTCCTCGGCCACCTCGCGGGCCACCGCGTGCTCCAGCGACTCGCCCGGCTCCACGAACCCGGCGAGCACCGACATCCGGCCCTCGCCCCACTCCGGACCCCTGGCCAGCAGGCAGCGGTCCTGATCGTCGTGGACCAGCATGATCACCGCGGGATCGACCCGGGGGAAGTGCTGGCTGGCGTCGCGGGGGCAGACGCGGACGTGCCCGCCCGACCGCACCTCCGTACGGCTGCCGCAGCGCGGGCAGAACTCGTGGGTGGAGTGCCACGCCTCCAGCGCGACCGCGTAGACCAGCAGCCCGGCGTCCAGGTCACCGAGCAGCGCGCCGATCTGGCGGAGCCCGGCGACGACGACCTGTCCGTCCGGGACGGCGGAGGCGGCGACCGGGGAGACGATCCGGCCGTGCGAGGCGCCCAGGACGGGCTCCGGCAGCGGCGCGGAGGCCGCGAAGTAGGCGACGCCCCCGGCGTCCACGCCGAGGAGGTAGCGCTCGCCCGCGGGCGCGTCCTCCGGGGCCGAGAGGACCAGCGAGAACTCGTCGCCCGACCGCCTGACCAGGGTGTTGCCGTCGTCGATGGTCAGGACCCGGGTGGCGGGATCGGCCCAGGCCCTCTCCAGCCACGCGGCGTCGCCCCGCAGCAGCGCCGAGCGGTCGACGGCGCTGCGCGCGAGGAGCAGCGGCCCCAGTAGTCCGTCCTGTGCTGTGATCTCCACGCTCTCCACGCCGTTCGCCTCCCAGACAGACTGGCCATCCTACGCCGCGCCCCCGGACGCCTCCCGCCGCGACTCCCGGACCGGCCCGCCGGAGCGGTGCGGAGCGCCTCGCCGGGCCCGCCGCCGGACCGTCCGGGGTGACTGGCATCCTCATGTCAGGCCGGACATGTACCGTGTTTACGCCGAGACGCCAGCGTGATGATCTCCACCCGGTTAAGATGAACCGAGTTAGGTTAGCCTTACCTGATAAACGGGGGTCCCCGCATTGCGCCTGTACCTCACCGCGCTCAAACCGACCGACTCGGTCACGGACGGGTTCCTCCCCGCGGCACGCGCGCTGGCCTGCGACGTCACGATCCTGACCGACCGCCCCGAACGGCACGCGGCCTCCGGGGCCGAGGTGCTGCGGTGCGACGTCCGCGACGCCCGCTCGGTGATCGACCTCATCGCCCACCACCACGCGCCCGACGCGATCTTCTCCAACTCCGACCACCTCCAGGCGGAGACCGCCCTCGCCGCCGCGTACTTCGGCCTGCCGGGCAAGGACTGGCGGGCCTGCCTCGCCGCCAAGAACAAGGCGCTCACCCGGCGGCGGCTGGCCGAGGCCGGGGTCGAGACCGTCCGCTCGGTACGGCTGGCACCGGACGACCCGGTCCCTCCCGACCCGCCGTTCCCCGCGGTCGTCAAACCGCGCGAGGGCGTGGCCAGCGAGGACGTCGTGCTGGTGGCCGACGCGGGCGAGCTCGCCGCGGCCGTCCGGGCGATCCGTGACCGGCGGCCGGGTGAGGCGCTGGTGGTGGAGGAGTACCTCGACGGGCCCCTGCACACGCTGGAGACCCTCGGTGACGGCACTGACCTGCGGGTGCTCGGCGGCTTCCGCACCACGCTGGGACCACCGCCGCACTTCGTGGAGGAACGGCTCGACTGGGCGGACCCTCCCGGAAGGGAGCACGTGCTGCGAGCCCTCGCCGCGCTGGGCGCGGGCTTCGGGGCCTGCCACACCGAGTACGCGATGACCCCGGCCGGGCCGCGGATCGTCGAGGTCAACTACCGGGTCATCGGAGACCACTGCGACTTCCTCCTCGCGGACCTGCTGGGCGTCCCCCTGTTCGAGCACGTTCTCGCCGTCCATCTGGGCGAACGGTTCGGCGCCCGGCCGGGGAACCCAGCGGGGGCGGACGAGCGGGCGGGACGGGCCCCGGGGATCCCCGGGGGCGGCAGCGGCCTCCCGGACCTCCCGGACCTCCCGGACCCGGCGGGCCGGCCCGCTGGGCACGGGACCATACTGAGCCTGGTGGCCGACCGGCCGGGGACCGTGACCGCGGCCCCGGGCGTGGTGGACCCCGCCCCCGGCGACCGGGTGCGGCTCTGGCACCGGCCGCTGCGCGCCGTCGGCGACCGGATCGAGCCGTCCAACACCAACCGCGACTACCTGGGCATCGTCCGCGCCATCGGCCCCGACCGGGCGAGCGTGGACGACGCCCTCGCGGCCTTCGCCGCAACCGCGCGCTGGGAGGTCGCATGAGCCACGCGAACGGCGGGCGCGGCACGGACGGCAGGCGCCCCGCGGACGGCGGGCGTCGCGTGAACGGCGGGCGCCCCGTGAGCGGTGCGCGCCCGGTGAGAGGAGGGCACGGCATGGACGGCGAGCACCGCGCGGGCGGGGCCGGCGGGCGGGAGCCGTACCTGGCGGCCCGGGTCCTGAACGCGCTGCTGCGTGAGGACTACGGCGGTCTGGCCGGGCGGGTCACGCGGAGCAGGGACGGCGTCGTGCTGCTGCTGCCCACCGGGCGGCAGGTACGGCTGGCGGCGGGGTCGCCGTTCCAGGACTTCGTGGTCGCCCCGCAGGAGGCGCTGCGCCTGGCGGAGGTCCTGCACGCGCTGCGGGAGGTCTCCGCGCCCGCGGACGCCGCCGGGGTGGAGGCGTTCGCCCGGGAGTGCGGGGAGGCGCTGCGCGCCCTCGAACTCCATGACGCCCACCGCGAGGAGGTGCTGGCCCGCCTCGCCCGCCGTACCCCGGTGGGCCGGCGGACCGGCGGTGGCCCCGGCGGGCGGCTTCCGGACGGACGCGGCGACGGCTCCGGCGGGCGGGCCCCCGTCGATGTCGGCTCCGGATCCGGGACCGGGACCGGGACCGGGACCGGAGCGGGGACCGGCCCCCGGGCGGAGGCGGACGCCGGGCGGCTCGACGCGGTGCGCTACGAGGCGCTGGCCGCCTTCGTGGACCACCCGGTCTACCCGACGGCGCGCTGCCGGACCGGGCTGACCGACGAGGAGCTGGTGGCCTACGCGCCGGAGTTCGCGCCCGCCTTCGAGCTGCGCTGGGCGGCCGTGCCCCGGGAGCGGGTCACCGGGGCGGCACTGCCGTGCGCGCCGGAGTTCCCCGCGGTCGGGCTGCCCGGCGAGCTCGCCGGGACGCACGTGCTGTTCCCCGTCCATCCGCTGACGGCCCGCGCGGTCGAGGAGATCCCGTGGGCGGTCCTGGCGCCGGAGCCGTACCTCGAGGTCCGGCCGACGCTCTCTACGCGCACGGTCGCGCTCGACCGGCGCGCGCACCTGAAACTGCCGCTGACCACCAGCACGCTGGGACTGCGCAACCGGCGGTCGATCAAGCCGGAGACGCTGGCCGACGGGGCGCGGGCCGAACTGCTGCTGCGCCGCATGCCGGACCCGCGGGTGCTGCTGGCCGACGAGCAGACCCACGCCCACGCCGGGCACGAGTACCTCGGCTGGATGCTCCGCCGCCACCCGGCCGGGGAGATCGTCCCGGTGGCCGCGCTGCCCGCTCCCCTGCCGGGCGGCGGGCTGGTCGCCGAGGAGCTCGCCGGGCGGTGGTACCGGGGGGAGGCGGCGGAGATGCTCCAGGACTACCTGCGCCTGCTGTTCTCCTACAACGTGCGGCTCTTCGTCCGGTACGGCACCGCGCTGGAGGCCCACCAGCAGAACCTGTCACTGGTGTTCGGCGACGGACCGGCCAGGCTGCTGGTCAAGGACTACGACGGCCTGCTGACCTCCCCGGGGCGGCTGCGGGCGGCCGGGATCGAGGTGCCGGACTTCGCCGACGAGCGGATGCTGACCGACGACCCGCACGCGCTCGCCGACGTGTTCGTGACCATCACCCTGCACCTGGCCGCGACCGCGGTGACGTCCGGGGTGCTGCCGCCCCCGCGGGCGTTCCGGCTGGTCCGCGACGCCCTGGCCGAGGCTCTCGACGAGCACGGCTACGACCCCATGGCCAGGCTGCTGCGGGCCAGGACCCTCGACGCCGCCCGGCTGGTCGGCAAGTCGATGGTCACCGCCGGGACGCTGGTGGACAAGGCCCGCACCGGGGCGCGCGACGTGAACAAGTTCTACGGCACCAGCGGCCCCAACTACCTGCGCCAGATCCCCGCCGGTCCCCCGGCCCCCCGCGACGGCTCCACCCGTGACGGATCGGCCCGTGACGGCTCCGCCCGTGGCGCGGCCGGGAGAAGGGCGCCGTGTTGACCGGCCTCGCGCTCACCTCCCCGGCCGCCGCCGCCGAGGAGGCGTCGCTGGCCGCGCTGCTGCGCTGCTGCGTCCGGGAGGTGGCCGGGCCGCGCGGGCTGGTGTGGCACGCCGAGCCGTACGTGCTGCTGCGGGTGGCGGGCACCCTGCTGCGGGCCCGGACGTACGGCGGGCTGGCGCTGCGGTTCGACGGGCCGCCGGAGCGGCTGGACGAAGGGCGCTGGCGGCCCCTGTCGGTGGACCTGCTCGTCCGGCTCGTCGAACGGGAGCTGGGCGAGACCGCGGACGCGGCGAACGAGGAGTTCGCGACCCAGGTGGGGGCGAGCCGGGAGGCCATGGCGGCGCTGGTCGCCGCCCGCCGGGACGTCCCGCCCCCGGCCGACCCGTGGCTCGCCTCGGAGCAGGGGCTGGTCTTCGGCCACCCGTTCCACCCCAGCCCGAAGGCGCGCGGCGACGCGGGCTGGCTGCGGCACGCCCCGGAGGCGCACGCGAGCTTCCCGCTGCGGCTGCTCGGGGTGCGCGACGACGTGCTGGCCGGGGCGGGCGACACCGGTCCGCTCGACGGGCTGGGCGCCGCACCGCCGGGCTACACCCTCCTGCCCGCGCATCCGTGGCAGCTCGATCTGCTCGCGGCGGAGCTGGCCGCCCCGCTGGCCGACGGGAGGCTGACGGACCTGGGAAGCGCCTCGCGGGCGTCGGTCCCCACCTCGTCGGTCCGGACGGTCTACGAGCCGGGGATCGACCGCTGCCTGAAGTTCAGCCTGGACGTGCGGATCACCAACTGCGTCCGGAAGAACTCCTGGTACGAGCTGGCGGGCGCGGTGGAGCTGACCCGGCGCCTCACGCCGGTGTTCGCCGGCCTGGCCGAGCGGTTCCCCGGCACCCGGTGGCTGCCCGAGCCGGGCTACCGCTCCGCGGCCCTGGGCACCCGGCTGCTGGAGGGGCTGAGCGTGATCGTCCGGGCGAGCCCGTGGTCGGTCTGCCGTCCGGGGGTGACCCCGCTGCTGAGCGGCGCGCTGGCCGCCGCCGGCGACCGGCCCGCCGACCCCGCGCGGTGGTGGCGGGCCTACGTGGAGCGCGTCGCGCCGCCGGTGCTCGACGCCTACCTGACCCACGGCGTGGTGCTGGAGGCCCACCTGCAGAACGTGCTCGTCGGCGTGGACGCGGCCGGGCTTCCGGTGGAGGCCGTCTTCCGCGACATGGAGGGCGCCAAGCTCGTCGCCGGCCGTCACGACCTCGCCGGACTGCCGGGCGAGGTCGCCGCGGCGCTCACCTACGACGAGGAGGGGGGCTGGAACCGGGTGGTCTACTGCCTGATGGTCAACCACCTGCCGGAGATCGCCGCCCGGCTGGCCGGCCCCGACCCCGGCGCGGCGCGGGAGCTGTGGGCGGTGGCCGGGGAGGTGCTGGCCGGGTACGCCGGGTCGCGGGGCCGGCAGCGCCGGCTGTCGGACCTGCTGGCGGGCGCCCCGCTGCCCGCCAAGGCCAACCTGTCGGTCCGGTGGGCCCGCGCCGCCGACCGCCGCGCCGGATACGTGCCGGTCGCCAACCCGCTGGCGATGGTCTCGTGACGGCCGCCGTCCCGCCGTACGGCCCGGCGCCCGCGGATCCGGCCCCGGCTCCAACCCCGGCCACGGGGCCGGGCCGCGGTGTCCCGCCGTACGGCCTGGCGACCGCTGACCTGCCCGCCTACGTCTACGACCTCGCCGCGCTCGACGGGCACGCCGCCGCTGTGCGGGCCGCGCTGCCGGGGATCGAGCTGTACTACGCGGTCAAGGCCAACCCCGACGCCGAGCTGCTGAGGGTGCTGGCCCGGCACGTGGACGGCTTCGAGGTCTCCTCGGCGGGCGAGCTTGCGCACGTCCGGAGGCTCTTCCCGGACGTCCCGACGGCCCTCGGCGGTCCGGGCAAGACCGAGACGGAGCTGGAGCTGGCCGCGGACGTCGCCCGGCTGCACGTGGAGAGTCCCGGCGAGCTGCGGCGGCTCCTGGACTCCGGCCGCCGCGCCGACGTGCTGCTGCGGGTCAACCTCGACGTGCCGGTGGGCGGGGCGTCGCTCGCCATGGGCGGCGGCGCGACGCCGTTCGGCATGGACCCCGCCGACGTCGCCCGCTGCGCGGCGGCGCTGGAGGGGCAGGACAGGGTACGGCTGCGCGGCGTTCACGCCCACCTGGCCAGCGGGCTCGCCGCCGCCGACCTGCTGCGGCTGGCCGGGGCCGTGCTGGAGTACGCCCGCGCGCTCGGGGTGACGGAGGTCAACCTCGGCGGCGGCATGGCGGTGTCCTACGCCGACCCGGACGACCGCTTCGACTGGCGCTCCTACGGCGAGGGCCTGGCGCGGCTGCGCCGTCCGGGCGAGGTGCTGCGGATCGAGCCGGGACGGTCCCTGACCGCCTACTGCGGGCGGTACGTGACGCGGGTGCTCGACGTCAAGCGGGTCCACGGCGAGCTGTTCGCCGTGGTCGCCGGGGGTACCCACCACCTGCGCACCCCCGCCGCCAAGGGGCACTCCCAGCCGATGGCCCCGCTGCCGCCGGGCGAGCCGGTCACGATCGCCGGGCAGCTGTGCACGCCCAAGGACGTCCTCGCCCGCCGGGCGCCGGTCGCGCTGGCCCCCGGCGACGTCGTGGAGTTCACCATGGCGGGCGCCTACGCCTGGAACATCTCCCACCACGACTTCCTGATGCACCCGCCGCCGTCGTTCCGCTATCTGGGCCGGGCGGCGGTCCGGGACGGCCACCGGAGCGGCCGCCATGCCGAGGAGTGACCCACCGTTTTGAGGGTTTCGTCTCGTGATGCCGGGCGCATTGGGCAAAAGTGCCAACCGGGGGTTCAAAGATAGCGTCGAAGGCATGGTCAACGACATGAAAGACGCCGTCCACGCCGTCCACGCCGCCGCCGTCATGGGGCTGCTCCCCGCCCGTCCGCGGGTGCTCGCGCTGGGCGAGCCCACCCACGGCGAGGACGTCCTGCTCGACGTGCGCAACGAGCTCTTCCGGCAGCTCGTCGAGCGGGAGGGCTACCGGACGATCGGGATCGAGAGCGACTGCCTGATGGGCCTGGTCGTGGACGACCACGTCACCTCGGGCACCGGCACCCTCGACGAGGTCATGGAACGCGGCTTCAGCCACGGGTGGGGAGCCGCCGCGGGCAACCGTGAGCTCGTGCGCTGGATGCGCGCGTACAACGAAGGCCGGCCGCCGTCCGAGCGGGTGCGCTTCGCCGGTCTCGACGGCCCGCTGGAGATCAGCCACGCCGCGAGCCCCCGTCAGGCCCTCACCGCGCTCCACGGCCACCTCGCGGCCCGGGTGGACGCGGATCTGCTCCCCTGCGACGCGGAGACGCTCGACCGCCTGCTCGGCGACGACGAGCGGTGGGCGAACCCCGCCACGATGATGGACCCCTCCGAGTCCGTGGGGCGGTCGGCCGAGGCCGGGGAGCTGCGGTTGATCGCCGACGACCTGGTGGCGCTGCTCGACGCGGAGACGCCGCACCTCGTCGCGACCTCCTCACGGGAGGAGATGGAGCGGGCCCGCCTGTACGGGCGCGCCGCCGTCGGCCTGCTGCGCTACCACCACTGGATGGCCGACACCTCGCCGGGCCGCATGCGGCGGCTGCTGGGCCTGCGGAGTTCGATGATCGCCGCCAACGTCCTCGCCGTCGCCGAGCGGGGCCCGGCGCTGGTCCACGCCCACAACGCGCACTTCCAGCGGGAGAAGAGCACGATCCGGATGGGTGACGCGCCGTTCGAGTGGTGGAGCTCCGGCGCGATCGTGAGCGCGTTCCTGGGTGAGGAGTACGTCTTCCTGGCCACGGCCCTCGGCACGATCCGGCACCGGGGGGTGGACACCCCGCCCGCGGACACCGTCGAGGGACTCCTGTACGGGCTCCGGAAGGACCGCTGCCTCCTCGACCCCCGCCGGCTGGCCGCCGCCCTCGGCGACACGCCGCCCTCCCCGCGCGTGTCCCCCTGGTTCGGCTACGCCCCCCTGGACCCGGCCCACCTGGCCGGGATCGACGGGATCGTGTTCGTCGGAGACCTCCCGCCGAACTAGGTTCCCCGGCCTCCGGGACGGGGATCGCCGATGCCCAGGCCGCGTCAGGGTGTGCCGAACCAGGTGGAGAGCGCCTCGCGCAGCGCGGGTACGGCGGTGCCGGCGGGCTCGTCGACGGGTGCGGCCCAGGCGATGTGGGCGTCCGGGCGGATCAGCAGGGCGTCGGCGGGCCGCCGGTCGGTCTTGGCGGTGTGGATGTCGACGCGGTCCTTCCAGTCGCGGGCGGCCTCGCGCAGATCTGCACGGCCGGCGAGGTCGAGGAGGACGGGCCGGGCGGGGTGCAGAAGTCCGGCGACGCCGGTGATCCCCCGGTCGGTGTGCAGGGTGAGGTCGGGGGCGAAGGTTCCGGCCAGCGGGTGGTGGCCCGAGCCGGGCATGGGGTGGCGGATGTCGGTTCCGGCGACGAGCGCTCCCATGCGGCGCAGCGGCTGTTCGTCGGCGAGCAGTTCGGAGAACACTTCGCGCAGTGCTTCGGCGGCCTCGTCGTGCCCGCGTCGCAACGCCACCTGGGCCCGGGTGTGCAGCATGGTACGGGCGCCGGCGAGGTGGCGTTCGTCGTGGTAGGTGTCCAGCAGGCCGCCCGGCGCCCGGCCGTGGAGTTCCGCGGCCAGTTTCCAGGCCAGGTTGACCGCGTCCAGCAGGCCGGCGTTGAGCGCCACCCCGGTGGCGGGGAACAGATGTGCGGCGTCACCGGCCAGCAGGATGCGCCCGGCCCGGTAGCGCTCGGCCTGGTGGGCCTTGAAGGTGAAGCGCGACAGCCGCGTCGATCCGGCCAGGGGCAGGTGCGCGCCGAGTACGCGGTGGATGCTGTCCTGAAGCTCGGTCAGCGTCATCGGGACGTCGTCGTCGTACTCGGTGCTCTCGTCCTCGATGGTGTAGAGGGAGACGCTCCGGGCGCCGGGTGAGGAGCCGACGCCGAGCAGGCCCCGGTCCGTGCGGGTGAAACCCGCACGGACCGTGCCGAAGCCGGGGACGTCGAGATCGCCGTTGTCCAGCACGGTCACCTCGTCGGACAGGGTGACCTGGGCCAGCCGGTTGACCTCCGGGTAGGTGACGCCGGGGAACGGGATGCCGGCCCGGTCCCGGATCCCGCTGCGCGCGCCGTCGCAGCCCACCAGGTAGCGGGCGTTCACCTGGTACGGACCGTCCGGGCCCCGCACGTCCACCGTCACCGCGGTGTCGTCCTGGCTCACCCCGGTGACCTCGTGCCCGCGCCGGACGTCCACGCCGAGCTCGCCGGCGCGTTCGTCGAGCAGCCTCTCCAGCGACTGCTGCGGCAGCGGCAGCGCGTGCAGCGGCGGATCCGCCATCCGGGTGAAGTCCAGATGCACCCCGCCGAACGGGAACCGGGGCGCCGGGACGGGGCCGGTGCAGGCCGCCTGGAAGCGTTCCAGCAGGCCACGGTAGCGCAGCAGCTCCAGGATCTGCCCGCCGAGACCCCCGGCCTTCGGGGTGTCGCGGCGGTGCGGGTGCCGCTCCAGCACCAGCGGCCGCACCCCGGCCAGGCTCAGTTCACCCGCCAGCATCAGGCCGGTCGGGCCGGCTCCAACAATGACCACGTCGGCGTTCTTCATGTGTCGCATCTCAGTCCTCGATGTCGGCGACGGTGGAGACCGGGGTGGTGAGGACGGCGTCGAACGCGTCCAGGACGGGCGTGTGCAGGTAGGCGCTCTGGATCCGGTAGCGGTCGGGGCCGGGGGTCTCGCGGGGCGCCCTGCGGAGGTCGGCGATGCTCAGTCCGAGCCCGGCCTCGGCGAAGGCGGCCTCGACGCTTCCCGGCTCGGGCGGCTGCAGCTCGGTGTCGTCGATGGTGAAGCCGAAGCGCGCGTCCTCGTCGGGACGCATGTCGGCGGTGTGCCCGGCGGAGCTGGTCAGGGCGAGGGCGACGTAGTCGTCGCCGAGCGCATGGTGGAGGTGCTGTCCCATGGGCAGCCCGGTGAGATGGCCGTCGAAGGAGACCGGCGTCTTCTGGATGTGGGCGTTGTGGGCCGCCAGCACGATGCGGGCAGCGGGGCCGAGGCGTTCCAGGTGCCACAGGACCGACCCGGCCATGTAGACGTCCCTGGCCGAGGTGTCGGCGGTCAGGCCGGTGCCGGCGAACAGGCCGGCCATGGCGCGGAAACCGTAGTCGGCGGCGCAGGCGGCCTCAAGGCGGCGCAGGGCGATGTCGTAGCCGTCCCGGCCGGTGCGGGAGACGTACAACGGCTCGACGGCACGGAACCGCATGAGCAGCCGCATCAGGGCCGCGCTGAGAGCGTCCTGCTCGGCGGCGGTCAGGCGGGTCCAGGCCGGTGCGGCCGAGGCCGCGGAGGCGCCGGCGAACGACCCGGCGATCCGCATCGCCTCCTGGATCATCGGGAGGACCTCGGGATCGGCCTCGCGCAGGTAGTCGGCGACCGGGGCGAGCGCGGGCAGCAGGGACCCACCGGCCGCCGGGACGTCGATCCCGGCGAAACGCACCGGCACCCCGGCCGAGGCGTTGTGCCGGCGCATCCAGCGCAGCGGTTCGCCGACCCCGACCGGGATCGCCTCGGCGAGCCGGGCCCGCAGCTCGTCGTCGGGGCCCTCGCCCTGGGCCCAGGCGTCCAGCGGGAACCCTTCGCTGAAGCCGTACTCGAAGGCCAGAACGGTGAAGCCGCAGCGTTCGGTCAGGAACCGCAGGATGCGCCGGCGCATGAGCGAGAACTCGGTGATGAAGTGGGAGTTCTCACCGATCGCGACGACGCGGGCCGCTCCGACGAGTTCACGCAGCGGCTCCAGGTCGTCGAGCGGCGCCTCCGGGTCGAGGTGGGTGAGCGGGGCGGCGTGGTCGCCGAGCCAGTCGGTGAACGAGCCGGGATGGGACGGAGCAGACATCGGGCAACTCGATTCTGTGGTGAAGGGGATTTCAACGGCGGGTGGGGGCACCGGTCACATCCGCGCGGGCGCCGCCTTCTCCAGGTCGTCGACGCTGCCGGACATGATCGTGCGGATGTGAGCGGTGATGTGCTCCAGCGGCCAGTCCCACCAGGCCAGGGCCAGGAGACGCGCGATGTCGGCGTCACTGTGGCGGCGGCGGATGAGCCTGGCGGGGTTGCCGCCGACGACGCCGTAGTCGGGCACGTCCTCGACGACGACGGCGCCCGAGGCGATGATCGCGCCGTGGCCGATGCGGACGCCGGGCATCACCGTGGACCGGTAGCCGAACCAGACGTCGTTTCCCACCACGGTGTCGCCCCGTCCGGGTAGGCCGGTGATGAGGTCGAAGTGCTCGGCCCAGGAGCCGCCCATGATCGGGAAGGGGAACGTCGAGGGGCCGTCCATCCGGTGGTTGGCGCCGTTCATGATGAACCGGACGCCCTCGCCCAGCGCGCAGAACCTCCCGATGACCAGCTTCTCCGGCCCGTAGTGGTACAGCACGTTGCGGGTCTCGAAGGCGGTCGGGTCGTCGGGGTCGTCGTAGTAGGAGAACTCCCCGGCCTCGATCAGCGGCGAGGTGATGAGGGGCTTCAGCAGCACCAGGCGCGGCTGGCCGGGCATGGGGTGCACCACGGTCGGGTCGGCGGGAACGGGTATCACGGGAGCGTCGTCTTTCCGGTGAGGTGAGGTGAGGTGGTGGTGAGGAACGTCAGACCCGGTCACCCGGACGTCGTGCGCGCCGAGGCGGGGCGCACCCGCTCGCGGGCCCCTGAGGACGGACTCCGGTCTGGCCGCTCTTATCTGTACGGAACGTACCGTACCGATAAGACGATGTCCAAACCGGGATTCAGCGTCAAGTACGGACCGTTCCGTACCGATAAAGTGGCGGCATGACCGACACGCCCCATCGTCGCGGCGCCGACCGGACCGAGGCCATCATGCGGACCACGCTGGAACTCGGTCAGGAGATCGGCTACGCGAAGCTGAGCATCGAGGCGGTCGCGGCCCGCGCGGGCGCCGGCAAGCAGACCATCTACCGCCGATGGCCCTCCAAGGGAGCCCTGCTGCTCGACTCGCTGTTGTCGCTGAACGAGCCCGGCCTGGACTACCCCGACACCGGCGACCTCGTCGCCGACCTGCGCACGCAGATCTACGCGGCCGTCGACCTGCTGGGCAGGCCACCCTTCGGCCCCTTGTTCAAAGCCCTGGTCGGCGAGGCCCAGCACGATCCCCGGATCGCCGCCACGCTCAACGAGCGCTTCATCACCCCGCAGGCGGACAAGACCGTCGCCCGGCTGAAGACGGCCCGTGACCAGGGCCAGCTGTCGCACGCCTTCGATCTCGGCCTGGCGATGGCGGTCCTGTCCGGCCCGCTGTACTTCCAGCTCCTGATCACCCAGGAGCAACTGACCCATGAGTACGTCGACCGGATCCTCGACGCCCTCTTCGCCGGGATGAGGCCCCGGCCACAGGCCGACCGGGATCTCCCCGGAGCCCGGTGAGCCCTGACGCCCCCGCCGCACTCACGGCGGCCGTCGTCTCCGCCGGTCGCGGGACACGCCGGGTCCTCGGCGAACGCCGCGGAGACCCGGAACGGAGTGTCAGCCGACGGCGGGGACCGACTCGATGAGGGCGGCCAGGCCGCGCTCGTCGAGGAGGTCGGCCGGGCGGACGGTCTCGTTGGACCTGACGTAGTGGAACGCGGCGCTCACCGCCGGCAGGGGGACGCCGGCCAGGTGGGACCAGGCCAGGCGGTAGGCGGCGAGCTGCACCGACGCGGACGTCTCCGCCTTCCGGCCCTCGGGGCGGCGGCCGGTCTTCCAGTCGACGACCTCGTAGCGGCCGTCCGGGGTCTGGAACACCGCGTCCATCCGGCCCCTGACCAGCCGGTCGGCGATCATCGTCTCGAACGGCACCTCGACCTCGATCGGCTCCCGGGAGGCCCACTCGCTCTCCTCGAACCGGGCGCGCAGCTCCTCCAGGCGGGCGTCGGCCTCCTCGAAGCCGTCGTCGAAGGCGCCGGGCAGGTCGAGCTCGTCGATCAGCCGCTGCTGGCCCCAGCGGGACTCCAGCCAGCTGTGGAAGGAGGTGCCCCTGCGCGCCAGCGGCGCGGGCCTGCGCGGCACGGGACGGCGGATCCGCCGGGCCAGGGCCTTGGGGTCGGAGGCCAGCGTGACCAGGGAGGAGACGGTCAGGTGGGTGGGCAACTCGACCCGGCCGCCGCCGCGCCGCCGGTTGGTCTCCCGCTCCCTGAGCAACAGCTCGGTGTCGCGTGCCCACGCCCTGGCCCGTTCGCGGTCCCAGCCGCGCAGTTCGGCGAGGGTCCTGGCGTGCCGGTTGCCCGGGTCGTCCCCGAATCCGGCGAGGTGGGCGGCCTGGTCGGCGATGGTCACCGCCGCGTCCTCCCGCCCGTCCTGACCGGCGACGGGCTCCGCGGACTCCGCGGACTCCGGGGCCTCCGGATCCGCCGGGGCGGCGCCGCCGGAGGCGTCCCACGCGTCCTCCGGGACGTCCCAGGGATCGTCCGGGAAGGGGACCTCCTCGTCCTCCGGCGGGAGGGGGATGTCGCCGAGCGGCACGTACGGGTCCGCCGTACCGGCTTCGGAGCCGCCCACCGTACCGGGCCCGCCCGCCGTACGGCCGGACGGGTCCGCGGGGGCGTCGCCGCCGGTGAGGGCGGCGAGGGCGGCCTCGACCAGGTCGGCGCCGTCGCGGACGGCGATGTAACGCGCGTCGTCGGGGCTGACCGGCCAGGCCGACTCGGCGGGTTCGGCGAGCAGCGGGTTGACGGCGTCCTCGGCCGCCTCGGGCGCCCAGGCCGCCACCCGGCCGCAGGTGTCGCGGATCTCCAGCAGGAACTCGGACGGCAGGAGCGGCTTGGACCCGGTGCCCCAGCGGTAGCCGGAGGCGATCAGCAGGTAGTGGGCGCGGGTCACCGCGACGTAGGCCAGGCGGCGCTCCTCCAGCAGGTCGCGGTCGCGGCAACGCTCGTCGAAGTCGCCCAGCTCCTCCTTCGACAGCCCGGTCAGCCGGGGCAGGTCCGAGGCGTCGCCGCGCAACGGGTAGGGCAGCTTACGGGCGTTCTCCGTCCACCGGGGACTGGTCGTCGGACGGGCCGGGAAGATCGTTCCCACGGTGAGCGTCCCGGCCTTGGACAGCGCCTGCGACATTCCGGGCACCACGACGACCGGCCACTCCAGGCCCTTGGAGGCGTGGACGGTCATCAGCTTCACGCTGTTGCTCTCGCCCACCCGGCCGGCGTCCAGGCCGTTCTCCTCCTCGTCGGCCGCCTTCAGGAACGCCAGGAAAGCCCCCAGCGTCGGGTCCTCGGAGTCCCCGGCGAACCGGGCGGCGGCGTCGAGGAACGCGTCGAGGTCGGCGCGGGAGGCGAACGGGCCGACGGCCGTCCCCCGGGCCGCCACCTCGATGTCCAGGCCGAGCCTGCGCTCGATCTCGGCGATCAGGTCGGGCAGCGGCTGACCGGTGTGGGCGCGCAGGGTCCGCAGCTCCTGGGCCATGGCCAGCAGCCGCACCCGGGCCAGCGGCGAGAACGCCTCCTGCCACTCGGGGCGTTCGGGCAGCTCGTCGAGGGCGTCGACCAGGCTGCCGCGTTCCTCGGCGAGGTCGGCCACGACCTGGTCCAGCGGATCGGACCCGGCGGACGGGCCCTCGGACTCCTCCCGGTGCTCGCGGTTCAGCTCGCGCGCCCGGTCGCCCAGCTCCTTGAGGTCGGCCGGGCCGATCCGCCAGCGCGGACCCGACAGCAGGCGCACCAGGGCGTCGCCCGCCGACGGGTCGTAGACCACCCGCAGCGTGGCCACCACGTCGGCGACCTCCGGTACGGCGAGCAGCCCGCCCAGGCCGACCACCTCGACCGGGATGCCGCGGGCCTCCAGCGCCCGGCGCAGCGCGGGGAACTGCGACCGCTTGCGGGCCAGGATCGCCACGTCGTGGGGTTGCAGGCACTGCGGGCCGCCCCAGGCGCTCTGCTTGGCCTTCCTGCGCTCGCCGTCGCCCCACGGCAGGCCGTCGGGCGCGCTCTCACTGCCCAGCAGCCGCGCGATCTCCGCGGCGACCCACTCGGCCTCGTCGTCGGCGGTTTCGTGGAAGGCGCACGTCACCCGCCCGCGCTGGATGCGGTTGCCGCCCGGAACCAGCACCGGCACGTCCCGCGACTCCATCCGGAGCCGGAGCTGCACCCGCGCCGCGACGTCCAGCACGGCGTCGCCGTTGCGGAAGCTGACCGACAGGAACCTGACCGGGGCCGGCTCCCCGGAGGGGGTGCGGAAGTCGCGGGGGAAGCGGCTGAGGTTGCCCGACGACGCGCCGCGCCAGCCGTAGATGGACTGGCAGGGGTCGCCCACGGCGGTCACCGGGTGGCCGCCGCCGAACAGCGCGCGCAGCAGGACGAGCTGGGCGTGGCTGGTGTCCTGGTACTCGTCCAGCAGGACGACGGCGAACCGGCCCCGCTCGATCTCCCCGACCTCGGGGTGGCCGGAGGCGATCCGGGCGGCCAGCGCCATCTGGTCGCCGTGGTCGACGACCTCGCGCCGCCGCTTGAGCCTGCCGTACGCCTCCACCAGCGGCAGGAGCTGCTCGCGGGCCCGCTGGGTGACCAGCGGGCGGCGCTGGGCCAGGGTGGGCGAGCCGGGCAGCTCGCCGTAGCGGTCGGTGAGCCAGGCGCCGACCTCCCGCACGTCCGCCGGGGTGCGCAGGTGTTCGGCCAGCTCACCGGCCAGCTCCAGCACCGCCCGGGTGACGGTGGCCGGGCCCCACTCGATCTGCTCCATCGGCCCGTCGTAGCCGCTGACCACCCGCTGGGCGAGTTGCCAGGAGACGGCCGGGCTGATCAGGCGCATGGTCGGCTCCAGCGCCTCACGCAGGGCGTGGTCGGTGACCAGCCGGGCCGCGTAGGCGTGGTACGTCGAGATCGTCGGCTCGCCCTCCAGCAGCTCGGCGGGGACCTGCGCGGCGGCGACCAGGCCGGCCAGGCGCTCGCGGACCCGGTGGGCCAGCTCGCCCGCGGCCTTGCGGGTGAAGGTCAGGCCGAGGATCTGGTCGGGGCGGACCAGGCCGTTGGCCACCAGCCAGACGACCCGCCCCGCCATGGTCTCGCTCTTGCCGGACCCGGCGCCCGCGACGACGACCATCGGCTCCAGGCCGGCCTCGATCACCGCGGCCTGCTCCGGGGTCGGGGGGAGGATGCCCAGCTTCTCGGCGAGCTGGATCGGGCTCAGCACGCGGCGCCCCCGCGCGGTACGGCCCGGCCGGGCGCGACGCGGCGCTCCCGGGCACGGCACGGCGTGGCACGGGACGCCGGGGAACGGCGCGGCGCGGCCCCGCGCCGGGTGGTACGGCTCAGCACACCTGGTCTCCGTTCTTGCTGACCGGGCAGCTCGACCGCACGGCGCACGTACGGCAGCCGTCGTTGACCTTGGCCTGGAAGAACGGACCCGACATGCCGGTCGCGACGGTCTCGACCATGTCGCGGGCCCAGCCGGGGTCGGTGTCCTCCGCCAGGGGCCGCTGGATCTGCTCCTTGGCGTCCTTCTTGCCCGCCGCGTCGCCCACCTGGACCAGGGCCGCCCCGCCGGGCTCGGTCATCCCGTGCCGCTGGAAGGCGCCCAGCAGCGCGGCGAGCTGGTACACCCCGAGCTGGGGGTGGCGGTCCAGGTCGGCGTCCTTGGGGCCGTTCTTGCCCGTCTTGATGTCGATGATCACCGCCCGGCCGTCGGCGTCGCGCTCGACGCGGTCGACCCGGCCCTTGATCTGCACGCCGTCGGCGAGCGTGGCGACGAACGCCTCCTCCAGGCCGACCAGCTCGCGGGGGTTCTCCCGGTGCCAGCGCAGGAACTTGGCGACCATCTCCTCGGCCACCCGGCGCTGCTTGCGGTTGTACCAGAGGCCGCCGAAGTCGAGCTCGCCCCAGACGTCGTCCAGGCGCTTGCCCAGCGTCTCCTCGCTCGGCATGCCGGTCGCGGCCAGCACGGCCAGGGCGTGCACGACCGTGCCCAGGCCCCGGGCCGCGTCGGTGCCGCCCGCGCCGACGGAGGTCTCCAGCAGCCAGCGCAGGCCGCACTTGGTGAAGTTCTCCACCGCCGAGGGCGAGATGCGCACGATGCCGTCGGGCCAGTTCAGCGGGCGGTCGTCGGAGACCGGGGTCAGGGCGTACCACTCGTCGGGGTGCGCGCCGGGCACCCCGGCGACGGCGAGCCGGGCCAGGTGCTCGGCGGCGGCCCTGCGCAGCGGGGCGGGCCGGGTCGAGTCGGTCACCGCCGAGCGCAGGTCGGCGACCAGCGCCGACATGCTCAGCCAGCGGGAACGCTCGTCGACCCCGACGTCCTCGCCCGAACCGGGCACCAGCTCGGTGAGGAACCGGGAGGGGCGCTCCTCGCTGTCCTCCCCGCCGACGGCGGTGACGACGAGCCGCTTCCTGGCCCGGGTCGCCGCGACGTAGAACAGGCGGCGCTCCTCGGCCAGCACCTGGGAGGTCAGGGCGGCGGCGACGGCGGACGGGCTCTCGTTCTCGGAGCCGCGGGCCCGGGCGACCATGTCGTCGGTGCGCAGGACCGGGCCGTGCGGCCGCAGGTCGGGCCAGACGCCCTCCTGGACGCCGGCGACGACCACCACGTCCCACTCCAGGCCCTTGGAGCGGTGCGCGGTCAGGATGCGCACCGAGTCGGCGTCGGGGGCGCGCTCGGCGAGGGAGTCTCCGGGGATCTCCTGGGAGACGAGGTCCTCCACGAACACCTCGACGCCGGCGTGCGGGAGCCGGTCGACGAACTTGGCCGCGTGGTCGAACAGCGCCACCACCGCGTCGAGGTCGCGGTCTGCCATGGCGCCCCGGAACCCGCCCGAGAGGCTCGTCTCGGTCCACTTCTCGGCCAGGCCGGTGGTCTTCCAGACGGTCCACAGCACGTCCTCGGCGGTGCCGCCGCGCCGTACGGCCTCGGTGGCGCCGGCGATGAGGCGGGCCACCCGCTCGGCGGGCAGCGCCACGTGCGGCTCGACCCGGACCAGCTCCCGGGAGTCCTTGAGCGCGGCGACGAGGAGCTCACCGGACGAGCGGGGCGCCGGCGCCTCGCGCTCCTCCAGCGGGATCGGGAACCCGTCCCCCTCCGGCGCGCCGGCGTCGTCCCGCGGGCCGGGCACGTCTCCGCCGGGGATTTCGTCCTCGCGGGACGGGTCGTCGCCGGGGGCGTCGTCGTCACGGGGCTGATCGCCGCCGGGGACGTCGCGTTCGTCGGGGTGGAGCAGCGCCTCGTGCTCGGCGATCCGCAGCGCCCTGCGCAGGCGGCGCACGCCGATCATGTCGGTGCCGCCGAGCGCGCCGGTCAGCAGCTCCTCGGCCATGGCCTCGTCGAGGTTCTCCGGGTGGAGCGCGACCTGGATCAGCCGGATCAGCGGCCGCACGCCGGGCTCCTGGAACAGCGGCACCTCCCCGCCGCCGACCACCGCCGGCACCCCGGCGCTCACCAGCGCGCGGCGCAGCAGCGGGAGCTGGCGGGTGGCCGAGCGGACCAGCACCGCCATCCTCGACCAGGGGACGCCGTCCAGCAGATGGGACCGGCGCAGCGTGTCGGCGACGACGGCGGCCTCCTGGGTCGCGCCGTCGGTCACCACGACCCGGACCTCGCCGGGGACGGCGTCCGGCAGGGCGCGCAGGTCGCGGTGGTGGGCCGCGCCGCCGAGCGGGGAGGGCAGGCGGGCGGTGACGCGGCGGGTGGCCCGGAGCAGCTCCGGGCCGCTGCGGCGGCAGACGCGCAGTGCCAGGACGGGCGCCCCGGAGCCGTCGGCGCGGCGGAACCGGTCGGGGAAGTCCATGATCCCGCGCACGTCGGCGCCGCGGAAGCCGTAGATCGACTGGTCGGGGTCGCCGACCGCGACGAGGTCGCGGCCCTCCCCCGCGAGCTGCTGGAGCAGCAGTTCCTGGGCCGGGTCGACGTCCTGGTACTCGTCGACGAAGACGACGTCGTAGGCGGACCGCTCGCGCAGCCGCGCCTCGGGCTCGGCGAGCAGGGCGGCGGCGGCGCGGATCAGGTCGGCGTAGTCGAGCACCGGCTCGGCGTCGAGGTCGAACCGGGTGTGGTAGCGGTCGGCGAACCGCCCGGCGGCCACCCAGGAGGGGCGGCCGTGCGTGCGGCCCAGCTCGACGAGGTCGCGCCCGCCGAGGCCGATCTCGGTGGCGCGGGCCAGGAAGTCGCGCAGCTCCTGGGCGAAGCCGCGGGTGGCGAGGGCCTCGCGCATGTCCTCGGGCCACTGGAGGGCGCCGTCCTCCAGCTCGCCGTGGAGCAGCCGCCGGATCTCCAGCAGCTGCTCGGGGGCGGTCAGCACACGCGGCGGAACCCGTCCGGCGAGGACGGCCTCGCGGCGCAGCAGGGCGTAGGCGTAGGAGTGGAAGGTCATCGCCAGCGGGGTGCGGGTCGTACGGCGGATGCGGGCGGTGATGCGCTCGCGCAGCTCCTCGGCGGCCCTGCGGCTGTAGGTGAGGACCAGCACCCGCTCGGGGTCGGCGCCCCGCCGCTCGACCCGGTCGACGACGCTCTCCACGATCGTGGTGGTCTTGCCGGTGCCGGGTCCGGCGAGCACGAGCAGCGGGCCGCTCCCATGCGCCACCACCGCACGCTGGTGCTCGTCGAGCACGGGGGCAACAGCCTTCCCCGCGCCCTCACGACGTACCAGACGCCAACCCTGACCACTCACAACTCGTCATTCCACCAGATCCCGGGCGATGATCGTGCCGAGTCGGCGCGAGTCGCACGGTGAAAGACGCCGCGGCGGCGGGCGGGCCGCCCGGGGGACCCCGCCGGACCTCGGAGGGAACGCTCCCCGGCGGCCAAGGGCCGTCGGAAATCTCACAGAATGTCTGAAGATCTCACCGGAGCCGGGACGCCGCGGGACACCGGAGCGCCCCGCGGGCCTTCCGGGCCGGATCCCACCGGTCCCGCCGGGGAACAGCGGGACCCGCGGACCGGGGCCTCACCGCGGCCCGGCCCCCGCGTGTCAGGAGCCGCCGAAGACGTGGTCCACCACCCGGCCGGTCGCCTTGCCGTCGTCGCGGGGCGCGTAGGTGCGGCGGAACCGCTCGTAGCGGTCGGCGTGCGCGGCGGCCACCTCGTCGATCGTCCGCAGCGCCTCCGTCACCTCGGCGGCGGTCGTCAGCAGCGGCCCGGGGACCTCGGCCGCGAGGTCGAGGTACAGGCCCCGCTTGGCCGAGTAGCGCTGCGCGTCGTAGGTGAAGAAGAGCATCGGACGGCCGGTCGCGGCGAAGTCGAACATGATGGCCGAGTAGTCGGTGATCAGCACGTCGGCGATCAACAACAGATCCGTCACTTCCGGATATGTCGTGACGTCCAGTGCGAGGTCGCGCGACACGTTCGGCGCCGCCTGCATCGGGTGTCCCCTGACCAGGAACGTGTGGCCCTCCCCGAGGACCCGCCGCGCCTCGGCGAGGTTCAGCTTCACCGAGGCGTTCCTGCGGTCGTAGTCGCGGAAGGTCGGCGCGTAGAGCACCACGGTGGAGCCCTCGGCGATGCCCAGCTCGCGCCGCACCCGCGCGGCGACCTCGTCCCGGTCGGGGGACGACAGCACGTCGTTGCGCGGGTAGCCGCTCTCCAGGATCTCCCCGCGATAGCCGAACGCCTTGCGCAGGATCGGGGTGGCCCACGGGCTCTGCGAGATCAGCAGGTCCCAGCCGCGCACCTCGGCCGCCTGGCGGTGCCAGGCCGCCGGCTTCGGGTCGCGCGACATGTGCGGCAGGTCGTTGCCCAGGCGCTTGAGCGGGCTGCCGTGCCAGGTCTGCACGACCGTCTGGTCCTCGCGGGCCCGGAACCACGGCGGCAGGAAGCCGTTGGCCACGACGTACCGGGAGCGCGCGAGCGCCGCGTAGTGCTCGCGGCTGCCGGAGCGGACCACCGTCGGGCGGATGTCCGGGCCGAAGCCCAGCTCGGCCGAGCCCGGCGGGACGAACGCGCCGTCCTTGACCACCCAGATGTGCTCGCGCTCGTCGCCGCGCCGTACGCGCTCCTCGTAGATCGCGCGGACGTTGCCCTCGTACTGGCGGCCGTCGTAGGAGACGTAGACGGTCGCGTCGGTCGGCTCCATGGCCCGCTGGGCGGGATAGAAGGTGCGCTGCAGCGCGTACAGGCCGCCGGCGCCCTTCTCGTCGTCGGGCACGTGCTCGGCGACGGTCAGCACGGGGACGTCGAACCGCGTGGAGACCAGGCGGTACTCCCGCCCGTCGCGGATCCTCGTCTCCTCGTCCAGCGAGCCGAGAAGGGCGTGGTCGGTGCGGACCGGCACGATCTTCCCGCCGGGGTCGCGGACCGCCATGCTCCAGGTGCCGCTCGCCAGCGAGACGGTCCCGGCGAAGCGGGGCATCGCGGCGGGCGCGAACCGCACCGTGAAGCGTTCGCCGTCACGTTCCAGCGGCACGGTGTGGATCAGGCCGGTGCGGTGCTTGAGGCTCAGCTCGACCGCGCCGGGAGCGGCGGGGTAGGTGCCGGCGAGGGTGAGCGTGCCGTCCGCGGACCAGGCCGCCTCGGAGACGACGGGGCGGACGCGCTGGGCGGAGACCGACACGCGGTCGCGCCGGTCGCCCAGCACGGTGATCTCCCGCTCACCGATCACCGAGCGGCTCTCCGCGGCGCCGCCCAGCATCACCGGGGCCGCGGGCTCGCCCTTGGGCTCCACCCAGAGCCTGCCGCCGTCGCGCTCCTGCAGCAGGGACGGTACGGCGAGCGGCACGACGACGTCGGTGCCGCCCTCGACGGGGGTGAAGTCCGCAGCGATGCGGTGGCCGTCCAGCCGCGCGTTGCCCCTGGCGTGCTGCTTGCCGGGGAGGAAGACCCGCAGCTCCAGCCGGTCGCCGTCCAGCGTCACCCCGGTCAGCTCGGCCCGGGTGGGCTGCAGCGCGACCTGCAGGGCGCGGTCGGAGGTCCAGACCGGGCGGATCCACCGGCGGTCGCCGATGTCCAGGCCCGCGGGCCGCTCGGTGCGGCCGGTGGAGGGGCCGCGCAGCAGGCCGACGGCGCGGGCGCCGCGGCTCCAGATCACGATCTCCGCGCGCCACGTCGTGGTGTCGCGCACGACGGAACGGCGGCGCAGCAGCCGCCTGCCGCCGCGCAGCACGGTCCGCGCCCCGGCGCGCCAGCGCAGCGACCAGGGACGCAGCTCGGCGACGAAGCCGGACCAGTCGTAGTTGCAGCCCGCCTCGGCGGCGCCGTGGGTCGCCGAGGGGTCGAGGACGCGGCGGGTGCGCAGCCGTACGGGCGGCAGCCAGCGGGGACCGCGCAGCACGACGGTGGCGTGGTTGAAGCGAGGGCCGCGGACCGACAGGCCCGCGAGGTAGGCGTGGCCGGTGATCCGCAGCCGTCCGCCCGACCAGGAGATGTCCTCGATCCGCGTGATCGGGACGAGGTCGGCGGCGCGCAGCCGGAACATGCTCTCCGGGAGCTCGTCCTGGAACGGCAGGTCGGCGTACCAGCGCATCTTCCTGCGGACCCGGCGCGACGGCTCGGCGCCCGCCGCGACGATCTTCTGGAGCGTGTCGCCCTCGACGAGATCGTCCGCCTCGCGGGTGTCGACCAGGTGGAAGGCGATCCTGCGCGCCACCGGCAGGTCGCGCTTGACCTTGGCGTCCACCCCGGCGAGGTACGGCTTGACGAGGGTGACGAACTCGCGCCTGCGGGCCGCGCCGCGCTTGACCGCGAGGTCCAGCCGGGCGCCGAGCGGGCCCGCCAGGACCTCGGCGTCGAGCCGGCGGCGCTGGGCGGGCGTGAGCCCTTCGGCGAGCACCGTCGCCATCATCGATTCCAGGGGCTCCCCGCGATCGCAGAGATCCTGGACGACCTTCAGGCGGTCGGCGACGGGATCGCCGCCTGCCCGCGAGGGTGTGACGCCGGTGGCCATTGGGGGGAGGCACCGCCTTTCGGACAGATCGCTGTCCTACGCCATCGTAGTGGGCCCGCGGACGTCGATTACGCCCGATTTCTGGGCGTGCCATCCCATCTGGCCGTACGGATGTCCGCACGGGAACCCGAACCCCGCAGCGGGGTGCCCTCCCGGCGCCAGTGCTCCAGGCACCGCCGCTCGTGACCCGGCGGCGGGGTGCCGTCGGCGTGCACGACGCGCCACCAGGGCACGCCGCCGCCCCACAGGGACATCACCCGGCCGACCTGCCGGGGACCGCCCTCACCGAGGTACTCGGCGATGTCGCCGTAGGACATGACCATTCCCGGTGGGATCCGCTCGACCACGTCGAGCACCCGCTCGGCGTACGGTGTCGGGTGGCCTACCGGCTCCATGCGGCCGGTCCGGCGGCCAGGATCTCGTCGACCTTGCCGAACTCGTAGGACGCCGGGCCGTTCAGCTGTTCCAGACGGCCCTCGCGGATCGCGTAGGTCTCGCCGTCCTCGCCGACCAGGCTGGCGTTCAGCAGCGTCGAGACCCGGGCGAGCTGGGCCACGTGCCAGTCGGACCCGGGCGCGCCGGACAGGCCGCCGTCCCAGACCGCGACGGCGTGCAGGCCGTCGGCGTGGCGGGCCAGCACCTCGCCCTTCTCCTGTGAACCGCGGAACTCGAACCCCGCCTGCCCCAGCACAGTCGCGAGTTCCGCGAAGGCGAGAGGCGCCGGGCGCTCCACGCGCAACTCGTACCCCATGAGGGGCGACCTTAGCGAACCTTTGATCGCCTTCGTGCCGGAGATCCGAAGTTCGGACGGCACCGCGCACGAAGAGTGTCCGAACGGTGTCCAAACCGCGTTCGAATCGAGTTCGAACCGGCTCCTGGAGGCGCTTACCCCTCCGGTCCGCGCCGCGGCCCCGGCCACCCCGGCCGGCGCCGCCACGGAGGGCCGCCGGATCCGCCGGAGCGGACCGGTCCGCCCCGCCTCCCGGAGCCGGGGACGCCGCCCGGATCACCGGGGCCGCTCGATCCGCCGGGTCCCCCCGATCTCCCAGATCCCCCGGGGCCGTCCGATCCTCCGGAGCCGCCCCGGCCGGACGGCGCGGGCCGCCGGTTGAGCGCCACCGCGGCCCCGGCGAAGGCCAGCACCCCGGTCAGCAGGCCGGTGCCGTACAGCCACAGGCGCAGCGGGTCCGGGCCGGGCCGTTCCGGCGCCGGGGCCTGCGCGCCGGCGCCGAAGTGGCCGCCCGGAGGCCCCCCGGCCTCGGCGCGGACGCCCGCCAGCTCCCCGGCCCTGGTCAGCGCCGCCGCCGCGTCGACCACGCCGAACCCCACATGGTCGTCGTATCCGGCGGCGGGCGGGGAGGTGGCGGTGGAGGTCAGGGCCCGCGACACGAGATAGGGCGGCAGATCCGGATATTTCGCTTTTATCAGGGCGGCGACCCCGGCCACCAGCGCGGTCGCCGCACTGGTCCCCTCCGACGTGCCGTACCCGCCGCCCGGAAGGGCCACCGGCACGCCCACCCCCGGCGCGGCGACCGCGACCGACAGGTTGTCGCTGCTGAACGGCGCCGGCTCGCCGCGGGCGTCGACCGCCCCCACCCCGATGACCCCGGAGTATCCGGCCGGGAAGCTCCAGAAGGAGGTGCCGTGGCGCGCGGTGTAGGGCGATCCGCCGTCGTTCCCGGCCGCCGCGACCAGCACCACGCCCCGCGACAGCGCGTAGGAGACCGCCTCGCGCTCGGCCCGGTGCGGCCCGTAGGCGCCCAGCGACATGCTGACGACCTTCGCCCCGTGGTCGGCGGCGTAGCGGATCGCGCGGGCCAGCGTGCTGTCGGCGCCCTGCCGCCGCTCCACCCTGGGCGGCGCGGCGGCGATCCCGCCCTCGCCGTCCTCGTCCTCGCGCGGGATCAGCGGCAGCGAGAGGATCCCGGCCTCCGGCGCGACGCCGAGCAGGCCGCCGTCGCCCTTGCCCGCCCCGGCGATGAGCGAGGCCATCGCGGTGCCGTGCATGCCCGGCTCGGGGCTCCCCTGGAGCACGCTCTCTGGGGAGCCCATGTCGGGCCCGGAGACGACCCTGCCGCGCAGTTCGGCGACCCCGGCGTCCACCGCGCTGTCCACCACGGCGACGGTGACCCCCGCGCCCCGGGTGACCTTCCAGGCCCGCTCGACGTCGAGTGCCCGCAGCACCCAGCGCTGGTCCCGGCGCACGTCCGCGGCGGCGGGCGGCACGGGGACCAGCACGTCGGCGGCGGGCGGCGCGGAGACCAGCGCCTCCGCGGCGGCGGGCGGCGCGGGGACCAGCAGGAAGATCGCGGCCAGGGCGCCCGCCACCCGCGGCCGGCCCGGCCTCAGCACACGTTCCCCTGGGTGCACTGGGGAACGGCGCTGGGCTCGTCGCCCAGCGCCCTGGCGATGCGCCCGGCGACCGACTGCGCCACCGGCCACAGTTCGCTGTGCAGGATCTCCTCCGGCGCGACCGCCTCGCGGGTGCGCCCGTCGGCGTATCCGGCGGTGAGGAACACGACGTAGGGGCCCACCCCGATCCAGGCGTTGCGCTGGCGCTGGGCCGCGCCGAACAGTGCGGCGGCCGTACCGGGGAACGCCACGGGCCGCACCCCCACCCGGTCGTCGACGGCCAGCCGGGAGGTGGCCGCCATCCGCCGCTCCTCGTCGCCGAGGACGGCGACGCCGACGGTGATGACGAAGGTCGAGGTCTGGTCGGCGTAGGTGGCCCGCAGCAGCGTGCGGCAGCCCTGCTCGGCGAGGGTCGTGCCGACCGGGGCGTCGGTGCCGGCCCGGCAGGGGACCTCGGGCGCCAGGCCGATCCGGCGGGCGTACTGCTGCGCCCCACCCAGGCCGACGTACTGCAGCTCGGTGGGGAAGACCAGGGTCGCCGGCCAGGTGCGCCAGCGCCCGGCGATCTCGTCCTTGACGTAGCGGTCCTGCTCGGCGGGGGTGAGGGGGCGCGATCCGCTCTCGTGGACCAGCCCGGCCGCGCCGATCAGCACGTCGGTCATGGCGATGACCAGGATCAGCCCGGCCAGGAGCAGGAAGACCGCGCGGAACCGCACTCCCTGTTCCAGGGCCGCCCGCGCGGCGCGCTCGGTGGCGGCCCGGTCGCGGGACGCGGCCGGCCAGGGGCGGACCCGCCGGGGGACGGCAGGGGCGGCGGAGGCGGGAGTCCGCCGCGCCCGCGCGGCGCCGGACGTCCGGGAGCCGGGCGGCGGCCACCCGCCGCGGGCGCCGGACGCCGGGGCCGTCAGGCGCCGCCGCGGCTCCTGCGAACCCCCGGGCATCGACATACTTCGATGCTACGTCGCCGGGCCCCGCCGCCCTATGCCTCCCCGCCACCCGGGACCGCCCGCGTGTCCGCGCCGTCCGGGACCGGCAGGGCCGTCCGGCGGCGGCGTACGGCGCGGGCGGAGACGGCGAGCACCGCCAGGGACACGGCGGCCCCCAGTCCCGCGGCCCCCGCGATCCCCCCGTACAGGTTGATCCTGTCCCGGTCGCGCCGGACGACCTGGACCGGTCCGGCCGCGCGGCCGACCGGGCGCGCGGGGTCCTGGACCGCTCCCGCCCCGGCGGTCAGGGTGTGGCGGTGGATCCTGGCGGCCTCGGCCAGCGCCCGGGAGGCGTTGACCACCCCGAACCCCAGGCCGGTGTCGTAGCCGCCGCTCGGCCGCCGGGTGGCTCCGGCGGTGAGCGCCTGCGCCACCAGCGCGGGCGACATACGGGGATATTTCGCTTTGATCAGCGCGGCGACGCCCGACACCAGCGCAGCCGCCTGGGAGGTGCCGCGGCCCACCCAGTACTCGTCCCCGGGGCCCGCGCCGAGGACGTCCACCCCGGGCGCGGCCAGCAGCACCGAGGGGTTGCGGTTGGAGAAGGACGCCCGGCGCAGCCTCCGGTCCGCCGCGGCGACCGAGACGACCCCGGGGAAGGCGGCCGGGTAGGAGTAGGGGGCGTAGCCCGTCCCGGCGGACTCCCGGCCCCCGTCGTTGCCCGCGGCGGCGACCAGCACGACCCCCTTGGAGATCGCGTAGCGGACCGCCGCCCGCTCCTCCTTCGTCGCCAGTTCCTTGGAGATCGACATGTTGATCACGTCGGCGCCGTGGTCCACCGCGTACCGGACCCCCCTGGCGACCACGTTCTCGAACCGCGCGGCGGTGTTGAACCGCTGGAAGCCCGGCTCCTCGTCCTCCAGGATCACCCGCACCGACAGCACCTCGGCCTCCGGCGCGACGCCGACGACCCCGTCGGCCCCGCCGGGACCGTGCCCGTGCCCGGCGATGAGCGAGGCCATGTAGGTGCCGTGCAGCCGCGCGGGGGCGACGCCCGGGGGGTTGGCTCCCCTGGTGAAGTCCCTGCCCCGCACCACCGAGCCGGTGAGGTCTCGGTGGGCGGCGTCCACCCCCGAGTCGAGCACCGCGACCGTCACGTTCTCGCCCCTGGAGGTCCGCCAGGCGTTCGGCAGGTCCAGCGTCCGCAGCACCGGCTCCTGGGCGGTCCGCACGTCGTCGGCGCGGGCGGCGCCGGCGGGCCCCGCCGTACCGGCCGCAGTCAGGAGGAGCACCGCGACCGCCGGGGCCGCGCGCCTCAGCACCGCCACTCCCCGGAGGCGCAGTCCGGCCGCGCGGGCGTGGCGAGGTCGGCGAGGATCCGGTCGGCGATGTCGCCGGCGAAGGAGAACACGGTCGGCCGCTGGATCCCGGCCGCGCGGGCGGGCCTGCCGTCCACCTGCCCGAACGTGGCCAGCACCAGGTACGGCCCGGCCCGCCGTGCCAGGCCGCCCTGCCGCTCGTCCTGGCCGAACCGGTCGGTGACGGTGCCGGGGAAGGCGAGCGCCCGCAGTCCCGGCGTCGGGAGGCCGCCCCTGGGCAGCGCCGCCTCCGCCGCGGTGGCGCCCTGCTCCGTCCCGAAGGCCGCGACGCCGACGGTGACGACGACCCCCTGGAGCCCGTCGATGTAGGTGGCGCGCAGGATCCCCCGGCAGCCCGCCCGGCGCAGCGCCCCGCGGAGCGCGGCGTCCACCGCCCGGTCGCACCGGGTCTCCGGTGAGATGCCCACGCGCAGGGCGCTCTCCCGTCCGCCCTGTTCGGCGGCGTAGCCGACGGTGCCGGGGAAGATCCGCCCGGCGGGCCAGGACCGCCAGCGCCGGGCCAGCTCGCCGAGGGAGGCCCGCTCCAGTTCCGCGGGGGTCGGCCCGCGGGTGAGCTCGGCCGCGGCGGTGCTCGCCGCCACCGCGGCCACGATCGCGCAGGCCAGTGTGAGCAGCGAGGCGATGACCGGCGTCGGCCAGGCGCGTCCTCGCCGATCATGCATCCCGCTCACGCATTGACCTTAATGCGGTCGGACGACTGCGAACCGCCACAAATGCAAGTGTGAACCGCCACTGAACCCGTGGAACCCGTGGAAACGACGACCGCCCGGCCGCGCGGGGTGCGCGGCCGGGCGGTCGTACGGAGGGCGGCCGCCCGTACGGCGGCCGGTGGACCGGGGTCGCCCACGGCCACCGAGCCGCCGGGACGACGCCGCCCCCTGTCGGATCAGTAGGTCGGCAGGCTCGGGTCGATCGTCTTGACCCAGCTCAGCACGCCGCCGCCCACGTGGACGGCGTCGGAGAAGCCGGCGTTCTTGACGATGGCCAGGCACTCGGCGGACCGGGCGCCGGACTTGCAGTGCAGGACGATCTTCCTGTCCTGCGGGAGCCGCTCCAGCGCGGAGCCGTTGAGGAACTCGCCCTTGGGGATGAGCACGGCGCCGGGGATGGAGACGATCTCGTACTCGTTCGGCTCGCGGACGTCGACGACGAAGACGTCCTCGCCGGCGTCCTGCATGGCCTTGAGGTCGGCCGCGCTGATCGTGGAGCCGGAGGCGGCCTCCTGGGCCTCGGCCGAGACCGCGCCGCAGAACGCCTCGTAGTCGTCGAGCAGCTCGGTGACCGTCGGGTTCTTGCCGCAGAGCACGCACTCGGGGTCCTTGCGGACCTTGACCGAGCGGTAGTTCATCTCCAGGGCATCGTAGATCATCAGGCGGCCGACCAGCGGCTCGCCGATGCCGGCGATGAGCTTGATGGCCTCGTTGACCTGGATGGAGCCGATCGAGGCGCACAGCACGCCGAGCACGCCGCCCTCGGCGCAGGAGGGCACCATGCCGGGGGGCGGGGGCTCGGGGTAGAGGCAGCGGTAGCAGGGGCCGTGCTCGGCCCAGAACACGCTGGCCTGGCCGTCGAAGCGGTAGATCGAGCCCCAGACGTACGGCTTGCCGAGCAGCACCGCGGCGTCGTTCACCATGTAGCGGGTGGCGAAGTTGTCGGTGCCGTCGACGATCAGGTCGTACCCGGAGAAGATCTCCATGACGTTGTCGGTGCTCAGCGCGACGTTGTGCACGACCACGTCGATCAGCGGGTTGATCTCCCGGACGCTGGCGGCGGCGCTCTCGGCCTTGAGGCGGCCGACGTCGGACTGGCCGTGGATGACCTGGCGCTGCAGGTTGGACTCGTCGACGACGTCGAAGTCGATCACGCCCAGCGTGCCCACGCCCGCGGCCGCGAGATACAGCAGCGCGGGTGAGCCGAGACCTCCGGCGCCCACACAGAGCACCTTGGCGTTCTTCAGACGCTTCTGACCGGCCATCCCCACGTCGGGGATGATCAGATGGCGCGAGTAACGACGCACCTCGTCGACGGACAGCTCGGCTGCCGGCTCTACCAGCGGTGGCAACGACACAGTTCTGCTCCCGTTTCAGGGGTCTTCAAGAGGCGGCCGGGCACAGGGCGAGCACGGCGCGCACCACTGACAACCCGGGGGTCGTCCCGGTCATTCCCCGATCCGTGACCGGGCACCCCCGGCGTCTCCGGCACTCCTGCCATCCCCGGCGCTCGCGGCACTCCCGGCACTCCCGGTGCTCTCGGTGATGAGCTGCCTGGCCTCCCGGGCCACCCGTCCCGGGACCTCCATCTGCGCCACGTGCCCGGCGTCGGGCAGCAGCACCAGTCGCACGCGCGGGAACGTCTGTCCGGCGCGGGCCGCCATCCGGGGATTGACCAGCCGGTCGTAGCGGCCGTGGACGACCAGCGTGGGCGCGGTCACCCGGGCCGCCTGCCGCCACAGGTTGTCCTCGCCGCGCCGGAAGTACTCGGCGACGAGCCCGCGCGCCGAGCCGATCATCGACTCCCCGGCGTACGGCAGGCCGTCCCGGCGGCGCAGTTCCTCCGCCGCCTCGCGCAGCCGGTCGGGGTGGACGCGGCCGAGGTCGGCGTAGCACATGGCCATCGTGGCGTTGATCCTGCGCTCGGGCGGCAGCATGCTCAGCCGGCTCGCGGCCCAGTCACCCAGCCTCGGCACCGCCGACAGGGCCACCCGCGCCGGGCCGTACCGGGGGGTCAGGTCGGGCAGCGCCGGGGAGACGAGCGTGAGGGAGCGGACCAGGTCCGGGCGGGTCGCGGCGATCCGCACGGAGACCGCGCCGCCCAGGGAGTTGCCGAACAGATGGACGGGCCCGGCCGAGATCCGCTCGACCAGCGCGGTCACCGAGCGGGCGTGGGCGTCGATCGAGTAGTCGGCGCCGGGCGGCTCCGGGGAGTAGCCGGCGCCCGGGAGGTCGACGGCGTGCCCGGTGACCAGATCCGACAGCTCGGCCATCAGGTCGGTCCAGTTCGTCGCGGAACCGGCCAGCCCGTGCACGTAGACGGCGGTCTCGGCCGGTCCCCGCGGGGTGGAACGCACGTGGAGGCGCTGCCCCCCGATGTCGACCATCTCGCCCGGCCAGGGCGGAATCAGCTTCATGACCCCTTGTCCTCTCGCGTCGCGCCCGTGACGGCCTCTGATCCGACGATACCGGCCACTGCCCACCTCAGCACAAAAGCGACATTAAAGACATTTCACAGCAAAACAATTAATAAGAGTCTAACCGCGTCGATAAATAGATAAGGCAGAAGTAAAAGCCGCCAATCTCTGTTTGTCGCCCAAGGGGGGCGGAAATCAAGTCTGCGAGAGATCGGCCCTTAAGGGCCATCTCGGGCGTTTTCCGAGAAATCAAGAAAACGCCAGAGCGGGGCAACCGATCCTTTCAAGGGGGAAACGCAATGCCCAAGTTCAAGAGCGTCTTCGCGGGGGTCGCGGTCAGCACGGCGCTGGCCGGCGGCATCGTCAGCCTCGGTGCGGCCACCACCGCGACCGCGGCCAACGCCGCCGTGGCTCAGACCACCGTCGCCGGCTTCCAGACCTGCGGCGGCTGCGGCGGCGGCTGCGGCTGGCGTCGCTGCGGCTGCGGCGGCGGCTGCGGTCGTCGTTGCAGCCACAACCGCTTCCGGCTGAGGGTCATCACCGTCAACAACAACCACAACAACGTCCGGGGCGACAACCTGCAGGCTCAGCGTCAGCGCCAGTTCCAGGAGGACCGGGACTTCGACTTCAACCGGTTCGACCCGTTCGTGGGTGGCGGGGACTGACCAGTCGCCCGGCCGGGACGCGGCACGCGCCCCTAGCGGGTGACCGCGCGCGACCCGGCTCGCGACCGTGACGAGTTCCAACCCGCCCGGGGGGTGAGGCCCGGGCCCGCACGAGGACACCGTTCTCCGCGAAAGACGGTGCCCGACCGGCGGGCCCGGGTGCCCCCGGGGGGAGACGAGACGACTCGGCACGGCACGGCACCCGTCGGCCGGTACGGGACATTCCCGTACGGCATTTACCGAATGGGACCGGGCGGCGGGCGCCGCCGGAAAACCCATTCCATGGCCACCGCTCGCAACGGCGCGTCATCCGCCGGACGGCGCGCATTTTCAAGAAGCGCAGAGAAACGAGCGGGAAACCGCTCATCGAAAAGGGGAAAGACAAATGTTCAAGACTGTTCTCGCGGGCGTCGCGATCAGCACCGCGCTGACCGGCGGCATCGTCAGCCTGGGTGCGGCCACCACGGCCGCCGGCGCCACCGTGGCGCAGACCACCGTCGCCGGCTTCCAGACCTGCGGCGGCTGCGGCGGCTGCGGTTGGGGCGGCCGCCGCTGCAGCCACCGTCGCTTCAGGCTGCGGGTCATCACCGCCAACAACAACTACAACACCGTGCACGGCGACAACGCCCAGGCCCAGCGCGAGCGCCAGGCCCAGACCCGCCGTGACTTCGAGTTCGAGCGCTTCAACCCGGTGATCGTCGGTGGCGGCCGTGACGAGGGTGCCGCGGGCGGCGCCGGCGCCGCGCCGACCAGCTGACACTCGGCCGATCACGGGCGGACCTCGCGTCCGCGCGCAACGACGGGGGCCTCACCGGCATCGAGCCGGCGGGGCCCCCGTCCCCATGTCCCCGCGTGTCCCCGGCGTCCGGGAGCATGTCTCCGCGCTCCGGGAGCGGGACGGTCCCGCCGTACGGTGACCGTGCCGTACCGGGGACGACCGCCGGACCGGGCGGCGGCGGAGCGGCGTGCCGGGCGGGACGGCGTGTCAGACGGAGCGGCGTGTCAGGCGGGACGGCGTGCCTTCCCCTTGCGCGGCGTCTTCGCCTCCCCGCTCTCCCCGCTCTCCCCGGTGGACCCGGCGGACCCGCGCGCGGCGGCGGGCGCCCCGCCGGGCGGCCGCCGCTTGGCCGCCTCGACGCTGGCGCGGAGCGCGGCCATCAGGTCGGGCGCGGGACCGGGCTCGGGCGCGGCGGCCGGCGTGACGACCTCGCGCCCCGCCACCTTGGCCTCGATGACCTCCTGGAGCGCCTCCCGGTAGGCGTCCCTGTACAGCGCGGGGTCGAAGTCGGCGACCATGCTGTCGATCAGCGACTCGGCCATCCTCAGCTCCTGGGCCCGTACCTCGGTCTCCTCCTCCAGGAACCCGAAGTCGGCCTGGCGCACCTCGTCCGGCCAGAGCATCGTCTCCAGCACGAACACCCCCTCCCTGACCCGGAGCACCGCCAGCGACTCGCGCTGCCGCAGCGCGACCTTGACGATCGCCACCCGGCGGGAGCGTTCGAGCGCGTCGCGCAGCAGCACGTAGGGGCGCACGCCCTCGGAGTCGGGCTCCAGGTAGTAGGACTTGTTCAGCAGGATGGGGTCGATCTGGTCCGCCGGGGAGAACTGGAGCACCTCGATCCGCTGCGAGGTCGAGAGCGGCAGGTCCTCGAAGTCCTCGCTCTCCAGGACGACCACCTCTCCGGTCGGCAGTTCGTAACCCTTGGCCACGTCGGCGTAGGGCACCTCCTGCTCGCAGACCTCGCAGATCCTCCGGAACCTGACCCGGCCGGCATCCTCCCGGTGCACGAGGTGGAAGGCGACGTTGCGCTGCTCGGTCGCGGTGTGCACCCCGACCGGGATCGTGACCAGCCCGAACGCGATCGCGCCCTTCCAGATGCTCCGCATGGTCTCTCCCTGTCTCGGGACCGCCCCCGCCGATCTTCGCACGTACGTTCGGAACATGAACGAGGTGGATGTAAAAACTCACCGACAGGGCAGTTACCCGCCATGGGGGTTCCGATGCCCCGCCTTTCGCGGCGGGCGGGACCCGAGGTCGTACGCTGGGCGATGTCCGATGTTCGCCCGGTCACACGGAAGAACGGAAGCAGACGAGTGGCTGAAATCAACGCACGCGGTCAGGGTCCGGCGGATCTGGACGACGAGACGCTCACGGATCTTCCCGAGGGGGAGGAGATCGGGATCGAGGCGACCGAGGCCGACGCCGCCGAGCAGTCCCGCCCGGCGCGCGACGACGCCCCCGGCCAGGTCTCGGGGATCTCGCCCGAGACCCCCGAGGCCGACGCCGCCGAGCAGACCCGCCCGGTGCGGGAGGACGGTCCGGACTGGCCGGATCACATCCCCCTCGACGCCGACCCCGCCGACGCCGCCGAGCAGACCCGCGTGGTGGAGCTCGACGAGGACGACTATCGCTGACCTGGTTACCCACGCGTAGGATGTCGCAGGACAGCAGGAGCACCCGCAAGGAGAACGCCGTGACCGCTACCCCGGACGCCAAGCCCCGGGGCACCCGGCTGCCCCGGATGGCCCGCCGTCGCCAGCTGCTCAGCGCCGCCCAGGAAGTCTTCGTGGAGAACGGCTACCACGCGGCGGCGATGGACGAGATCGCCGAACGGGCCGGCGTCAGCAAGCCGGTTCTCTACCAGCACTTCCCGGGCAAGCAGGAGCTCTACCTCGCCCTGCTGGACGTGCACGTGGACGACATGATCGCCCGCTGCCGCGACGCACTGGCCTCCACCACCGACAACAAGCAGCGGGTCCAGGCGGCGATCGGGGCGTTCTTCGACTTCGTCTCCACCCAGGGCGAGGCGTTCCGGCTGGTCTTCGAGTCCGACCTGCGCAACGTCGCCCCGGTCCGCCAGCGCATCGAGCGCAACCTCCGCGAGAGCGCCGAGATGATCAGCCAGGTCATCCAGGAGGACACCGGCTGCTCCAGCGACGAGGCCCGGCTGCTCGGCGTCGGCCTGGTCGGCATGGCCGAGGTCAGCGCCCGCTACTGGATCAGCAGCGGCGGCTCCATCCCCAAGGACGCCGCCACCCAGCTCATCGCCCGCCTGTCGTGGCGCGGCATATCGGGCTTCCCCCGCACCACCGCCGAGCACTGACGGGACGGCACGGCGAGCACCCGCGGGGCCGTACGGCCGAGCACCGGCGGGCGTCCGGCCGGACGCCGGCGGAAGGCGACGCGTCTGTTCGCTTGACGCGATCAAGCGGCGCTCGCGGCTCCGATGGGGCGACCATGGGACGAGCAACCCTCGTCGAAAGGGAGCAGGATGGAAATCAAGATCGGCGTACGCTCCGTGCACCGCGAGCTCATACTGAACACCGAGCTGACGGCCGAGCAGATCGAGGAGGAGCTGCACCAGGCCCTGGCCCCCGAACGCGGCGTGTTCAGCATCACCGACACCGGCGGCCGCAAGGTGCTGGTCCCCATCGCCTCGCTCGGTTTCATCGAGATCGGCGAGGAGGAGAACCGGCCGGTCGGCTTCGGCGGCACCCTCTGACGAGACGGGAGTCCCCGGGGGACCGACCGGCACGGGCCGGTCAGTCCCCCGGGCACCGTCCCGGACGGTCCTCCCGTCCCGGAAGGCGGCAGCCCGGCGGGCGTCTGCCCCGATGGACGGGGTGGCGGCCCAGGCTGACGGCGGGGCAGTCCGCGTCCCCCCGGCGCAGCACGGCGCGGAGCGCCCAGCGGTTCGGTCCACATCTGGTCGGAGGAGTGCCGTAGCGGCGCGGGACCCTCATGTCTCGCACCGTACAACCGTCCGGCGACTTCACGCTCCCCGATCAGCCGACATATCCGGGGGCGGCGCCTCGGCTCCGGGTGGCCTTTCGGGGGCACCCGGTCCTGCGACCCGGTCCTGTGCGACCCGGACCCGCGGCGCGCCCGTCCGCCGTCCGGCCGGGCTCAGGGGCCGGGGGTCAGCCCCAGGGCCGACATCCGCTCGCCGTGGGCCTCGGTCAGCCGGCCGAACATCCGGGTGATGTCCTCCCCCGCCGCCTCCACCAGCAGCGCCGCCAGCTCCGGCCGGGCCTCGGCCACCCTCCGGCCCTGGTTGAGCGACTCCCCCACGAGCCGCCTGGCCCACAGCGCCAGCCGCCCGCACACCACGTGATCGTTCTCGATGGCCGCGCGCACCCGCTCCACCGCGAACTGCGAGCGTCCCTCATCGACGAGCACCTCGTCGACGAGCCGGCGGGTCTCATCGTCGACCAGGGTGGCCGCCTCACGGTAGAAGTCGAGGGCCATCCCCGTACCCACGTACGCCTTGACCAGGGCCTCCAACCAGTCGTGCGGCGCGGTCCTGGCGTGCCAGTCGTCCAGCGGCCCGACGAACGGCGCCATCGCCTCCTCCGGGTCCGTCCCCAGCGCGGCGAGCCGGTCGCTCAGCAGCCGGAAATGGGCGTACTCGGTCACGGCCAGGTCGCCGAGCGCGGCCCGGTCGGTCAGCGTGGGGGCGAGCCGGGCGGCGTCCTCGGCGAGCCGTAGGAAGGCGGTGAGCTCGGCGTAGGCGAGGACACCGAGCAGGTCGGCGACACCGGGAGGGGAATCACTCATGCAGGGAAGCCTACGAGCTACCGGGCCCCGCCATTCCGCAGGAATACCAAGAAATCGGTTCCGCGTTGTGGTATCGAGTACACTGCTCTGTGAAAGTGCGACCGCACCCGTGTTAACCCAGGAGATTTCACCTCCTGGACGCCCCCGAAGTCGGCATGACGCCGCAGCGGTCGCTGATGACATCAGAGGGCCGGCCCTTCCGCGAGGACCCGGGCACGGGGAACCATTTCAGCCCGTGGTCCCGGCAGGACTGCCTTCAACGGAGACTTAGGCAGGCCAAGCTGACGACGTTCCGAGACCTCGGAGTCAACCCGGAGATCGCTGACGCCCTCGAGACCGAGGGCATCACCACGCCGTTCCCCATTCAGGAGATGGCACTCCCCCTGGCGCTCAACGGCCAGGACATCATCGGACAGGCGCGTACCGGCACCGGCAAGACGTACGCCTTCGGCGTCGCCATGCTGCAGCGGGTGGGCAAGCCCAGGAAGAACCGCAAGAAGCCGCGCGGGCTGGTCGTCGTGCCGACCCGCGAGCTGGCCGTCCAGGTCACCGAAGACCTGGTCACGGCGGCGGGAAAGCTGGGCTCGCGGATCCTCACCGTGTACGGCGGGCGCGCCTACGAGCCTCAGATCGAGGCGCTCAAGCAGGGCGTCGACGTCATCGTCGGCACCCCGGGCCGTCTGCTCGACCTGGTCAAGCAGAAGCACCTCGACCTCAGCCAGATCAGCGCCCTCGTCCTGGACGAGGCCGACCGCATGCTCGACCTGGGCTTCCTGCCCGACATCGAGCGGATCATCAAGCTCATCCCGGCGGAGCGGCAGACGATGCTGTTCTCCGCGACGCTGCCGGGTGAGATCGTCGCCCTGTCCCGGCGTTACCTCAGCCGCCCGACCCACGTGCGGGCCGAGAACAACGACGCCGAGGCCGAGGCCACGCCGCAGACGACGCAGTTCGTCTGGCGTGTGCACCGGATGGACAAGGTCGAGATCGTGGGCCGACTCCTGCAGTGCGAGGGCCGCGGACTCACGATGATCTTCTGTGAGACCAAGCGGGCATGCGACAGGGTCGTGGAGGACCTCAAGGAGCGCGGCTTCGCCGCCGCGGCCGTCCACGGGGACCTCGGTCAGGGCCAGCGCGAGCAGGCGCTGCGCGCCTTCCGCAACGGCAAGATCGACGTTCTCGTGGCGACCGACGTCGCGGCGCGCGGCATCGACGTCGACGACGTCACCCACGTGGTCAACTACGACTGCCCGCAGGACGAGAAGGCCTACGTGCACCGGATCGGCCGCACCGGCCGGGCGGGCAAGACGGGCGTCGCGGTGACCTTCGTGGAGTGGGAGGACCTCACCCGCTGGAAGGTCATCAACAACGCCCTGTCGCTCGACTTCGCCGAGCCGGTCGAGACCTACTCGACCTCCGCGCACATCTACACCGACCTGGGCATCCCCGAGGGCACCAAGGGCGTGCTGCCGCGCGCCAACCGCTCCCGGGCGGGCCTCGCGGCCGAGGAGATCGAGGACCTCGGCGAGACCGGCCGCAGCCGCTCGCGCGGTCCGCGCCGGGGTCGCGAGGAGGAGTCCAGGGACCGCCGGGGTCGCGAGGAGGAGTCCAGGGAGCGCCGGAGCCGCGAGGAGGAGTCCAGGGAGCGCCGGGAGCGTCCGGCCCGCACCCCCCGGGAGCGTCGCCGTACCCGGGGCGGCCGGAACGCCCAGGAGGCCGTACAGGCCGCCGGAGCGGTGGAGGAGCCGTCCCGGCCCGACGCCGGGGGCGCCCGTGACACCGCGGTCCCCGAGACCGCCGTGGCGGCCGGGGCCGTCGGCGAGCAGAACGCGCCGCTCGTGACCGAGGAGGCGCGGCGCCCGGTCGCCGAGCCCGCCGTGCCGGAGACGGACGCGGCGCCCCGCGAGGACGCCCGGGAGGAGCGCCCCGCGAGGTCCCGTCGCCGTAAGTCCGGCCTGAACCCCGAGGTGAGCCTCGGCGGAGAGGACCGGAGCGGCCCCTCCCCGGACGACGCCGTCCGGGAGGAAGCAGTCCAGAGCGACGCCGTCCGGGACGAAGTCGCCCGAGACGACGCCGCCCGGGACGACGTGGTCCGGGACGACGTGGTCCGGGAGGAGGAGCCGGCGACCGGCCGGTGGGACGACGAACCCGACGTCCCGGCCTCCCGCCCGCAGCCGGAGAAGATCGTTCCGGCGAGTCCGTTCACGGTGATCTTCCAGTCGCCGGACCTCGCGACGGACGACGACGAGATCGCCCCGTCGGCGGCGTCGGAGCGGGCGCAGAGCCGCCGCCGTCCCCCCGCGCGGGGGCAGCAGCGGGGTCCGCGCCGCCCGCAGTAGGCGGCGGAGCCCGGCGGAAGGCACGGAGGAGAACGAGGAGGGCCCGGACCGCACCCGCCCCGGAGGGGGAGGGCGGCCCGGGCTCCCGTCGAAAGGGGTGCGACCCATCGGGTCGCGCCCCTTTTCCGCATCTCAGGCGCACGAAGGCACTCCGCGGGGAGAGGTATCGTGGGGCCACGTGAGTACGCCACGATTTCTGACCCTGCCTCCTGGCGTCCGTTCCCGGCGGATCGAGACGGCCGTGGGGACCTTCGCCGCGCTGGAGGCCCTGCCGGTCAGTGGCATAGCCGAGCGCTGGCCCGCGCTCCTGGTCCCCGGCCTCACCGGCAGCAAGGAAGACTTCATCGCGGTCCTGCAGACCCTCGCCCAGGCCGGCCGCGAGGTCATCGCGATCGACATGCGGGGCCAGTACGAGACGGAGGGCCCCGACGACCCCGCCGCCTACACCTGCGCGGCGCTCGGCAACGACGTCGACGTCCTGGCCCAGCACGTCGGCGGGGGCGGCCCCGTCCACCTGGTCGGCCACTCCTTCGGCGGCCTGGTCGCCCGCGAGGCGGTCATCGACGGCCGCACCAAGTTCGCGTCCTACACGCTGATGAGCTCGGGCCCCTCCTCGATCCCGGGGGTGCGCGCCCAGGTGAGCCGCGCCATGCTCGCCGAGCTGCCCGAGGCGGGCATCGAGCGGCTGTGGCAGACCCGGATGGAGCCGGAGGCGCTGGCGGCCGGCGTGCCCGACGAGATCGTCGAGTTCCTGCGCGGGCGGCTGCTCGCCAACTCCGTGACCGGGATGGTCGCGATGACCCGCCAGGTGCTGTCGGCGCCGGACCGCTGCGACGACCTCGCCCAGGTCGGGGTGCCCACGTTCGTGCTGTGCGGCGAGCACGACGACGGCTGGCCGCTGGAGACGCAGGCGGAGATGGCCCACCGGCTGGGCACCGAGTGCGTGGTCCTGCCCGGCGCGGCCCACTCCCCCGCGGTGGAGGCCCCGGAGACGACGGCCGCCGCGCTCACCCGGTTCTGGAACGAGTCCGAGGCCCGCCTGCTGAACTGAGCGGCCCCGACGGCCCCGACGGGCAACCGGTCCCCGGACCGGCCCGGCGGAACGAAGGCTCCCGAGCCGGGCCCGGCGGGGCCGGGGTCAGTCGTCGGCCAGGGCGGCCCAGGGGTCGCGGTCGCCGGCGGCGGCGCGGCCCTCGGGGCAGTGCTTCCGGAAGTCGCACCAGGAGCACAGGGGACCGGTCCGGGGCGGGAAGACCGCGTCGATCTCCGCGGGGACCTCCGGCGGCGTACGGCCGGCCTCCGGCTGCGTACGGCCGGCCCGCCCGGTGGAGCGCGCCGGGCCCGCCCAGGCGCGGTAGCGGTCGTCGGCCTCCGACGCCTCGGTCGCGATCTCCTCGGCCCGCCGCAGGTGACCGGCCAGCGACTCCTCGGTGTGCTCCCACTCCACGATCGAGCCGCTCGGAAGGTGGTGCAGCTCCACCCGGCGGCAGGGGGTGCGCAGCATCCGCTCCGAGGCCACCGCGTAGACGGCCAGCGCCAGAGAGAACCGGGCGTCGTCGGTGGTGGAGGGCCGGCGGCCGGTCTTGTAGTCGACCACGACCAGCTCCCCGCCGCGCCGGTCGAGCCGGTCGACGCGGCCGGAGAGCGCGATGACCGGTGTCCGCGCGGCGACCGTCCGCTCGACGCCGACGGGCTCGTCGGCGGGGTCGAGGGTCGCGGCGTAGGCGCCGGTCATCTCCGCGGCCCGTTTCCGCCAGGCCGCCGACTGCTCGGCGTCGCGGAAGCCCTCGCCGATCCACCCCCTGCCGACCAGGGCGGCCGCCGTCTCCGGCGTCCGCCGCTCGTACGGCTCGCGCCACCACCCCGCGAGGGCGTTGTGCACGCTGATCCCCACGCTGTTGTGCGCCCACGCCGGCCCCCTGGACGGCGCGGGCCGGTCCATGTAGGTGAACCGGTAGCGCCGGGGGCAGTCGAGCCAGGTGTTCAGCCGCGACGGCGTGCAGGAGTAGAGCCGCCGCGGCATGCCCTCCAGGGGTAGCTGGTCCACGGGGTCACTGGTCGCGGAGGTCGAGGCGGATGCCGGCCGCCTTCGTGCCGTCGGTCAGCGGACCCTCTGCCTCACCGGTCCCGCCGGTCTCCGGGCCGCGGAGCAGCGAACCCGACAGCCAGTCGTCGAACTGCGGCTCCAGGGCGCCGATCGTGGTCTCCTCACCCTGCGAGGGCAGCACGCGCGTGGCGTGGGGCAGGGTGAACAGGCGGCCGCCGATCGCGGTGAGCTGGTCGGCCAGCGCGGGGTACTCGTCGCCGAGCCTCCCCGGCCCGTCGGCCTGCAGGGTCTTGCCGGTGAACACCGCCGACAGGGCCTCGCAGTAGAGGGAGACGCCGCCCTGCGAGACGCCCGGGGTGGACATCACCTCCAGCTCGACGTCGGCGACGCCGAACACGCCCTCGTCCTCCATCTCGATGTCCGGCCAGGTCTCCGGCCACGTCCGCCGCCACAGCGGCCGGTCCTTGGGGTGCAGGGCGACCACGGCCTCGTCCCGGGCCGCGACCTCGATGGCCGCGCCCACGTGGTCGGGCAGGCCGTGGGTGCAGACGACGGCCAGCACCTCCCGCTCGCCGACCTCCGCCAGGATCGTCTCCGCGTCGCGCGCGGGGTCGATGACGATGACCTCCTCGTCGTCACCGATGATCCAGGTGTTGTTCTCGACCTCGTACTCGACGCCGTCGACGTCGACGGTCCCCTCGGTCACCACTCGTTCGATACGCGCTGTCACGCTTCCGAACTTTACCCGCAAGCCGCCGGGGACCCCGTCTTCCCGGCTCTCTTCTCAGCCCTCTTCGCCGGTCTCCACCGGCCCCTCCCCGCCCAGGCGCGGCGAGAACGCCCCGAACGGCAGGTCCAGCGCCTGGTCGTGGTCGCGCAGGTCGCGCAGGGACAGCTCGGCCAGGGTGATGAGGTAGCCCGCCTCTGGCGGCCAGATGACCAGCCACAGCCAGTTGCCCAGCGCCTCCCCGGCGTACACCGCGCGGTCGGGCGTGCCGGTCACGCACCACAGCGGGGTCGGCCGGCCGTTGATGTCGAGTTTGGCGTGTGCCGGGCCCTCGTCGAACCCCATGCCGGGGTCGGGACCGTCCAGCCCCGCGTACCCCGCGCCCAGCCCGACGCCGGGCTCCTCGGCGACCACCAGCATGTCGGCCGGCCCCCGGGTCAGGGACGGCCCGGAGAGGGCGACCACGGTGGCCCTGGCCCCGGTGCGGTCGTCTCCGGCCTGGGCCAGGCCGTTGACCAGGAACCCCTGCGGCAGCGGCCAGGGCAGCCAGACGGGCACCTGGGCGTCGCGGGCGACGGCCTCGACGGCGGCGGCGGAGGGGTGCATCGGCGCCTGCAGCGGCAGGACGTCGCCGTGCCGGGCGCATCTCCAGGCGCTCGACCAGACGCTGGGCGCGCGGAGCGGGCCGAAACACCGTGGGCAGGTAGGCGCGGCTCTCACGATTACCCACGGTGCGTCCTCGGCGCCCCCTCCGTCAAGGGCACTGCTCGTTATCCCGCCGTAATCTTCTCAACGTGCGGGTAAATTGTGTGGGCGCGATCGTCCGTGACGGTTCGGGGCGGCTGCTCCTCGTACGCCGGGGGCGCCCGCCCGGCGAGGGGTTGTGGTCGATACCGGGCGGCCGGGTCGAGCCCGGCGAGTCCGACGCCGAGGCGGTGGCGCGCGAGGTGCTGGAGGAGACGGGCCTGACGGTCGCCGTGGGCCGCCTGGCCGGCTCGGTGGACCGGCCGGGGCCCGGCGGCGTCGTCTACGAGATCCGCGACTACCTCGCGGAGGTGCGCGGCGGCGTCCTCGCGGCCGGCGACGACGCCGCCGACGCGGGCTGGTTCTCCCCCGGCGAGCTGGCCCGGCTCCTGCTGACCCCCGGCCTGCTCGCGGCCCTCACCGAGTGGTCGGTCATCGCCCCGCGGTGATTCCGGCCACCGTACGGTCTCCGTACGGCACGACGGCCGGCCGTCGCCGCGCGGTGCGCGCCGGGCGCCGTACGGCACGGCGGCCGGTCATCGCTCCGGGGCGAGCGTCGAGCGCCACACGGTGAGGTGGTCGGCGTCGTAGGTGGTGGAACGGCCCAGCGCCACCACCCGGTCCCCGGCGATCGCGACCGCGCCCAGCCACTGGGCGCCCTCGCCGCTCTGGTTGCCCTGTTCGGGGTCGTGCCGCAGCCAGGCCGCCCCGTCCTCGGAGGTCCAGACCGCGCTGTCGCCGTCACCGGGGACGCCGTCCCAGCCGACCGCCACCACGCCGTCGTCCGTGGCCGCCAGGTCCTGCACGGCGGCGGCCCGGCCGGCCGGGAGCCAGGAGACGCGCCAGGTCGTCCCGTTGTCGGCCGAGACCGCGCCGAAGGGCCGGTCGCCCTGGTCGGTCCGGGCGGAACCGGTCGCGACGATGCTCCCTCCGTGCAGGACGACGTGGCGCAGCCCCGCCGACGTCGCCCCCGGCGGCAGGAACGGTTTGCGCGCGGTCCAGGCGACGCCGTCGGCGGACACCCAGACCACGCCGGTCTCGTGCCCGGCGGTGCCGGCGCCGCCGACGGCCACGTAGCCCGTGGAGGTCGCCGAGACGTCGTGCAGCCGCACCCCGCTGCCGCCGGCGGGCAGCTTCTCCGCCCTGGTGTAGCGCTTGAGGTCCGGGGTGAACCACAGCACGGGGACGCTCCCGGCCGGGCCGCGGTCCTCCCCGGCCAGAACGTAGCCCGAGGGCCCGGCGGCCACCGCGTGCGGGGCGAGGAAGTCGTGGTCGGCCGCGGGGGCGAGGGGGCCCGCGATCGGGACCCGCCGCCAGTTCGCGCCGCCCGCCGAGGTGCCGCCCGCCGAGGTGAGGAGCAGCGGCTCGGTGGAGGAGGCGTCGGTCATGGTGCCGCCCACGGCCAGCCAGCCGTGCCTGCCCTGCGCGACGTCGGCGAGCGACTGGCGCCGCGGGCCACCGAGGGCCTGCGCCGGGCCCGCGGCCGTCCAGCCCTGCCCGTCGGCGCTGGTCCAGACGCCCGCGTCGCCGGAGGCGGTGCCGACGGCGACGAACCCGTCCTCCCCCGCGGCCACCCGGGCGGTCTCCCGTTCGGCCCTGGCCAGTCCCTCGATCCCGCCCAGCGGGACCGGCGCGGCCCGGCCTCCCCTGGGAGCGGTGATGAGGACCAGCCGGTTGTCCACGTCGGCGGCGCGCTCGTCGCCGCCGACGACGAGCGTGCCGGTGCCGGAGACGGTGACCGCCCGCAGCGAACCGGGGACCTGCCCGAGGTCGGTGGACCTCGCCCAGTCGTGGCCGTCCTTGCTGGTGTAGACGGCGTAGCGTTCGAAGGCCGTCTCGGCGATCGCGGCCACGCCCTGCGGCGAGGAGGTCAGCCGCCGGACGCCGGTGCCGTCGGGGTCCATCCCGGTGATCTTGCCGCACCGGTTCCAGTCGTCGCCCTGCGAGGAGCAGCGGACCTGGACGTCGCCCTTCTCGCCGCGCTGCTGGGCCGGGACGAGCACGAACCCGCCGGCGGAGGCCGCGAGCGTGCCCGGCTCGGGGATGACGCCGTCCAGCTCCGTCCCCGTCCGCAGCCAGGTGCGTCCGCCGTCGGCCGAGCGGAGGATCACCGAGGACGACCGCCCCTGCCCCGGATCGCCGAGCGCGACCACGGCGTCTCCCCTGGCCACGACCGCCTTGAGGCCCCGCACCCTGTCCGGGGCGCCGATCTTCGAGGTGTCCACCCTGCTCCAGCCGCGCCCGTCGGGCGAGACCCAGGCGACGGCCCCGGCGGTGCCGTCCGGGAGCACGGCCGTGCCGACCGCGACGAAGCCGGAGGACGTCCTGGCCAGCTCCATGATCTTGTCGCCGGTGACGAACGCGCCCGTGCCGGCGGGATCCACCGCGGTCCACTCGTAGCCGTCGGCGCTGGCCCACAGGCCCTGACCGGTGCCGAGGAGGTCGTTGCCCGCGGCCAGCCAGCGGCCGTCGCCGCCCGCCACCACGCCGACGGCGGTCGGCCCGCCCTGGAAGCCCGCGGGCCCGTTCACCCTGCCGAGCCGCCAGGTCGAGCCGCCGTCGGTGGAGACGAGGAAGAGCGGCCTGGGCACCGGGCTGGTGGTGTCGCTGCCGACGGCCACCACGGTCGAGCCGTCGGCCGCCATGGCGTTGAGCACCTGGCTGGAGCCGGTGCCCCCGGCCTCGGGCTGCGCGACGAAGGCGGAGTCGCCGGAGCCGCTCTCGTCGCCGACCAGCCGCAGCCCGGCGCCGAAGGGGTCGCCGACCCATCCCCACAGCGCCAGGCCCCCGGCGACCGCGACGGCGAGGACCATGACGACCGCGACCGGTACGACCAGGCCGCGCACGCTCCTGCGCCGCGTCGGGCTGGAGCGGCGCACGGCCGAGGGCGGCGGGGAGGAGCGGTGGTGCCGGCCGCCGGCCGGTCCGCGCCTGCCGGGCGGGCCCTGGGCGACCAGCAGGTCGGGCCGGGCCGGGCGGCCTCCCGGGGGACGCCCCACGCGGCGCACCGGCTCGAAGTCGTCGTCGTCGGGTACGGCGTCCGCCCCCGGCGCCTCGAACCCGGGCGCGCCGCCGGGCACCCGCGGCGGGCCGGAGGCCACGAGCATGTCGGGCCGTACGGCGCGACGGGGGGCGGGCCGCGGCGAGGCGTCCCGGTCGCGGTCGCGGTCGCGATCCCGATCGCGATCGGGATCGCGATCGCGGTCCCGATCCCGATCGCGGTCGCGGTCTCCGGGAACGAGGTCCCCGGGAGCGGAATCCTCGGGGAGGCCGTCGCGGGAGGAGGAGTAGGGGCGGGTGTGCGGGCGGCGACGCTCGCCGCCCAGTCCCTCGGGGCGCGCCCGCAGGGGCTCGTCCTCCTCCGGGACGGGAGCGGAGAACGGCGGGAGCATCCAGGGGGAGGCCAGCGGCAGTCCCCGGGGGCCGTCGTCGGAGGGGCCGGGCGGGAAGTGCCGGAGGGTGGGCGGGTAGTCCTCGGGGCGGCGGGGGCCGCCCCCTGGGATCGCGTCGTCACCGGCGCCGTCGTCCGGCGACCGTTCCGGTGAGCGCGGGTCGTGGGGGCCCGGGACCACGCTCAGCACCTCCTCGCAGGAAGCCCGTCTCGGCCCGGGATCACCCTCCCGGACCGTTCCAGCCGTCTCCGTGACACCCCGCCGCGATTGACGGCCGGGCGGTGAAACCCACGGGACCTACTCCTACCCCGTTCCGCCTAAACGATCACCTCCGCGGGGCGGCCGGGGCCGGAACCGTACACAGTCCAGAGCAACACGCCGGAGCCACGCTGGCGAGACCTCTCTAGTCAGATTTACACGCGACCCACCAGAAACATCATCTTTTAAGACCGTATTTCCGGAATCTCGGCGGACCGAAAACACCGTCCGCCCGCCCACCTGTCCGCCACGGCCCGCACGCCCCTCCGGCCCGGCCGCCCAGCCGCCCGGTCGCCCGGCCGCCCGGACCCCGCGCTCCCGCCCGGTCGCCCGTACCGCGATCGGGCCCGGCCGCCCGGTCCGACCGGGGTCAGGCGGACGGCGGGGTGAACGACGCGGTACGGCCCAGCCCGGCGGCCCGCCCCTTGGCCGCGACCACCAGCGCCATCTTCCGGGACGCCTCGTCGATCATCTCGTCCCCGAGCATGACCGCGCCGCGCCTCTCGACCGTCGTGTAGTACTCGTAGGCGTCGAGGATCAGCTCGGCCCGGTCGTAGTCGTCCTGGGACGGCGAGAACACCTCGTTGGCCGCCTCGACCTGCGTCGGGTGCAGCACCCACTTGCCGTCGAAGCCGAGCGCCGCCGACCGGGCCGCCACCCGGCGGTAGCCGTCCAGGTCCTTGATCGCGAGGTACGGGCCGTCGACGGCCTGCAGGCCGTGCGTGCGGGCCGCCATGAGGATGCGCATCAGGACGTAGTGGTAGGCGTCGCCCTCGGTGTAACCGGGGGGCTGCTCCCCGACGACCATGGTCCGCATGTTGATCGAGGCCATGAAGTCGGCCGGGCCGAAGACCAGCGTCTCCAGACGCCGGGAGGCGCCGCCGATGGCGTCCACGTTGACCAGGCCCCGGGCGCTCTCGATCTGCGCCTCGATGCCGATCCGGCCGACCGGCAGGCCGTTCGCCATCTCGATCTGGGTGAGCAGGACGTCCAGCCAGGCCACCTGGGTGGCGTCCTCCACCTTCGGCAGCATCAGGCAGTCGAGGAACTCCCCCGCCCCCTCCACGACCTCGATGACGTCCCGATAGGTCCACCGGGTGCCCAGGTCGTTGACCCGCACCACCCGTGTCTTGCCCGACCAGTCGCCCTCGCGCAGGGCGGCCACGACGTTCCGGCGCGCCTCCTCCTTGGCCGGCGGCGCGACGGAGTCCTCCAGGTCGAGGAAGACCTCGTCGGCGGGGAGGCCCTGGGCCTTCTCCAGGAAGCGCGGGTTGCTGCCGGGGACCGCGAGACACGAACGTCGGGAGCGCATGGCGACACCGTAACGGGACGCCGCCCGCCCCGGCGCGCCGGACCCGGGGCTATGGCTGTCATACAAAGTCTCACCCCCGTTCTTGGCGGTGCCCCCGTGCGCGCCGCGCCGGAGATGTCCGAATAATGAGGAACCAAGCTTCAGCAAAGGGAGACGAGAACGATGGCAAACGCTTCTCCGGCGGTCCGGCCCGCCGTACTGTCCGACCTCATCCCCGGGTCCCGGGTGCGGGACGCCGCGCTCGTCGCCGGCGGAGCGGTCCTGACCGGGCTCGCCGCGCAGCTGACCGTTCCCATGTGGCCCGTCCCGGTCACCGGCCAGACCTTCGCGGTCATGCTCGTCGGCGCGGCCCTCGGCATGAACCGCGCGGCGCTCAGCATGATCCTCTACACCGTCGTCGGCGTCGCGGGCGTGCCGTGGTTCCAGGGCGCCACCGCGGGCTTCGGCGGGGCCACGTTCGGCTACGTCGTCGGCTTCATCGCCGCCGCCGCCCTCGTCGGCAGGCTCGCCGAGCGCGGCGGCGACCGCACCGTCGCCCGCACGGTCGGCACGATGGCCCTCGGCAACCTGGTGATCTACGCCTTCGGCGTGCCGGTGCTGATGGCCGTCACCGGGCTCGGCCTGGGCGGCGCGCTCGCCGCGGGTGTGATCCCGTTCCTGCTCGGCGACGCCGCCAAGATCGCGATCGCGGCCGGTCTGCTCCCGGCGGCCTGGCGGCTCTCCCGCCGCTGACCCGGACGCGAGGACACGCGGGGCCCGGACGCGAGGACACGCGGGGCCCGGACGC
>NZ_JBEZNH010000028.1:0-24212 GCF_040653115.1 Streptosporangium sp. NPDC048047 | reverse complement strand
GCCCGGACGCGAGGACACGCGGGGCCCGGACGCGAGGACACGCGGGGCCCGGACGCTCTCCCGCCACCGGGGGACACCGGGCCCGCAGGCCGTACATTCGCCGCATGGGTGTTATCGAAGAGGGTGCCAAGAAGTCGGGGATCCTGTGGCTCTCGCTGGACCGGCCCCGGCTCGCCTGGCACGTCTGGCACGACGGCGCGATCTACGTGGTGACCGGCGGCGGTGAGCAGGACCTTCCCGGCCTGGCCGAGGCCGGGCTGGTCCGGGTGACCCTGCGCAGCAAGGACAACGGGGCCAGGCTGGTCTCCTTCGACGCGGCGGTCGAGGTGGTGGACCAGGGGCGCGCCCCGGAGGCGGTGGCCGCGCTGGCCAAGGAGCGGCTCAACGCCGCCGACGGGGCGGGGCTGACGGCCCGCTGGGCCGAGGGTTCCCGGGTGGTACGGCTGACGCCCCGCGAACCGGCCCCCTGACCCGGGACCGGCACGGCGCCGGTCCGGCGGTACGGCCGGCGCCCCGATCCGGGATCGGCACCGCGCCGGCCCCGCGGTACGGCCGGCGTCCGTGAGCCCGCTCCCCGGCCCGCCGCGGCTTCCGCCGGGCCGGTCGGGGTCGCTCCCGGGCTCCGCGCGGTCACCCCGCGCGGGCCGGCTCCGGGAGCTCCACCGCCGCCTGGGGCAGCTCCCCGGTGACCCGCTGGGCCAGGTAGGCGCCGGCCAGGACGACGACGCCGCCGGCGATCTGGAAGAACCCGAGCGCCTCACCCGCCAGCAGCCAGGCGACCACCGCGCCGATGATGACCTCCAGCGTGCCGACCGTGGAGCCGACCGCGGCCGACAGCCGCCGGATCGCGATGACGCCCAGGATGTAGGCGGCGACCGTGGCGACCGCGATCAGCCAGAGCGCCGCGGCCCACACCGGCAGCGCGAAGCCGCCGCCGGCGTCGGTGGTCAGGGTGAACGCCCGCCACGGGATGTCCCACGGCCGGGAGATCGGGACGAGCACCACGGCCGCGCCGAGCAACCCCCAGGCGATCAGGCCGAGGGGGTCGATGTCGTCGCCGAAGCCGTCGCTGAGCAGGAAGTATCCTGCGCCGCAGGCCGCCGCCCCGAAGGCGAACACCAGGCCCAGCGGGTCGAGGGACAGGCCCGTCCACACCTCGACCACGACGGCCAGCCCGGTGACCGCCACCACCGCGCCCAGGTAGGCGGCGCGCGGCAGCCGTACCCGCCGGACGAACCGCACCCAGAGCACGACCAGCACCGGCGAGGTGTACTCGATCAGCAGGGCGATGCCCACCGGCAGCCGGGCGACGGCCGCGAAGTACAGCGACTGCACCCCCGCCACCGCGACCACCGAGTACGTCAGGACGAACGGCAGCCGCGGGCGCGGGACGCGCAGCGCCCCCGGCCTGAACAGGGCGAGAACGCCGACGAGCAGCAGGGCGGACCCCGCCATCCGCACCCAGACCGACTCCATCGGCGACAGGCCGCCGCCCGCGAGATACTTGGCCATCGTGCCGGAGAAGGCGAAGGAGCAGGCCGACGCGACCGCGATCGCCAGGGCCGCACGTCTCATGATCAGCCTCCGCGTAATTACCGTTCTAAGCTTTTGATGCTGTCATGACATTCCGGGCCACGGCAAGGGGCCGTCCGAAATGTGAGCGTCGTTTGAACCGGCCCATCCGAAGCGCGACCTACGCTTCAAATGTGAAGATCTTCATCGCGCGCCTGTCCGGGGTCGCGGTCTTCGACCCGGCCGGGGACCGCGTCGGGAGGGTGCGGGACGTGGTCGTGTCCATCTCCGGCGCGGTCCCGCCGCGCGTGCACGGGCTGGTGGTCGAGGTCCAGGCGCACAGGAGGGTCTTCCTGCCCATCACCAGGGTGCGGGGGTTCGAGGCCGGGGCGGTCGTCTTCGGCGGCCAGATCAACGTGCGGCGGTTCGAACAGCGGGCCTCGGAGTCCCTGGCCATCGGCGAGATGCTCGACCTGGAGGTGGAGGTCGGCGGGGAGCGGATGACGGTGCTGGACCTCGCCATGGAGGAGACCGGCCGCGGCGAATGGTCGATCACGAAGGTGGCGGTGGTCCGCGGCGGCCCGCCCCGGGGACTGCGACGGCGGCGCGGCCCGACCAGGATCGTGGACTGGTCCGAGGTCAAGGGGCTCGGCGCGGTGCAGCGCGACCAGGGCGCGGCCAACCTGCTGGTCGCCTTCGAGACGATGCGCGCCGCCGACCTGGCCGGCGCCCTGCACGACCTCCCCGACAAGCGCCGGATCGAGGTGGCCGCGGCCCTCGACGACGTACGGCTCGCCGACGTCCTGGAGGAGATGCCGGAACGCGACCGGATCGGCATCATGAGCCGGCTCAAGCCCGCCCGGGCCGCCGACGTCCTGGAGGAGATGGACCCCGACGACGCCGCCGACCTGCTGCAGGAGCTGCCGCCCGAGGACGCCGAGGCGCTCATGGCGCTCATGGAGCCGGACGAGGCGGCCCCCGTACGGCGGCTGCTGGTCTATCCCGAGGACACCGCGGGCGGCATGATGACGAGCGAGCCGGTCGTGCTCCCGCCGACCGCGACGGTCGCCGAGGCCCTGGCCCACATCCGGCAGCGGGAGATCACCCCGACGGTGGCCGCGCAGGTGTACGTCGCCCGGCCGCCCATCGAGACGCCCACCGGGCGCTACCTCGGCCTGGCCCACTTCCAGCGGCTGCTGCGCGAGCCCCCGTCGGCCCTGCTCGGCGCGGTCATGGACACCTCCATCGACCCGATCAAGCCCGGCTACACGCTGCGCCAGGTGACCTGCTACCTCGCCACCTACAACCTGATGGCGGTGCCGGTGGTGGACGAGGCGGTCCGCCTCGTCGGCGCCGTCACCGTCGACGACGTCCTGGACCACATGCTCCCCGACGACTGGCGGGAGCGGTACCGAGGCCCCGGCGGCGAGCATGACTGACCGGCTCGACATACCCAGGGAGACGGGGCCGCGGCTGCGCCCGCAGTACGACCCGGAGACGTTCGGGCGGATGGCCGAGCGGTTCGCCCGGTTCCTCGGCACCGCACGGTTCCTCGTGTACATGACCGTCTTCGTGGCGGTGTGGCTCGCGTGGAACGTCCTCGGGCCGCACGGCTGGCGTTTCGACCCCTACCCGTTCATCTTCCTGACCCTGATGCTGTCGCTCCAGGCCTCCTACGCCGCGCCGCTGATCCTGCTCGCGCAGAACCGGCAGGACGACCGGGACCGCATCCAGAACGAGCTGGACCGGGCCGCCGCCGAGCGCAACCAGGCGGAGGTGGAGTATCTCACCCGGGAGATCGCCGGCCTGCGCCTGGCGCTGGGCGAGGTGGCCACCCGCGACTACATCCGCTCGGAGTTCCAGCGGCTCCAGGACGAGCTGCAGGAGTCCTGACGCGGTGCGTCCGGCACGGACCGGCGTGGACGCCCCGCCCGGCCGGGCCGTCCCTCACCGGCCGCCTCAGCCCTCGCCCGGCCACGTCGTCCTCCCGGCCGCCTCGCCCGGACGCCTCGCCCGGCCGCGTCACCCCTCGCCGGGCGGCGGTCCGGCGAGCTTGGCGAGCGCGGCCGCGCACCGGCGCAGCTCGCCGTCGTCGAGCGCGTCCAGCAGGTGGGTGCGGACCGCGCGCAGGTAGGTGGGGGTGGCCTCGGCCAGCCGTACGGCGCCGCCGTCGGTGAGGACCGCGAACAGGCCCCGGGCGTCGTCGGGGCACGCCTCCCGCTCGACCAGGCCGTCGCGCTGGAGGCGGTCGACGAGCCGGGTCAGGCCGCTGCGCGACAGCAGCACCCGATCGGCCAGGTCGTTCATCCGCAGCCGCCGGTCCGGCGACTCCGCCAGCCTGGTCAGCACGTCGTAGGAGGCCAGGGCCAGGTCGTGACCCAGCAGCAGCTCGGCCTCCAGCGCCCGGGTGATGCGCGCCTGCGCCCTCTGGAGCATGCGCCAGAGGGCGGCTCCCCCGGGCCCCACGGGCCCCTCGGTCCCCACGGACCCCTCAGTCCCCACGGCCTCTTCGGAGCCGCCGGACCCCCCGGAGCCGGTGGCCTCTCTCGGCTCGCCCGCCGTCACGGTCACGGGGTAACCTTAGAACGTTGCACATGCATCTACATAGGGGAATCCCCCGAATTCGGCGCCCGCCGCCGGATCCCGGAATTCCCCGTGGCGACCCCGGGTTCATACCATGGGCCGTGACTTCTCTCCGCTCCCTCCGGGGGGCGGCTCCTCGCCCAGCCGCTGGGTGTCGCGACGCACGGGCACCCGCCCGCACGACCCGCCCGGACGATCATAGACAAGGAGGGACGGCACCCCGTCGCCCCGCGCGACGGCCGCTGCCGACACTTCGATGGCACCTACCCCGGAACTGGTGACGGCCGCCCTCGCGACCGTCAACGATCCCGAGATCCGTCGGCCGATCACCGAACTCGACATGGTCAAAAGCGTCGACATCTCCCCCGACGGGGTGGTGCGTGTCGGGATCTTCCTCACGGTGTCGGGCTGTCCCATGAAGGACACCATCACCCGCGACGTCACCGCCGCGGTCTCCCGGATCGACGGCGTGACCGGCGTCCAGGTGGAGATGGACGTCATGAGCCCCGAGCAGCGCAAGACCCTGCAGACCAAGCTGCGCGGCGCCAAGGGCCCCGAGAAGGAGATCCCCTTCGCCCAGCCCGGCTCGCTGACCCGCGTGTTCGCGGTCGCCTCGGGCAAGGGCGGCGTCGGCAAGTCCTCCGTCACCGTCAACCTCGCCGCCGCCATGGCCGCGAGCGGCCTCAAGGTGGGCGTCGTGGACGCCGACATCTACGGCCACAGCGTGCCGCGCATGCTCGGCGTCTCCGAGCGGCCCACCAAGGTCGAAGACATGATCATGCCGCCGGTGGCGCACGACATGAAGGTCATCTCGGTCGGCATGTTCAAGCCCGAGGGCAACACCCCGGTCGTGTGGCGCGGCCCGATGCTCGACCGGGCGCTGCACCAGTTCCTGGCCGACGTCTACTGGGGCGACCTCGACGTGCTGCTGATGGACCTTCCCCCGGGCACCGGTGACATCGCCATCTCCGTGGCGCAGCGGATGCCGTCGGCGGAGATCCTCGTGGTCACCACCCCGCAGCAGGCCGCCGCCGAGGTCGCCGAGCGCGCCGGGTCCATCGCCGTGCAGACGCACCAGCAGATCGCCGGCGTCATCGAGAACATGTCGTGGCTGCCCTGCCCGCACTGCGACGAGCGGATCGCGGTGTTCGGCGAGGGCGGCGGCCAGACCGTCGCCGACGCGCTCACCCGCACCCTCGGCGCGCGCGTGCCGCTGCTCGGCCAGGTGCCGATCGACATGCGGCTTCGTGAGGGCGGCGACGAGGGCAAACCGCTGGTGCTCAGCGACCCCGACGCCCCGGCCGCCGCCGAGCTGATCCGCATCGCGAACGGCCTGGGCAAGCGGGCCGGCAGCCTGCGGGGCATGCAGCTCGGCATCTCCCCGACCCGGGGCCGCTGACCTGGCGGCCGTGACCGGGTCCCGGGACGGCGCGAGGCCCCGGCCGGTGAGACGGGCCGGGACGGCGCGAGGCCCGAACGGCGACGGCGGAGAAGCCCGGACGACGGAAAAGAGGAGGCGCCCCTTCGGCGGGGGCCCTCCTCTTTCTCTCACATCCACCCTTGCCCGGGCTGCCGGGTAAAGGTGTCCTCCCTCGCCCGGCCTCCCGGGTCAGGTCGCCTCGGAGTCGTACGGCGGGACCTCGCCGTAGCCCAGCTCGCCGTCCGCCGGCGCGTCGTAGGAGCCGGCGGTGACCGGCGTGGCCGTGGCGGTGGCCGCCGCGGCCGCGCCGTTCCAGTCGTCCTCCAGCTCGCCGGTGAGGTGCTTGCGGACGAAGTTCTTCGGGTTCAGGTCGGCCGGGTCGAAGTCGGCGAACTCCGGGCCCAGCCCCGTCCGGAGGTCCTGCTTGGCGGTGTTGGCCATCTGCCGCAGGTTGCGCAGCGTGCGGCCGGCCTGGGCGGCGGCCTGCGGAAGCTTCTCCGGGCCGAAGACGAGCAGGCCGATGACCACGAGCGCCAAGATCTCAGGCCAGCCGAGTCCGAACACTGTGATCTCCTAACGGGCAACGCCGGGCGGCTCCCGGGGCACACACACCCCGGGAGCTTCCAGACTAATGTCCCCGCGCCTGCGCCCGCACCCGCCGGTGCCCCCTTCAGGAGGGGGTGGGCGAGGGCTGGGCGGTCGCGGCGCCGATGGTCACGACGGCCGTCTTCTCCTGGCCTCCGCGCTGATACTTGACCGTCACCTTCTCGCCGGGCGCCTTGTTGCGGATCACCGCGATCAGCTCGCTGCCGTCCTGGAGCACCGTGCCGTCGACCTCCAGGATGACGTCGCCGGGCTTGAGGCCCGCCTTGTCGGCGGGGCCGTTCGGCTCGACCGGCTGGGCGCCGCGCTCGGCCTCGCTCGCGATGCGGACCCCCGCGCCCTGGTAGGTCTGGTCGATGGTGACGCCGATCCGGGACTTCTTGGCGACGCCGGTGCTGATCAGTTCCTCGGCGACCCGGCGCGCGTGGTTCACCGGGATGGCGAAGCCGAGGCCGATGCTGCCGCTCTGGCCGCCGAGCGACCTGCCGAGCGTGGCGATCGCCGAGTTGACCCCGATGACCTCGCCGTTGCCGTTGACCAGCGGGCCGCCGGAGTTGCCGGGGTTGATCGCGGCGTCGGTCTGGATCGCGCTGAACCAGGTGGTGTCGGAGCTGTTCTCCTCGCCCGCCTGCACCGTGCGGTTGAGCGAGCTGACGATGCCGGAGGTGACGGTGCCGGTCAGGCCGAGCGGGGAGCCGATGGCCACGACCGGGTCTCCGACGACCACGTTGTCGGAGTTGCCGAGCGTGGCCTGGGGGGCGCCGAAGGTGTCGTCGGGCTTGACCACGGCGAGGTCGGACTCGGGGTCGCGGCCGACGATCCGGGCCGGGGTGGACTTGCGGTTGCTGAACTGGATCTGGATCTCACCGCCGTTCGCGGCCCCGGCGACCACGTGGTTGTTGGTCACCACGTAGCCCCCCTTGATCAGGAAGCCCGAGCCGGTGTTCGCGCCTGAGCCGCCGCTGACCGCCAGCGAGACCACGCTGGGCAGGACCCGGGAGGCCACGCCCGCGATCGAGTCCGGCGGCCGGGCCGCGGAGCCGTTCGGAGGCTTGCCCAGGCTGAAGGACGGGTCGGTGCCGGAGGCCGAGGACCGGGTGAGGAGGTAGGTGCCGAGGCTGCCCAGCGTCGAGGCGAGCAGCGCGATCACCACGGCCAGGACGACGAGGGTGCCGGTGCGCGGCCCACGCCTGCCGCCGGGGGCCGCGCCGCCCACCGGGGGACCGGGGGGCGGGGCCCAGCCGGGACCCATGCCGAACGCGTGCTCCGGCGGGGGAGGCGGGCCCACCGGGGTGGTGAAGATCGCCGTGTCGTGGTGGACCCTGCCCGACGGGTCACCCCAGCCGCCGCCGGGGCCCTGTCCCGGGTTCCGTGCCGGATCCTGGGCGGGGTTCCAGGCCGGATCCCGGCCGGAGTCACGGCCCGGATCCTGAGCGGGGTTCCAGGCCGGATCCTGGCCGGGGCCGCGGCCCGGATCCTGGCCCGGGTGCCGGGCCGGTTCCTGACCGCCCTCCCCGGGCCGGGCCGCCCACTCACCGGTCTCCGGCCACCCGGGCCCCTCGGCCCCCTCGGCGGGGTCCCGCTGCCCGTGCGGGTCCTGCGGGCCGTACCGGCCCGGCTGACCGGGCTGACCGGGATCTCCCAGCCGGTTCCAGCCGTCACCGCGTGGCGGCTCGCCGCCGGGCGGCGGCGCCTCTCCGGCGGGCAGGAAGTCCGGACGAGAGGGTTCGGGGGCGGCCCCCCTGTCGTCGGCGAAGCCCGACGGCGTGCGCCCCTCGGCGTCGTTCGCCTCGTGGGGGCGGGTCTCGTCGGTCATCGAATATTCACCACTCCTTGCCTCGCACGAGGCCGCTCACCGGAACGATCCGGCAATCCTCCCCTGAGCGGCATACGAGAGATGTAAAACGTGCCTTCCCGAAGGGATCGGAGCAGAACGGCGGACGGCTCGCGTCCCCCGGGTGGTGCGGCGCCCCGGTCCGGGCCCGTACGGCGCCACCGCTGCGATGTCGGCCATGCCGGCCGGAACGCCCGCGCGGACGGTGTAGACATGACCTCCACTCGCCCAGATCGTCTCCTGCTCGACTGAGTCCCGGATCCAGATCGTATGCCCGTTGCGTCGCCCTACATGCCAGCCATGGAGCTTTTCCCATCAAATCCGGCAAAGGGGATGGAATTCGACGCGCCTCCGTGAGACGCGGTCCCTGACGCGGCGACGCGCCCTCGAACCCGGTGACGCGCCCCGGGACACCGCGGCGCGGGGGACATCACGGGGCGGTCCGGACAGGGAAGACGCACCCCGGAACGCGGCGACGCGCCGCCGGGCGGCCCGGGCGGCGCGTCGTCACGGGGCGCGGACGGATCCGGCCCGTGGGAGGTCAGGGGATGGGCGACGGGGTCGGCGTCGCCGTACCCGAGGGCGTGGCCTGCCGGTGGTGGTTGGCGAACATGTCTGCCGGCGGCGCGTGCGTGGCCGGGGCGGAGCCGTTCACGGCGAACATCGTGCCGATCGCCACCGCGGCGGAGGCGACGCCCACCGCGACGTAGCCGAACCTCCTGGATCGGCGGACTCCCGGACCGCGGCCGCGCGGCCGGTTGTCCGGCGGAGCCACGCTGTGCATGCTCGGGATCGGCGCGCCGCCGAAGGTCCGCCCGGAGGGAAAGGGCCGCTCGCGCGGCGGCAGCGGGCCGCCGGGCTCGGCCATCCTCAGCAGCGACACGGACAGGTCGGCGGGCACGGCGGGACCGTCCAGGGACCGCAACCGGGTCTTGATCGCCCGCACGGCGTCGACCTCGGCCCGGCAGGCGGCGCAGAAGGCGAGGTGCGACAGGGCGCGGTCGCGCTCGTGGTGGTTCAGCTCACCGTCGACCAGCGCCGAAACGCGTTCTCCAAGATGACTCATGCGCACTCCTTGCCAAGCGGCCAGAGGTGATGCCCGTCACGACTGGGACCGGTCATGCGAACTCCTCCCCGCGGGTGATGGTCGGGGGGAGCTGGTCACCCCTGGGCGCGCGGTGTTCCAGCGCGTCACGCAGCTGTGACCGGCCGCGGTGGATGCGGCTGCGGACGGTGCCGAGCTTCACCCCCAGCGTCGCGGCGATCTCCTCGTAGGAGAGCCCCTCGATGTCACAGAGGACGACGGCCGCGCGGAACTCCGGCGCGAGCGCGTCGAGCGCCGCCTGGATGTCGGGCTCCAGGTGGGTGTCGTCGTACGCCTGCGCCGGCGACGGCTCACGCCCGCGCAACCGCTCGGCGGCGTCGTCGGCGAGACCCTCGAACCTGATGCGCTGCCTGCGGCGCGCCATGTCGAGGAACAGGTTGGTGGTGATGCGGTGCAGCCAGCCCTCGAAGGTGCCGGGCGTGTAGTTCGACAGGGACCGGAAGACCCGGACGAAGACCTCCTGGGTCAGGTCCTCCGCGTCGTGGATGTTCCCGGTCAGCCGGTACGCCAGCCGGTAGACGCGGGCGGAGTGATTGCGGACCACCTCCTCCCACGTGGGAGGTGTCCATTCGGACACGGGAGCTTCTGCCTGGTGGTTGGGATCCTCCACCGGCACTCCTCTCTCCGGGACCACCGCTATCGCCATAGTGCCTGGTTTCGCCCCTTCATGTGCACTGCCTGTCCTGAGGACCGGCAAAGGCCGCTTAAACCGTGCAACGCACCGGGGGCGACATGAGTTCCCGATCCGGCCCGGCTCCCTTAGGCTGCGACCCAGTGCCTATATGGACTATGGGCCCCACTGCCTGACTGTGTACGGAGAAAGCGGGAGGAGAGGCCGATGGCAGAGTCGCCGACAAGTCCGTTGGAGGCCACTCTGGCCTATGCCGACGGGTTCCACACGGAGGACGAGATTCTGCGCACCGCGCGGCAGCGCGGCGCGGAGGTGGGAGCGCCTGCCGTCCCGCCCGGCGGCGGCGCCGCCCTCTGCTTCCTGGCCACGGCCATCAACGCCCGCGCCGTCGTGGAGATCGGCACCGGCTGCGGGGCGTCCGGCCTGTGGTTGCTGCGCGGCATGCGCCAGGACGGCACGCTGACCAGCGTGGACGTGGAGCCGGAGCACCAGCGGCTGGCACGGGAGGTCTTCGCCCAGGCGGGCTTCTCCGGGGGCCGGGTCCGGCTGATCACCGGCCGGGCGCTGGACGTGCTGCCCCGCCTGTCGGACGGCGGCTACGACCTGGTCTTCTGCGACGGCTCCCGGCAGGAGTACGCCGACTACCTGGCCGAGGCGCTGCGCCTGCTGCGCCGCGGCGGCATCGTGGTGTTCGGCGACGCCCTCCTGGGCCACCGGGTCGCCGACCGGGCGCAGCGCGACCCGGACACCGTCGCCATGCGGGAGCTGGGCAAGCTCGTGCAGTCCGACGAACGGCTGCGCCCGCTGATGATCCCCCTCGGCGACGGCGTCCTGGCCGCCGTCAAGCTCGACGACTAGGCGCCGCCCCGCGGGGTCCCCGCCATGGCGGGGACCCCGGAAGCGGGCCCCGGCTCACCGGCCGGTGAGCCACTCCAGGAGCAGGCGCACGCCGTACCCGGTGGCGCCCTTGGCGAAGAGGCCCTCGTCGGCGGTGCTGCGCCCGACGCCGGCGATGTCCAGGTGCGCCCAGGGGCGCTTGCCGGTGAACTCGCGCAGGAACAGCGCCGCGGTGATGGAGCCCGCGCCGTAGGTGGATCCGGCCTCGACGTTGGTCAGGTCGGCCACGGACGACTCCAGGGCCGGCGCGTAGTCGTCGATCAGCGGCATCCGCCACAGCCGCTCGCCGGAGGTCTCGCCCGCCGCGGTCAGGCCGGCGGCCAGGGCGTCGTCGGAGGCGAAGACGGCCCCCAGCCCCTTGCCGAGGGCGATGCCGATGGCCCCGGTCAGCGTGGCGATGTCCACCATGACGTCGGGGTCGAGCTCGGCGTCGGCGTAGGCCAGCGCGTCGGCCATCACCAGGCGCCCCTCGGCGTCGGTGTTGAGCACCTCGACGGTCCGCCCGCCGTACTGGGTGATCACGTCGGAGGGGCGCTGGGCCGAGCCGGAGAAGGAGTTCTCGGCCGCGGCGATCAGCCCGGTGACGCGGACCCGCGAGCCGAGGGCGGCCAGCGCGCCCAGCACCGCGATGACGACGGCGCCGCCCGCCATGTCGGTCTTCATGAACTTCATGCCCTCGGTGGGCTTGAGCGACAGGCCGCCGCTGTCGTAGGTGATGCCCTTGCCGACCAGCACCACGTGCTCGGTGGCGCCCTCCGGCTCGTACGACAGCTGAATGAGGCGCGGCGGGTTGGGCGAGCCCTGGCCGACCGCGAGGATGCCGCCGAAGCCCTCGGCGCGCAACGCCCCGGCGTCCCACACCTTCGCGGTGACCCCCTGCTCCAGGGCGCGCTCGGCGAGCCAGGCGGGGGACTTCACCGACGACGGGGTGTTGGCGAGGTCCCTGGCGAGCGCGACCGCACGGGCGACCGTCTCGCCCCGTTCCACGGCGGTCTCGGCCCCCTCGCCGACGAACTCGATCCGCCCCACCGGGCCGGGCTTCTGCGGCTCGCCCATGCGGAAGGTGTAGGTCGCCAGCAGCGCGCCCTCCACGAACGCCGCGACCGGCCCCTCGGGCAGTACGGCCCGCAGCCCGTCGCGTCCCCTGCCGCGCCGGGCCACGGCGGCGCCCGCCTTGCGCAGCGCGTCGGCCGAGCCGTCGCCGACGCCGTACAGCAGCACCCGGCCGACGGAGTCGCCGTCGGCGACGGGCACCTCGACGATCTCCCCGGCGTCGCCCTTGGCCCGGTGGTGGGCCAGCAGCGCGGCCACGGGCACCGGCAGCGCGACCCCGGCGGCGGCCTCCTGGAGGGCGAGGTCCGGGCCGAACGGCACGGCCAGCAGCCCGGCGTCCCCGGCGGCCCGCTCACCCCCGTCGGCGGGCGCGCCGGCCGGTCCGGCGGCGGGCAGGCCGAGGCCCTCCGCGGGCCGGGAGACGAGTGAGCACGGGGAGATGGGCATGAGAACACTCCAGTCGGATCAGCCGGGGACAACACCGCGGCCCCGGCGCGAGCCGCCTCTTCGGGCGGCCCGGCGGCCAGGGCCGTGGTCATGTATTCATCGGTCGCGGTCACGCGGGTCGTGGCGGGTGTCATGCTCCGCGGGGGAGCGTTCAGGAAGACCCGGCGGCGCCGCCGTATCGGATCGGGATCAGCCGACGATCTTCTTCAGTTCCTCGCCGAGGGAGACAGCCTCGTCCGCCGAGAGCTCGACGACGAGCCGGCCGCCGCCTTCGAGGGGAACACGCATGACGATCCCCCTGCCTTCCTTGACGACCTCCAGCGGACCATCGCCGGTCCTCGGCTTCATAGCCGCCATGCGTGTATCCCTTCCTGCTTCGGGCTCCGGATCTTCCGTCAGACCCGAGGGTGGCCGACGCATTCACGTCTTCTGTGATGTCCTATTATCCCGCCTCCGCGCTCGGAATGGTAACGATCAGCCTCCGCTTCGGCTCATCCGGCAATGGGCACCGTTGTCCGTGACCCCGTCCGGCGACCAGACTTGTCCCCGTGAACGCCCGCGCCGCACTGTTCGATCTGTACGGGGACCACCTGCGGTCCCGGGGCGGCCGCGCGTCCGTGGCGGCCCTCGTCCGGCTGCTCGCACCCTTGGACATCGCCGGTCCCGCCGTCCGCACGGCCGTCTCCCGGATGGTCCGGCAGGGCTGGCTCGCCCCGGCCAGACTGCCCCAGGGACCCGGCTACGAGGCCACCGGCAAGTGCGTGCGCCGCCTCGACGAGACGGCCGCGAGAATTTACCGAGTTGAGACGATCACCTGGAACGGCCGGTGGCACATCCTCGTGGTGGAACCGGTGCGCGAGCGGCCCCGGCGGGAGCGGCTCCGGGCCGACCTCTCCTTCATCGGGTACGCCCCCCTGACGGAGAGCACCTGGATCGGGCCCCGCCCCTCCCCCGAACTGGGCGGGGTCCTCGCCGCCGAGGGCGCGCGGGCCGACCGGTTCGAGGCCGTGCTGGACGGCGACCCCGCGGCGCTGGCCGCCCGCGCCTGGGACCTGGACGGCGTCGGGGCGGCCTACGAGGAGTGGCTGTCCCGGGCGGTCGACCTCGTCGGCGGACTGCCCGCGGACGCCTCCGACGACCGGGTGTTCGCCACCCGCAGCAGGCTCGTGCACGGCTGGCGCAACTTCCTGTTCCGCGACCCCGGGCTGCCCGCCGGCCTGCTGCCGTCCGGCTGGCCCGGGGAGAAGGCGCGGGCCTACTTCGAGCGGGAGGCCGCCCGGCTCCTGCCCGCCGCCGCCGCGTTCGTCGACCGCCACCTCATCCTCGCCGAGCAACCGCAGGCCGCCGGTCGTCCTCCGGCCGAACCTCAGGAAGCCAAGGAGCCAGCTTCATGAACGACGTGAACGACGTCCTCTACTCCGTCGGCGACGGCGTCGCCGCCATCACCCTCAACCGGCCGGAGGCGATGAACTCGCTGACCCTGCGGGCCAAGGCCGCCCTGCTGGACGCGCTGACCCGGGCCGCGGAGGACCCCGCCGTGCGGGCGGTGCTGCTGACGGGCGCGGGCCGGGCGTTCTGCGCGGGCCAGGACCTCGCCGAGCACGCCGCCTCCCTGGACGCGGGGCAGGGGCTGAACGACACCGTGCGCTCCCACTACAACCCGATCGTCCGGACGATCACCGAGATGAACAAGCCGGTCGTCGCCGCGGTGAACGGCGTCGCCGCCGGGGCGGGCGCCTCCCTGGCCTTCGCCTGCGACCTGCGGATCGCCTCCGAGAAGGCGAAGTTCGCCATGGCCTTCACCGGCATCGGCCTGGCTCCCGACTCCGGGGCCTCGTGGACCCTGCAACGCCTGGTCGGCCCGGCCCGCGCGGCCGAGCTCCTGCTGCTGGGCGAGCCGCTCGACGCGGCCCGCGCGCTGGAGCTGGGGGTCGTCTCCAGGGTCGTCCCGGCCGAGGGGCTGGACGCCGCCGCCCGGGAGCTGGCCGTACGGCTGGCACAGGGCCCGACGAGCGCGTACGGGGCCACGAAGCGGGCCCTGGTGTTCGCGGCGGGCGCCTCCCTGCCGGACGCCCTGGACCAGGAGGCCCTCCTCCAGGACGAGTGCGCGAGGACCGACGACCACGTCAACGCCACCCGCGCCTTCCTCAGGAAGGAGCGGCCCGTCTTCGAGGGCCACTAGTCGAGGACAAAACCAATCCGATAAGGATGGTCCACAACAAAACTATCTGTTAGCGTCTCTCCTGTTGCCCTACGGAACAGGAGACGACCGTGTCGTTCGCATCCCCTCCCAAATCCCTGGCCCTCGGCGTGCTGTCCGCCGCGGGACTGATGACGATCCTGGACGGCAGCATCGTCACCGTGGCGATGCCGGCCATCCAGAAGGACCTGGGCTTCTCGCCCGCCGGCCTCAGCTGGATCGTCAACGCCTACCTCGTCGCGTTCGGCGGGCTGCTCCTGCTGGCCGGGCGGCTGGGCGACCTGATCGGCCGCAGGACGATGTTCCTGGCCGGGAACGCGGTGTTCACCGCGGCCTCCGTGCTGGCGGGGACCGCGGACGGCCAGGGCATGCTGATCGCGGCGCGGTTCGGCCAGGGCGTCGGCAGCGCGATGGCCTCGTCCGTCGTGCTCGGCATCCTGGTGACGCTGTTCACCGGGGAACGGGAGCGCGGGAGGGCGATCGCGGTCTTCGCCTTCACCGGCGCGGCGGGCGCCTCGCTCGGGCAGGTGCTGGGCGGGGTGCTCACCGACCTGCTCGACTGGCACTGGATCTTCCTGATCAACCTGCCGATCGGGCTGCTCACCATCGCGCTGGCGATCCCGGCGCTGCCGCGCGACCGCGGGCTCGGGCTCGCCGCCGGGGCGGACGTCGCGGGCGCCGTGCTGGTCACCTCCGGCCTGATGCTCGGGATCTACACGGTGGTCGGGATCGAGGAGCACGGCTGGCTCTCGGCCCGCACGCTCGGCCTCGGCGCCGTCTCGCTCGCCCTGCTCGCCGGGTTCGTCATCCGCCAGGCCACCGCGCGGACCCCGCTCATGCCGCTGCGCGTCCTGCGCTCGCGCAACGTCGCGGGAGGCAACCTCGTTCAGATGCTCACGCTGTCGGCGATGTTCGCCTTCCAGATCATCGTCGCCCTCTACATGCAGAAGGTCCTCGGGTACGGCGCCCTCGAAACCGGCCTGGCGATGCTCCCGGCCGCGGTGTCCATCGGCGCCGTCTCGCTCTTCGTCTCCGCGCGGCTCAGCGCCCGGTTCGGCGCGCGCTCCGTCCTGCTGGGCGGCCTGCTCCTGCTGCTGGCCGCCATGCTGTGGCTGACCCGCGTCCCGGTGGACGCGCGCTACACGATCGACCTGCTGCCGGTGATGGTGCTGATCGCGGGCGGCGGCCTGGTCCTCCCGGCGCTGACCACGCTCGGCATGTCCGGCGCGAGCGAGGACGACGCGGGCCTGGCCTCCGGCCTCTTCAACACCACCCAGCAGATCGGCATGGCCCTCGGCGTCGCGGTCCTGTCCACGCTGGCCGCGTCCCGCACCGAGGAACTGCTCGGGAACGGCGAGAGCCGGGCCGCCGCGCTCACCGGCGGTTACCACCTGGCCTTCGCCACCTCCGCCGGCCTGCTCGTGGCGGCCGTCCTGGTGGCGCTGACCGTGCTGCACCGCCCCGGGGGCACGCGGGCCGAGGCGACCGAGCACGACGGCGAGGTCTCCCTCACCGTCTGACCTCCGCGCCCGGCGGACCGGCTCCTGGAACCACCCGATCACGGAAAGGACGGATCTCGATGAGCGAGAACGAGTACGGCCCCGGCCAGGGCCCCGGCGCCCGCCCCCTCACCGAGGAGGAGGTGACCCGGATCCTCGGCGGACAGCGGTTCGGCGTGCTGGCGACCGTCAAACGCGACGGCCGCCCGCACCTGGCATCGATGGTCTTCGGCTGGGACGCCGAGGAGCGGGTCATCCGCTTCTCCTCGGCCGAGGGACGCATCAAGGTGACGCACCTGCGACGTGATCCGCGCGCGACCCTGCACGCCCAGGGTGAGAACGTCTTGTCCTACGCCGTCGCGGAGGGTGAGGCGGAGGTGTCGGAGGCGAGCACGGAGCCCGGTGACGCGACCGGGCGGGAACTGCTGGCGATGGCCGGCGGCTTCGGCGATCCGGCGGACGAGACCGCGTTCCTCGAACAGATGGTGAAGGACCGGCGCGTGGTGATCAGGCTCCGGGTGTCCCGCCTGTACGGAACGGCCCTGGACGCGCCCGTGCGGAGCTGACCCCCGCGGGATCCGGTCCGGGAAGGCTCTCCGGGGCGGCGCCCGGCGACGTGACCGTGCGGACCGACGATCAGCGGCAGGCGTCGCGGACCCAGCAGTCGGCCAGGTGGTCGTTGACCAGGCCGATGGCCTGCATGAGGGCGTAAGCGGTGGTGGGGCCGACGAAGCGGAACCCGCGCGCCCGGAGCTCCTTGGCGAGCGCCTTGGAACCGGGCGTCTGGGCGGGCACGTCGGCCAGGGTCTTCGGGACCGGGGAGCCGGGGTCGGCGTACCTCCAGATCAGCTCGGACAGGCCCACGTCGAGCGCGACCCGCGCGTTGGCGACCGCGGCCTCGATCTTGGCCCGGTTGCGGACGATGCCCGCGTCGCCCATCAGGCGCTCCATGTCGGCCGGGCCGAACCCCGCCACGGCGGGGATGGAGAACCCGGCGAAGGCGGCCCGGAAGTTCTCCCGCTTGCGCAGGATCGTGATCCACGACAGCCCGGACTGGAACGCCTCCAGGGTCAGCCGCTCGAACACCCGGTCGTCGCCCTCGACCCTGCGGCCCCACTCGTCGTCGTGGTAGGCGATGTACTCGGGGGCCGAACCGGCCCAGCCGCAGCGCACCGGCTCGGTCATCGTGCCTCTCGCATCTTCCGGTCGCCCGCTTCCCGGTCGCCCGTCTCCCGGTCGCCCGCTTCCCTGCCGTCCGTCTCCTGGCCGCCGCGGGCGGGGCCGTCGCCGGGCTCCGGGGCCGCGCCGTCGTCGCCGTCCTCACTGCCGTCGCCGTCGTCGCCCCCGCCGTCCTCTCCGGCCGCGGCGGCCTCCTCCGGGCCACCCCGAGCCGGAAGGCCGGACTCATCCCGATCCGGGAAGGTGGACCCGTCCTGGGGCGGGAGATCGGACTCGTCCTGATCCGAGAGGACGGGCCCGGCGCCGCTCGCGGCAATCCGGTCGCCGTACGGCACGGCGGAGGCGTCCGGGGAGCCGTTGGAGGCCGCGAGCGTCTCCGGACCGGCCTCCAGCAGCTCCGTGGCGCCCCACGGCGCCTCGGGCTCGTGCTCGGTGCGCGGGCCGCCCAGCGGCCTGGCGTAGGCCTCCTGGCGGGCCTTGAGCCGACCGGCCAGCAGCTCCGACACCCGCTGCTCCAGCACCGCGATCCGGGTGTCGCGCTCGCTCAGCGCGGCGGCGACCCGGTTCAGCGTCTCGTCCACACTCTCGGTGTGGTAGCCGACGAGGCTCACCGGCAGGTGCAGCGCCATGAGATCCACCGCACCGAGCTGCCCGGCTTCGGGCAGGCCGAGCGGCGGGATGTCCGGGATGAATTCCCCCAGCTCATCACCCCGTCCCGTGGCGATCGCCCAGACACCGGCGAGTATGGCGATGGCGGCGAGCGCGAGCGCGAGTACGACCAGCACATACGAATCGTGCCACAACTCCCCTGATCTAAGGTTGGGGTCATGGCAGCTCTTGTTGTGATCGGTCCCGGAGACCCGGGCGATCCCGGCTGGGTCGAGGCCCGCTCCGTCGCCGAGATCGCCGAGCTGACCCGTGCTGGGCACACCGTGTCCGTGACCCCCGCGGCCCTGGCCGGGACCACCGGAGCGACCGGGATGGCCGGGACCGGACAGGCCGCCGGGGCCGAGGAGGCCACCGCCGGGACGTCCGGGAGTGGAGACGCCGGGGAGCCCGGGGCCGGGGACGCCGGGAGCGCCGGGGAGGCCGCGGAGCTGGCCGTGACCGCGGTCTGCGTCTGGGCCGGGGCGCGGGTCCTGCGCACGACCCGCCCAGGCCCGGTACGGCAGGCCGCCGAGATGGCCGACGCCCTCGCCGGGCGGCGCCCGCCCGCGCTGACCCGCCGCGGCCTGGCCTGAGGCCCGCCACGACCTGCCACGACCCGCAACGGCCCGTCCTCCGGGCCCGGCCGCCCTGCCGCCGTGCCGTACGGCGGGGTGCCCGCCTCGCCGGCGCCGGCGGGTCCCCGACCGCGGGGCGGCTACGGCGTGGACTCGCCGATCTCCTCGGGGCTCGGCACCAGGTGCCGCGTCCGCCTCTCCAGATGCTGGAACGCCTCCTCGACCGTGGTGGTCCAGGAGATCGCGTCGAAGACGTTCGGCCGGGTGAAGCCCGCCTCGTGCAGGTCGTCCATGAGCTGCCGCAGCGGCGCGTAGATCCCCCAGGGGTCGAGGACCACGAGCTGCTTGTCGTGCAGGCCGAGCGTGCGGGCCGTCCAGATCTCGAACAGCTCCTCCAGCGTCCCGATGCCGCCGGGCAGCACCAGGAACGCGTCGGACCGGGCGTCCATGACGCCCTTGCGCTCCCGCATGTCGGTGGTGACGATCATCTCGTCGGAGTCCTCGTCGGCGACCTCGATGTCGGCCAGGGCCTGGGGGATGACCCCGATGGTGCGGCCGCCGCCCGCGCGGGTGGCGCGGGCCACCGCGCCCATGCAGGAGACCCTGCCGCCGCCGCTGACGAGCGTGTGACCCCGCCGGGCGATCTCGGCCCCCACCTCCTCCGCCAGCGTCAGGTACTTAGGGTCGATCTTCTGGCTCGACGCCAGGAACACGCATACGAACACGATGAGACCCTATGGCGCGCCTTCCACCGGCTTCCACCGGATTCCGGGCTCCGCCCGACGACGGCCCCCACCGGATTCCGGCTCCGCCGCGCGACGGCCCCCACCATACGAGGCCCCCACCAAGCGAGGCCCCCACCGCGCGAGGGCTCCGTCGGGCGACGGCTTCACTGCGCGTCGCCGACCATCTCCGCGGCCGCCCGCTCCTCCTCCTGAAGCCGCCGCGACCGGTTCCGGTCGGCGTCGGTGATGATCCGTACGGCCTCGTCCACGTCGTCAATGACGTGGATCAGGTCGACGTCGGCCGGGGAGATCTTGCCGGAGCCCACCAGGGTGGTCCTCATCCAGTCGAGCAGACCGCCCCAGTACTCGGTGCCCAGGAGCACCACGGGGAAGGAGGTGACCTTGCGGGTCTGCACCAGGGTCAGCGCCTCGAACAGCTCGTCCAGCGTGCCGAAGCCGCCGGGGAGCGTCACGAACCCGCACGCGTACTTCACGAACATGGTCTTGCGGACGAAGAAGTAGCGGAACTCGATGCCGAGGTCGACGTACTCGTTCATCTGCTGTTCGAAGGGGAGCTCGATGCCCAGGCCCACGGAGACGCCGCCCGCCTCCCTGGCGCCCCGGTTGGCCGCCTCCATGCAGCCGGGCCCGCCCCCGGTGATCACGGCGTAGCCGGCCTCGGAGAGCTTGCGGCCGAGCTCGATGCCCATCTCGTACTCGGGCGTGCCCTCCTTGGTCCGCGCGGACCCGAAGACGGTGACCGCCTGGGGCAGCTCGGCGAGCTGGCCGAAGCCCTCCACGAACTCCGCCTGGATGCGCATCACCCGCCAGGGGTCCATGTGCAGCCAGTCCGCCGGCCCCCTGCGGTCGAGGAGCCTCTGGTCATGGGTGGAGTCGGAAACGAGGGCGCCGCGCATCAGGGAGGGACCCTGCCGGCGTTCCGGGCGTGTCTTCTTCATGCCGAACACGCTAGCCCGTTCAACAAAAATCTTGAAAAATCTCCTGGCGAACACGGAACCGGATTTCGCCGAACGCGCGTCTAACCGCCGAGGGTGCTGCTCGGGACTGAAAGTGGCTTTCCCCGTCAAATGGCCGACGGGGAAAGCCACTTTCATTTGGGCCCCGGCCCGTCCGGCTCGCCGGGCGGGCCGTCGGCCTGGACGACCGGGCACGCGGACCGCCGGGCGCGCCGGGCGTCAGCCCAGCCAGTCGAGCATTCTGCGCTCGCACTCGACGATCTTCTCCAGCGTGACGTACTCCCCCCGCTGGTGCGCGAGATTGGGATCTCCGGGCCCGTAGTTCACCGCCGGGACACCGAGACCGGAGAAGAGCGAGACGTCGGTCCAGCCGAGTTTGGCCCGCGGCTCGCCACCGACGGCCGACAGGAAGGCCGCGGCCACCGGATGGGACAGGCCGGGCCGCGCGCCGGGCGCCCCGTCAGTGAAACGGACCTCGAACCCGTCGAACACCTCGAGCACGTGGTCCCGGGCCGCCTCCAGCGACAGGTCCGGGGCGAAGCGGTAGTTGACGGTCACCACGCACTCGTCGGGGATCACGTTGCCGGCGACGCCGCCGTTGATCGCGACCGCGTTCAGGCCCTCGTGGTACTCCAGCCCGTCCACGACGGGCCGCCTGGCGCGGTAGCCGTCGAGGATCGCCAGGACCGGCCCGGCCGCGTGGACGGCGTTGACCCCGAACCAGGACCGGGCGCTGTGCGCGCGCTTGCCGCGGGTGACGACCTGCGCCCGCAGCGTGCCCTGGCAGCCGCCCTCGACCACGCCGTCGGTGGGCTCCATGAGCACCGCGAAGTCCCCGGCGAGCCAGTCGGGAAACCGGCGGCTGAGCCGGAGCAGGCCGTTGCGCTCGACCTCGATCTCCTCGCAGTCGTAGAAGACGTACGTGACGTCCCGGCTCGGCTCCGGCAGCGCGGCGGCCAGCCGCAGCGCGACCGCCACACCGGACTTCATGTCGGAGGTGCCGCAGCCGTACAGCAGGCCGTCCTCGACCCGGCTAGGCAGGTTGCCGGCGACCGGCACGGTGTCGATGTGCCCGGCGATCACCACCCGCTCGCCGCGGCCCAGTCCGGTGCGGGCGACGACCGCGTCGCCGTCGCGGTGCACGGTCAGGTGCGGCAGCGCCCGCAGCGCCTCCTCAACCGCGTCGGCCAGCGCCTTCTCGTGGCCGCTGACCGACTCGACGTCCACGATCCGCGCGGTGAGCGCGCCGACGTCCTGTGTGAGATCCAGACGCGTACTCATGCCCGCGACCCTACCGGCCCGGCCACGGCCCTCCCGAGGGCACGTGACCGTACGGCGGGCCGCCACGGCCGGTTCCGTGGGGAGGGCACGTACGACGGACTCCGGCGCGGCGGGCTCCGCGCGGCGGGCTCCGCGCGGACGCCCGGCCGGTCGGCGGGCCCGCCGCGACCGGGTGGACCGGCCCGGGAACGGATCTCCGCACCTCGCCGGACCGGTAGGTTCTTCAGGGTGCGACGGCGCTTCTCCAAAGGGGTCATCGCGATCATCGTGATCGTGGTCGTGCTCGCGGTGGCCATCACCGTGGGCGTCTTCAAGCTGCTCCACCGGGTCCCCACCCTCGCCGGGCCCGGCGAGGGCTGCCGGGTCAAGACCCCGCAGGGCACCCGCGACCTGGACATCGAGCAGGCCCAGGTCGCCGCGGTCATCGCGGCGGTGGCGGCCCGCAGGAAGCTGCCCGAGAGGGCCGTGGTCATCGCCTACGCCACCGGCATCCAGGAGTCCAAGCTCTACAACCTCGCCTACGGCGACCGCGACTCGGTGGGGGTGTTCCAGCAGCGGCCCTCCCAGGGCTGGGGCAAGCCCGAGCAGCTCGTGGACCCCGTCTACGCCACGGGGAAGTTCTTCTCGGCGCTGGTGAAGGTCAAGAACTACCGCAGGCTGCCGCTCCACGAGGCGGCCCAGCGGGTGCAGCGTTCGGCCGACGGGTCGGCCTACGCCCAGCACGAGGACGACGGGAAGATCCTGGCCGCGGCGTTCACCGGACGGGTGCCGGGGGCCGTGCACTGCTGGTTCCCCCCGAAGCCGAGCAAGAGCCCCACGGCCGCGCGCGCCACGGCGGCGGCGGCGAGCGCGACACCGCTGCCCGCGGACGAGCGGGCCAGGCGGCGGCTGGCCCGCGCCCTGGGGCCGGGCGCCACGCTCGACACCGACTCGCGCAGGCGCGGCTGGCTGGTGGCCTCCTGGTCGGTGGCGCACGCCCAGGAGTTCGGGCTGCGCCGGATCCGCTACGACGGCCGGGCCTGGACGTCGGCGAAGGGCGAGGACGGCTGGCGCCCGGACGCCGCGGCGTCGGCGGGGCGGGTAGAGATCTCCTGACGGGCCCGGCCCGTCAGGTGAGGTCGGCGCGCCGGTGGAAGGTGATCGACCCGGGCGGCAGCGGCTGGGCGTGGAAGGACCTCCAGCGGTGGCCCTGGAGCCGTTCGAAGCTGAGCACGCGGCCGTCGGCGGCTCGGTAGTCGGCGAAGTCGAGCAGCCCCCGCTCGGGCATGCTGACGCCCTCCCCGCGGAAGGCCGCCGTGCCGCGCTCCACCGGGAAGAACTCGACCCCTTCGACGGTCAGCGTGGTCTTCGCGGGGATCATGCCCTGGGTGGGCACCCGCGTCCACAGCAGCACCTCCAGGTGGAGCGCGCCGTCGGAGCCGGGACGCGTCTCGATCGACAGCCACCGGTCGCGGCGGGAGCCGTCATCGAGGAGGTACTCGACCCACTGGTTGCCCTGCCACGACAGGTACAGGGCGCCCATGACGCGGCTCCGCGCGCCCTGACACTCGATGGTGTCGCCCACCTTGATGGCGCGGGGGTCCGGGTAGTCGACGCCGGCGTGGCCCGCCTCCGGCCCGGACGGCGACGCCGGCGACGGCGTGAACGGCGGCGCGGCCCCGGGGGACGGCGGCACGGCCCCGGCCCCGGTCTCGGCCCCGGGGGGCACGGCTCGCGCGGGAGGTCCGGGGGAACGGCGCGCGGAGCGCCGCCCGCCCCGCCGGGCGGCCACCAGGAGCACACCGGCCAGCAGGATGAGGGCGACCACGCCCAGTTCGACTGCCACGGCGGCCCCAGAGGTCATGCCGCCGGATCCTACTGGAGGCGTCGCACCGCCGCACTTATCCGCTCATCCGTCGCGGTCACCGCGATCCGGATATGCGACGCGCCGGCCGGGCCGTAGAAGTCGCCGGGGGCCACCAGGACGCCCTTCTCCGCCAGCTCCCGGACCTGCGACCAGCAGTCGGCGCCGTTGGACGCCCAGAGGTACAGCCCGGCGGCGGAGTGGTCGATCTTCCAGCCGGCCGCCTCCAGGGCGGGACGCAGCGCCGCACGCCGGGCGGCGTAACGGGCGCGCTGCTCCTCGGCGTGCCCGTCGTCGTCCAGGGCGGCGGCGGCCGCCGCCTGCACCGGCCCCGGCACGATCATGCCGGCGTGCTTGCGGACCTCCAGCAGCCGCCGGACCAGCGCGGGGTCGCCCGTGACGAACCCGGCGCGGTATCCCGCCAGGTTGGAACGCTTGGACAGCGAGTGCACCGCGAGCAGGCCCTCGTGCGAGCCGCCGCACACGTCCGGGTGCAGGATCGAGATCGGCTGTTCCTCCCAGCCCAGCTCGATGTAGCACTCATCGGAGGCGATGACGGCCCCGCGCTCGCGCGCCCAGGCGACGACCTTCCGCAGGTGCTCGGCCGGCAGGACCCTGCCGGTCGGGTTGGACGGGGAGTTGACCCAGACCAGCGGCACCCGCTCCGGGCCGAGCGAGAGCAGCCCGTCGGTGGCGTACGGCTCGGCGCCCGCGAGGCGGGCCCCGACGTCGTAGGTCGGGTAGGCCAGCTCGGGGAGGACGACCCGCTGCCCGGGTCCGACGCCGAGCAGCGTGGGCAGCCAGGCCACCAGCTCCTTGGAGCCGATCAGCGGAAGCACGTCCGCCTGGTCGACGGTCACCCCGTGCCTGCGCCGCAGCCAGCCGGCCGCGGCGGCGCGGAGCCGCTCGGTGCCGTGGGTGAGCGGGTAGCCGGGGCTGTCGGAGGCGTCCGACAGGGCCTGCCGTACCAGGGCGGGGACCGGATCGACGGGGGTGCCCACCGACAGGTCGACGATCCCCTCGGGATGCGACCCCGCGAGCTTCTTCAGCGGCGTGAGCCGGTCCCATGGGAAGTCAGGCAGATCGATCACGGCTCTCCCCCGCTGGAGGTCTCCCCCGCCGGCGCGGGAGACGGCTTGTCATCGGCGCGCGGGGGACGACCGCCTGTGGCACCTCCCGTAGCCGGATAGGCTTGGGGCA
>NZ_JBEZNH010000027.1:35176-95648 GCF_040653115.1 Streptosporangium sp. NPDC048047 | reverse complement strand
GCCGGCCGGAACACCCACCCACCGCAGCGCGAACCACCGACCAGCCCGACAAACGTGAACCCACCCAAACCCGGAGAACCGCCCCAAGACGCGAAAAGCCCCAGCGTGAAAGAAGGGACCCGCCCAAGCCGCCGAAGAGCTCCAGGCCGGGAAAAGGGACCCGGTTAGTCCGCCTGTTCCGGGGTGGCCGTCGAGTCGCAGGTCAGGTTGGTCTCGGGTTTGTAGACGACCTTCCTGGTCTCACGCTTGACCTCCCGGCCGTCCTGCTTGAAGATCCGGGTCACGTCGATCGTGAACCCCTGCTGGCCGGTCATCGGCATGCAGTCGGGCCCGCTGCCGGTCGCGTTCTCGAAGGGCGTGAGGTCGTAGCGGTCGGAGGAGACCGACTCGATCTCGTACCGTCTGGTGCTCCAGAAGGAGACCGTGACCGAGGTGGCGGTCGTCGAGGTCTTCACCAGCACGCCGTACTTGGAGTCGTTCTTCCAGCGGAAGTCCGGCGCGGGCCAGGAGACCGTGGACTCCCGTCCCGCGGGGTAGCGCGAGATGTAGAACTCGTGCGGTACGTGCTGGACGTCCTCCAGGCCGCCGAAGAACACCGCGTTGTACATGGTGGTGACGAACTGGGAGATGCCGCCGCCCACGGAGTCGACCAGCCGGCCGTTCTGGATCATGGGGGCCGGGACGAAACCCCGTGCCGTGTCGCGCTGGCCGATGACGCCGTTGAGGGAAAAGGTCTCTCCGGGCTTGACGAGGTAGCCGTCCAGGAGCTTGGCGATCGTGCGGATGTTGGTCACCCGGGGCTGACAGCAGGGGAAGTTCGTGGTGAACTCGCTGATCTTCTGTTTGATGCCGAGGCCCCGCGCCTCCGCCTCGGAGATCCGCGGCCGGACGGTCGTCAGCGTGACGGGGATCGTACGGCTGCCGCCCTCGGCGACCATCCGGGTGACCGCCTGGGCGAGCCGCTGGTCGTCGATGCCCTTGCCCTTGCGGCCGGGAACCAGCCGGGGCTTGCCCCCGACGATCTCGAAGGTGGGGTCGCGGGGGGCCGACGCCGGATCGACCAGCTTCCTCTCGACGGTCGCGACCGCGCCGGCGGCGTCGAACACCGGGCGCATGCCCCCCTTGCCGTCGGGCTCGAAGGACAGGTGGGCGGCGAGGATCCCGGTGTCGAGCCGGACCTGCCTGCCGGAGTGGGTGAGGATGACCGGGCCGGACACGGCCTTGTCCGCGTCGGCCGCGACCCGCTTGACGGTGTCGGCCGTGACCTCGGGCCTGATCGTCGATACGGGCAGCTCGACCTCCCGGGCGGGCCCGAGGAACGCCTTCTCGATGGCGCCGGCGGCGGCCTCACGGTCCAGTTTCCGGCCGGACGCCGGGGTGACGGCCACGGGCTTGAGGCCCTCGAAGGTGACGGCCCCCTCCCGCACCTCGACGTCGACCTTCCTGGCCAGGGCCTCGACGGTGGAGTTGAGGAGCTCGGGCTCGACGCTGACCTCGGGCTTCAGGTCGGTGGTGGCGGTCAGCGCCCGCCAGACCTGGGGCGGGCTGGGAAAACCGCTGGACGCCTGGTCGATGGTCGAGACGACGTCGAACTCCAGCCCGGCCTTGCCGGGGTCGATCGCGTACTTCTTGCCCGCGGCCCGGACGACGACGTCCTTGGTCTCCTCGTCGGCCAGTTCGCCCCTGAGCCGGTCGGCGGCCTCGGTCGCGGTCAGCCCGCCGATGGGGACGCCGCGGACCCGGGTGCCGGGCAGCATCTTCCCGGACATGAGGATCGCGGCGGCGGCGTAGGCGGCGCCGGCCAGCATCACCAGGGCCAGTACCGCGGCGAGGATCCGGCGGAGCCGGCGCGGAGGCGGGTCCTCCTCACCGGAGGGGGACGGCTCGGGCCTCACCGGGCCACCGGGCATCAGGGACGGTTCGTCCCGCAGGGTTCGCTGCTGCAGGGAGCTCTCGGGCCGGGCGGCCACCCGCCAGGGCTGGGCGGCCGGGGTCACGGGCGGCAGGCCGGTCCCCCCGGCGGGGCCGGAGGACCGTGCGGAGGCGGGGGCGGGAGAGCCGAAGATGTCGGGTGAGACGCCCGGGGGCAGACGGGAGCCGTTCCCGGAGCCGTCTCCGGAGACGGGGGCGATGCCGCGGGCTCCCGGGCGGACGGGCCGGGTGGGAAGGGGCACCGCCGCGAACGGGTCGGTCGGCGGGTCCGTCGGTGATCCGGCGTTCCCCACAGCCCCGGCTCCTCCTGCGTCCCGCGTCCGGCTCTTCCCTGCCGCAACCCTAAACCAGAACCCCCGGCGAAGCCCCGGAAAGACGTAACAATTGGTCTTTCACGTGCCTCTCCGTGCCGTTCACCGCCGGGACGTCCCGGCCGGCTCCGGGGCTCCGGGGAGTGCTCCCCGGAGCCCCGGAGGGGCACTACTCGGAGACGCCGAGCTTCTCCAGGATGAGCTCGCGGGCTCGGCCCGCGTCGGCCTTGCCGCGGCTGGCCTTCATGACGCCGCCGACCAGCGCGCCGACCGCGGCGATCTTGCCGCCCCGGACCTTGTCGGCCGCGTCGGCGTTGCCCGCCAGCACCTGGTCGATGATCGCCGACAGCTCGCCCTCGTCGTTGACGATCTGCAGGCCGCGCGCGGCCACCACCTCGTCGGGGGTGCCCTCGCCGTTCAGCACGCCCTCCAGCACCTGGCGGGCCAGCTTGTCGTTCAGCGCGCCGCCGGCGACCATCGCGCACACCCGGGCGATCTCGTCGGGGGTGATGCGCAGCTCCCGCAGCGGCGTCCCGGCCTCGTTGGCGCGGCGGGCCAGCTCGCCCATCCACCACTTGCGGGCGTCCGCCGGCGGGGCGCCGGCCGCGACCGTCGCCTCGACCAGGTCGATGGCGTCGGCGTTGTACATGGACTGCATGTCGAGGTCGGAGACGCCCCATTCCTGCTGCAGCCGCTTGCGCCGCGCGCCGGGCAGCTCGGGCAGCGTGGCCTTGAGCTCGGCGACCCAGGCGGGGTCGGGGGCGATCGGCACGAGGTCGGGCTCGGGGAAGTAGCGGTAGTCCTGCGCCTCCTCCTTGGACCGTCCGGACGTGGTGGAGCCGGTGTCCTCGTGGAAGTGGCGGGTCTCCTGGACGATCCGGCCGCCGCCGGCCAGGACGGCCGCCTGGCGCTCGATCTCGCCTCGGACGGCGCGCTCGACGCTGCGCAGCGAGTTGACGTTCTTGGTCTCGGTACGGGTGCCCCACTCCGAGGATCCGCGCGGCATGAGGGAGACGTTCACGTCGAACCGCATGGAGCCCTCCTCCATGCGCACGTCCGAGACGCCGAGGCCGCGGACGAGTTCGCGCAGCTCGGTGCCGTAGGCGCGGGCGACCTCGGGGGCGAGCCGGTCGGTGCCCGGGATCGGCTTGGTGACGATCTCCACCAGCGGGATGCCGGCCCGGTTGTAGTCGACGATCGAGTAGTCGGCGCCGTGGATGCGGCCGGTCGCGCCGCCCACGTGGGTGGATTTGCCGGTGTCCTCCTCCAGGTGGACCCGCTCGATCTCGACCCGTACGACCTCGCCGTTCACCTCGATGTCGAGGTAACCGTCGAAGCAGAGCGGCTCGTCGTACTGGCTGATCTGGTAGTTCTTCGGCATGTCCGGATAGAAGTAGTTCTTCCGGGCGAAGCGGCACCACTCGGCGATCGAGCAGTTGAGGGCCAGGCCGATGCGGATCGTCGCCTCGATGGCCGCGGCGTTGGCCGTCGGCAGCGCGCCGGGCAGGGCCAGGCAGACCGGGCACACGTGCGTGTTCGGCGGGGCGCCGAACGTGGTCGGGCAACCGCAGAACATCTTCGACGCCGTGCCGAGCTCGACGTGCGTCTCCAGGCCGAGCACCGGCTCGAAGCGCTCCAGCGCCTCGTCGTACGGCATCAGCGTTTCCGTGCTCACTGGTCGTTCACCACTCCTCGTTCACTGCGCGGGGCGCTCGTGCCTCGCGCTCCACTCCGCTCACTGCGTCGGGCTCTCTCCCGCTCACAGGTCGTTCACCACTCCTCGTTCACTGCGAGTCGTTCACCGCGAGCATCGCCGCTCACAGGTAACCAAGTCCTTTCAATGCGTTCCGCGTCTCGGCCACCCAGTCCGCGTAGGCGGGCACCTGGGCCAGCACGCCGAGATCGATGTTGCGTCCGATGTACTGGAAGTAGTCGCGCAGGGGCTTGCCCCGCCGGGGGACGGTCGCGGCCAGGACCTCGCCGGGGTCGGTGATCCTGGCGACGTCGCGCGGCCGGGTGGGCAGCCGGCTGAGGTCGCTCCCCTCCAGTCTCGCCCACACTCCGGGGTCGGCGAGCAGCCACGCCTCGGTGTCACCCAGGCTGACCACCGGAACCAGGTAGTGGGAGTGGTATCGGACGCCGTCGGCCCGTCCGCCGATCTTGCCGCGCTCCCACTCGACGTTGTGGGTGAACAGCAGGTGGCAGTCGGCCGCGAGCTCCTGCATCGCGGCCACCACGCGGTCACGGCCGCAGGTCACGACCTCCGTGGCCTCGACGTCGACCACGTGGGGCGACATCCAGGTCAGCTCCCGGAGCTGCCGGGAGATCACGATGCCGAGGAAGCTCTCGGCGGCCTCCCCCTCCGCGATCAGACCGGGGACCAGCGAGCGGGGCGTCATGCCGCCGCGCCGAGGTACTCGCGGACCTGCCGGGGCGAGACGAACGTGCCCGGCTCGCCGTACGGCTGGACCGACTTCGCCACGGTCACCCGCGACACCCGGTCGTTGTCGGGGTCGACGCGGACGGCGGTGTCGAGGAAGGTCAGCGCGTCCGGGTCGGTGCGGTAGGTCTCGGCCACCACCGCCGGGGAGTGGCTGGTGACGATCACCTGCCGGAACGGCTCCGCGCCTCCGGGCATGGCGACCCGCTGCCTGACGCGCCGGAGCAGCTCGCCGACGCGGGCGGGGTGCACGCCGTTCTCGATCTCCTCCACCAGGAGGGTGCAGGGGTGGCCGGGGTCGTGCAGGGCCGCCAGCAGGGCGAGGACCCGCAGGGTGCCGTCCGACAGCAGCGCGGCCGGCACCGGCCCCTGGCCGTCGAGGACCAGGTCGAAGGAGCACTCTCCCCGCTCGACGCGGGACACCAGGTCGGCCACGCCGGGCAGGATCCCGGCGAGGTCGGCCATCAGGTCGGCCAGCGCCGCCGTCCCGGCCATCCGGGCGAGCACCGCGGCGAGGTTGGCGCCGTCGCCGGTGAGCGGCCCGGTGTCGGCCGGGACGCTCCTGCGGCGCATGGTCCGCGGCGAGGGCGCGTGCCTGCGCCAGGCCCGCACCGTACGGCGGGGCGTGCTCTCCGGCTCCGGGTCCTCCACCACCAGCTCCAGCAACTCCTCCGGGATCTGGCGGACCGCGTGGCTGACGACCGGGCCGCTGGCCCGGGGGATCCGCAGCACCATCTCCGCGCCCGCGTCGATCCGGATCGGCAGCAGCGCGCCGGGTTCCGGGGCGACCAGGGCCTCCACCGAGACGACGAAGCCCGGCACCGGGGTGCCGCGCGCCACCCGGTGGAACTGCTCGGCGGGCAGCCCGCGGGTCGCGCCCATCAGCCCGCCGGCCCCGGTGACCTCGTCGGCGACGAACCCCAGGGCGTCGAGCAGGTTCGACTTGCCGCTGGCGTTGGGACCGACCAGCACCAGGAAGGGCGGCACGTCGAGGTCGAAGTTCAAGAATGACTTGAACCCGTCGATCTCGATCCGAGTGATCATGCCGCCGCTCCCCCCTGTCGCGTCCGTCGCCGTGTCTGCCCGGGTGCCCTTACAGCGCCGGTGCCTTGGACAGCAGGGTCCCGCCCCAGCGGGACTCCAGGGCGTTCTCCACCGCGGCGGCGACCCGGTAGCAGCGGTCGTCGCCGAGCACCGGGGCCATGATCTGCAGGCCGACCGGCAGGCCGTCCTCGTCGGCCAGGCCGCACGGCACCGAGATCGCCGCGTTGCCGGCCATGTTGGCCGGGATGGTGCACAGGTCGGCGAGGTACATCGCCATCGGGTCGTCGGCGCGCTCGCCGATCGGGAACGCCGTGGTCGGCGTGGTGGGCGAGATGAGCACGTCCACCTGGCCGAAGGCGGCCTCGAAGTCGCGGGCGATCAGCGTGCGGACCTTCTGCGCCTGGCCGTAGTAGGCGTCGTAGTAGCCGCTGGACAGCGCGTAGGTGCCGAGGATGATGCGCCGCTTGACCTCGGGGCCGAAGCCGGCGGCCCGGGTCAGCGCCATGACCTCCTCGGCGCTGCGCGTGCCGTCGTCGCCGACGCGCAGGCCGTACCGCATGGCGTCGAAGCGGGCGAGGTTGGACGAGCACTCCGACGGCGCGATGAGGTAGTACGCCGGCAGGGCGACGGTGAACGACGGGCAGGAGACCTCGACGACCTTGGCGCCGAGCGACTCCAGCAGCTCCACCGTCTCGCGGAAGCGGGCGAGCACGCCCGGCTGGTAGCCGTCGCCGCCGAACTCCTTGACCACGCCGATGCGCAGCCCCGCCACGTCGCCCTGGCGGGCGGCCTCGACGACGCTCGGCACCGGGGCGTCGATGGACGTCGAGTCGAGCGGGTCGTGGCCGGAGAACGCCTCCTGCAGCAGCGCGGCGTCCATGACGTTGCGGGCGAACGGACCCGGGGTGTCCAGGGAGCTCGCGAAGGCGATCAGGCCGTAGCGGGAGGAACCGCCGTAGGTCGGCTTCATGCCGACGATGCCGGTGACCGCGGCGGGCTGGCGGATCGAGCCGCCGGTGTCGGTGCCGGTGGACAGCGGGGCCTCATAGGCGGCGACCGCGGCCGAGGAGCCGCCGGAGGAGCCGCCCGGGATCCGCGTCAGGTCCCACGGGTTGTGCGTGGGGCCGTAGGCGGAGTTCTCGGTGGAGGAGCCCATCGCGAACTCGTCGAGGTTGGTCTTGCCGAGGATCACCAGACCGGCTTCGCGCAGCCGCCGCGTCACCGTCGCGTCGTACGGCGGGCGCCAGCCTTCGAGGATCTTCGAGCCGGCGGTGGTCGGCATGTCGGCGGTGGTGAAGACGTCCTTGTGCGCGATCGGCACGCCCGCGAGCGGGCCGAGGCGCTCCCCGGCGGCCCGGCGGGCGTCGACGGCGCGGGCCTGCTCCAGGGTCGTCTCGGCGTCGACGTGGAGGAAGGCGTTGACCTGCGGCTCCACCGCGGCGATCCGGTCGAGGTGGGCCTGGGCGACCTCGACGGCCGAGACCTCGCCCGAGGCGATCAGGGCGCCGAGCTCGGCGGCGGTCTTGTGAGTGAGACTCATGCTTCCTCCCCGAGGATGCGCGGAACGCGGAAGCGGTCGTCCTCGACCGCGGGGGCGCCGGCCAGGGCCTGCTCGGGTGTGAGGCCGGGCCGTACCTCGTCGGGGCGGTAGACGTTGGTGAGCGGGAGCGCGTGCGAGGACGGCGGGATGTCGTCGGCCGCCACCTCGGCGACGCGGGCGACCGCACCGATGATCACATCGAGCTGGGCGGCGAAGTGGTCGAGTTCCTCGTCGGCCAGCGCCAGCCGGGACAGCCGGGCGAGGTGAGCGACCTCGTCGCGGGTTATGGCGGACATGAGTCGTTGAACCCGTCTCGTGGAATGGCAATTGGACACTGTCATCTTAGGGCGCGTGACTCGACGTGCCTGACCGCTCGCCCCCCACGACCCGCCCGCGGGAGCCGGTGTCACGCCGTCCGGACGTCGAGGACCTCTCCGGAACGCAGCAGGGTCAGGCCGGGCAGGGCGCGGCCGCGGTGCTCGTGCAGCCAGGCGGTGGCCTCGGCGGCGGGCATCGGCGGGGCGAACAGCCGGCCCTGGGCGAGGTCGCATCCCATGGCGGTCAGCCGGTCGGCCACCTCGGCGGACTCGACGCCCTCGGCGACCGAGCGCAGGCCCAGGGAGCGGACCAGGTCGACGATGGAGCGGACGATCCGCTCGTCGTCGGAGGACTGGCCGATCCGGTGGACGAACGAGGAGTCGATCTTCACCTCGGCGACCGGCAGCCGCTGCAGGCGCACCAGCGAGGAGTAGCCGGTGCCGAAGTCGTCCAGCGCCAGCGGCACGCCCAGCGAGACCAGGGCGCGTACGGCGTCGGCGGTGTAGGACTGGTCGGTCATCAGGACGCGCTCGGTCACCTCCAGCTGGATCGCCTTGGGCGGCAGCCGGTGGTAGGCCAGGCCGGCCTCCAGGCGGTCGGGCAGCGCCGAGTCGAGCAGGTCGCGGGCGGAGACGTTGACGGAGATCTGCTCGTGCAGGCCGGCGCGCCACCAGTGCGCGGCCTGCTCCAGGGCCGCGTCCACGACGTACTGGGTGAGGTGCCGCATGAGGTAGGACTGCTCGGCCATGGGCACGAACTCCCCGGGCGAGATCATCCCCCGCTCCGGGTGACGCCAGCGCAGCAGCGCCTCCACGCCCCGCACCTCGCCGACGGCCAGGTCCAGCTTGGGCTGGTAGTGCAGCCGCAGCTCGGAGCGGTCGATGGCCCGGCGCAGGTCGCCCAGGAGGTTGAGCCGGTCGGGGCTGTTGCGGTCCTTCTCCGCGACGTAGATCTCGACGCCCGTCCGCCCCTCCTTGGCGAGGTACATCGCCACGTCGGAGCGCTGCATCAGCAGCTCGAAGTCGGGGGCGTGGTCGGGGTGGAGGGCGATGCCGACCGAGGCGTCGAGGTCGAAGGTCATCCCCTCCAGCCGGACCGGCTCGGTGAGGGCCACCCGCAGCCGCGCGGCGACCTCGCGGGCGGCGACGGCGTCGCGCACCGAGGGCAGCAGCACGGCGAACTCGTCGCCGCCGAGCCGGGCCACCACGTCGCCCGGCCGCACGCTGTGGGTCAGCCGGTGCGCCACGATCTGCAGCAGCCGGTCGCCCACCGGGTGGCCGAGGGTGTCGTTGACCTCCTTGAACCGGTCGAGGTCGAGCAGGAACAGGCCGACCCGCTCGCCCGGCCGAGCCTCTGCAAGCGCTTCCTCGGTGCGCAGCACGAGCAGCTTGCGGTTGGGCAGCCCGGTCAGCCCGTCGTGCATCGCCTGGTGGTCGCGGCGGAGCGACAGGGTGGCGGTGAAGTAGACGGCGGCCATCGGCGCGACGAACAGCGGGACCAGCGCCGGGGAGTGGTTCATCACCACCACGACCGGCGGCGCCAGGCCGATCAGCCCGGCGTAGACCAGGCTCTGGTGGCCGATCGCCGCCCGGACCACCCGGTGGACCGAGCGGCGCTCGTGCAGTGCCACCGCGCCGGAGACCAGCAGCCCCCGCACCGTGAAGTAGGCGAGCCCGGCCAGGGCGATCGCGAGCAGGTCGGAGCCGACGGGCGTCCGCCCGCCCGCCGTGACGGGCTGGTGGCCGAGCGTCTCCAGCACCGCGCCGGCGGCGGCGCAGGCCAGCGTCGTCTGCGCGATGTTGAACATGACCCGGTGCCACGCCCGGCGGGTGACGGCCGCGTTGACGACGATGCCGACCGCCTGGATCAGCACGGCGACCGGCATGCCGTAGTGCAGGAGGGCGGCGAAGATGAACATCGTCGACGGGTAGGTGCCGCCCACGGACGTCGACGACGACAGCAGGACCGGCCGCAGTTCCCCGAGCACGACCAGGCCCGTGAGCATCCAGAACATCGGGCTGCGGGCGAGGACGAGCGTCTCCGCCGGGCCGAGTCGCCACTGCGCCGCCGCGAGGACGGCGACCCCGAGCGTGATCACGACGGTGAGGTAGGCCCACAGTGGTGAGCCCGCACGTGGGCCGGTGTCGCGAGTGTCATTCGGGTCAGCCATGAATAACAAAACCCCCATTAGTTCCCTATGGGAGAGTACGGCCTTTGGGCCACTTCGCGAAACCGGTTGGGCACGTTCCGTTACGAGTGGGTTTGAGTGGTTACCCCGTTTTCCCCGCCGTCTCTCCCCGTCTTCCCGTCCTCCGGCTCGTCGTCCGTTTTCCCGTCCGCCTCGCCGGCCGCCCTCCCGTTCCCCGTCTTCCCGCCGTCTTCCCGCCGTGCCCGGCCGTCCCCGTCCTCGCCCCCGGCGGCCTCCCGGCCGCGTCCGGTCGCCCTCGTTCCCCGGCCGCCTCCCGGCCCGCCGATCATTCTGCCGCCCTCGGCCCGCCGTCCGCCCCGTCCTCCGGCCCACCGCCCGGCCCACCGCCCGGCCGACCGGCCACCCGTTCCACCGTTCCCCGCCCGCCGTACGGCCCGCGGCTCGCCGTACGGCCCGTGCCCCGGCGGAGACCATGAGACGGCCCCGCCCCGGCATGTCCGGGGCGGGGCCGTCCCGGTCACGCCTCGGGCGTGACCGTCAGCCCGGCCGCGGCCTCGGGCCCGTCCTCCAGGAGGACCTTCAGGCCCTCCTCGTCGAGGATCGGCACGCCCAGCTTGACCGCCTTGTCGAACTTGGACCCGGCGTTCTCGCCCACGATCACGAAGGACGTCTTCTTGGAGACCGAGGACGCCACCTTGCCGCCCCGGCTCGCCAGGGCCGTGCCGGCCTCGTCACGGGTGAGGCCGGCCAGCGTGCCGGTCACCACGAAGGTGAGCCCGGCGAGGGTCTGCGGGGGCAGGTCGGCGGGCGCCTCGTCCTCCATCCGCACCCCGGCGGCCCTCCACCGGTCGACGATCTCCCGGTGCCAGTCGACCTGGAACCAGTCGTGGATCGCGGCGGCCACCCGCGGACCGACGCCCTCGACCGCGGCGAGCTCCTCCTCGGAGGCGGCGGCGATCGCGTCGATCGAACGGAACTCGGCGGCGACGGCCTGGGCGGTGGGCGGGCCGACGTGCCGGATGGAGAGCGCGACCAGTACCCGCGCCACGGTCGTCTCCTCCTTCGTCTTGGCCCGCTCCAGCTCCTGGAGCATCTTCTCGGCGTTCTTGCTCAGCCCGCCGCTCTGGTTGGCGAAGAAGGAGACGATCCTCGGCTCGCCGGTCTCCGGGTCGGTCTTGGGCAGCCCGGTGTCGGGGTCGCGGACCACCGAGCGGATCGGCAGGAGCTGCTCGGCGGTCAGGTCGAACAGGTCGGCCTCGGTGCGGATCAGCGGCTGCTGCGGGGGCAGCGGCTGGGTCAGCGCGGTGGCCGCGACGTAGCCCAGGCCCTCGATGTCGAAGGCCCTGCGACCGGCCGCGAAGAAGATCCGCTCACGGAGCTGGGCGGGGCAGGACCTGGTGTTGGGGCAGCGCAGGTCGGCGTCGCCCTCCTTCTCGTAGGCCAGCTCGGTGCCGCACTCCGGGCAGTGCGCCGGCATCACGAACTCCCGCTCGGTGCCGTCGCGCAGCTCCTCGACCGGTTTGACGATCTCCGGGATCACGTCGCCGGCCTTGCGCAGCACCACCGTGTCGCCGATCCGCACACCCTTGCGCACGACCTCGGAGGCGTTGTGCAGGGTGGCGCGCTCGACCGTGGAGCCGGACACGACGACCGGCTCCATGACGCCGAACGGGGTCACCCGGCCGGTGCGGCCGACGCCCACCTGGATGTCGAGGAGCCTGGTGTTGACCTCCTCCGGCGGGTACTTGTAGGCGATCGCCCAGCGCGGCGCCCGGCTGGTGGAGCCGAGCTCGCGCTGGAGGTCAACCCCGTCGATCTTCACCACGACGCCGTCGATCTCGTAGGCGGGGTCGTGGCGGTGCTCGCGGTAGTACTCGATGTAGGCGTTGATCTCGTCGAGGCCGCCGACGACCCGGTAGAGGTCGCTCACCGGCAGCCCGAACTCCCGCAGCCTCTCGTAGATCTGCGACTGCGAGGCGGGCATCGGAGCGCCGCCCTCCCAGGGGCCGACCCCGTGGACGATCATCCGAAGCGGCCGCCGCGCGGTCTCCCGCGGATCCTTCATCCGCAGCGAGCCGGCGGCGGAGTTGCGCGGGTTGGCGAACGGCTGCCTGCCCGCCTCGACCAGCTGCTCGTTGAGCCGCCCGAACCCCTCGACGGGCATGTAGACCTCGCCCCGGACCTCCAGCAGATCGGGGACGCCGTCGCCGGTCAGGCGCTGCGGCACGTCGGCGAGGGTCCGGACGTTCGCCGTCACGTCCTCGCCGACCCGGCCGTCGCCGCGGGTGGCCCCGCGCACCAGGCGGCCCTTCTCGTACACCAGCGCGATCGCCAGGCCGTCGATCTTCAGCTCGCACAGGTAGGGGGCCGGGTCGCGCTCGGCCAGCCGCTCGGCCCGCGCCTGCCAGGCGGCCGTCTCGTCGGCGCTGAACGCGTTGTCCAGGCTCTCCATCCGCCGCAGGTGGGCCACCGAGGCGAAGTCGCTGGTGATCGGCGCGCCGACCCTCTGGGTCGGGGAGTCGGGCGTGCGCAGGGCGGGGTGCTCCTCCTCCAGCCCCTGCAGCTCGCGCATCCACGTGTCGTACTGGGCGTCGCTCACGGTGGGCGCGTCGAGCACGTAGTAACGCCAGTTGGCCTCGTCGACCAGCTCGGCCAGCTCGGCGTGCCGTTTCCTCGCCGACGCCGGCGCGACCCCGGACTCCGTCTCAGCGCCCATCACCCAAGATCTCCCCTCGTCACCGCGAACCGGCCGGCCGGCGACCCCGGCCGGGGGCCGCAGAAGCAGCGAACTCCCAAGTGGAACGCTATCGCCGCGCACCGACAATGCGGGGACCGCCTCGACCCCCGGAAAGGACGGTCCGGGCGGTCACTCGCCGGGATCCTCCCGCAGCACCAGCGCCGCGCCGCGCACCTTCGCCAGGGCGGCCCTGGCGTAGGCGGGCGAGGCCCCGGCCAGCCCGCAGGAGGGGGTCAGGACGACCTGGGAGGCGAGCGTCGCGGCGGGGAAGCCGAGGCGGCGCCAGAGCTCGACGGCGGGCCGGGCGACCACCCCCACGTCGGGCAGCGGGGCGTCGGTCCCGGGCAGCACGCCGAGGAACAGGGCCGTCCCGGCCTCGATCGCCTCACCGATCGCGTCCTCGTCGCGCCGCCGGAGCAGGGCGGCGTCCAGCGAGATCCCCCGGGCGCCCGCCGTACGGAGGAGCCTGAGGGGAACGCCCGGGGCGCAGCAGTGCACGACCGGGAACGCCCCGGCGGGCAGCACCGCGCCCAGCCGTTCGGCGGCGACCTGGGCGTCGACGGCCGGCAGCCGCCCGAAGCCCGAGGCGGTCGGCACCGTGCCGGCCAGGACGCCCGGCAGCCCCGGCTCGTCGAGCTGCAGGACGATCTCCGTGGCCCCCGGCACCCTGCGCCGCACGTCGGCGAGGTGGGCGGCGAGCCCCTCGGCGAGGGAGGCGGTCAGGTCGCGCACCGCGCCGGGGTCGGCGAGCGTCTTGTCGCCGTGCCGCAGCTCGATCGCCCCGGCCATCGTCCACGGCCCGGCCGCCTGGATCTTCAGCGGGCCCTCGTACCCCTGCGCCGCCTCCTCCAGCGCGTCGAGGTCGCGCCGCAGGTGGTCACGGGCCCGTCTCAGGTCGCGTCCCGGCCGGTCGGTGAACCGCCACCCGGACGGCTGCACCTCCACCGGCAGCTCCACCAGCAGCGAGGCGGTCCTGCCGACCATGTCGGCGCCGACTCCGCGCGCGGGCAGCTCCGGGAGGTAGGGCAGGGCGGGCAGTTCCCCGAAGACGACCCTGATCGCCTCCTCGTGCTCCTCCCCCGGGTGGGATCCGATCCCGGTGGCGGTCGCCTCGCCCCACGGATACTCGCTCATGCCGCTCCTCGCCGCGTTCCTCCGCGAACCGGACGGCCGCCGTCGCGTCCGGCGGCCCGTCCTCGCACGACAGCAGCTTAGAGCGGTCCGGCGGCGTCCCCCGACCGCCCGGCGGTGCCGCCGCGCGAGAACGGGCCGGCCCGCGGCGGTCCACCGGCCGCCCGGCCACCTCCCCGGGACACGGCCGGGGATTCGGGCGTCGGCATGACGTCCCTTGATCGGGTTGAGTAGTGTTTCGCCCGGTATTCACCCAGCCCGGGGGGACACATGGTGATCGGCCGGACACTAGCCGTCGTGTCGCTGCTGGCGGCGGCCGCGGCGGCCCTGGGGCCGCCCGCGGCGGCGCGGGCGGCCCCGGCACCCGAGAGGCCGCCCGCCGCGCGGGCGGCCGAGCCCAGGCAGTGCGCGCCCAAGCCCGGCACGAAGAGCATCGCCGAGCCCTGGCCCCAGCGGCGGCTCAGCCTGCGGGACGTGTGGCGGCTGACCAAGGGCGCCGGTATCACCGTCGCGGTCGTCGACAGCGGGCTGGACACCACGCATCCCCAGCTCGCCGGGGCCGCCGTGTACGACGTCACCGGCACCGGGACGCGCGACTGCGACGGCCACGGCACGGCGGTGGCGGGCATCGTCGCCGGGCGGCAGCGGAAGGAGTCCCCGTTCTCCGGGGTCGCGCCGCAGGTCAAGCTGATCTCCGTCAAGCACACGGACGGCGACGAGGGCGAGGTGGGCAACCTGGCCCGGGCCATCGCGCGGGCCGCCGACCTCGGCGCCGACGTGATCAACGTGTCGGTCCGGGCGAGCGACCAGCCCGACCTTCGCACCGCGGTCACCTACGCCCAGGCCAAGGGGGCGGTGATCGTGGCCGCGGCGGGCAACTCCGAGAACAACGACTCCACACCGGCTTACCCGGCCTCCTACCCCGGTGTGCTGTCGGTCGGCGCGGCGGGCCCCGACGGGCGCCGTACCGACTTCTCCAACACCGGTTCCCCGGTCGTCGTCCTGGCCCCCGGCGAGGGGATCACGAGCACCTGGCCGTGGGTCACCTACCGGGAGGACCTGCGGGGCACCAGCTTCGCCGCGCCGTACGTGGCGGGGGTGGCGGCGCTGGTCCGCGCGTACCACCCGGAGCTGAGCGCCGAGGCGACGGTACGGCGCATCGCGATGACCGCCGACGGCGGCACCGGGGCGGGCGTCGGCGCCGGGATGGTCAACCCGCTGCTGGCCGTCACGGCCGTGCTGCCCTCGGAGGCCGTCGCGCTCGCGCCGCCGCCGCCCGTCCCGTTGCCGCCCGGCGCGATACGGCCGGCGCCGGTGAAGGACGTCCGGAGCATGTCGATCGCCGGGTGGGTCGCGCTCGGCTCGTTCGCCGCGGCGGGCGTGGTCGTCGTGGCCGGCGTCGCGATCCCGGCGGGGCGCCGCCGGAGGTGGCGGGCGGGGGCGCTGGAGAACGGGGCGTGAAAGAGATGTGAATTATGTGAATTTCGTGACGCACGTTTGGTTCGATAGTACTAGACCGCCAATCAGCGGTTTTGATGGCAAGTTGAGCCAGAAGGAGTGAAATGGGCGATTTAAACCCATTACTGGCTGAAGATCCAGAGCGTATAGGTCCATACGTTCTCGTCGGCCGTCTCGGCCGCCTTCAGCCCCCCGTTCATCTGGGTCACCTGCCGGACGAGGACACCCTGCGCGCGATCCGGATCCTGCCTCCGCGGCCCGGGATCGATCCCGGCGCGCGAGCGCAGATCACCGACGGCCTGGAGGCCGTCAGGCGGGTCTCCGGCGCGCACACCGCGAAGCTGATCGAGGTCGGCTGGGACGGCGACACCCCCTATGTCGTGCGCGAACACGTCGAAGGACGCTCGCTGCGCGAGGCCGTGACCGCCGACGGTCCCCTGACCGGTGACGCGCTGGAGCGGCTCGCCGTCGCCACCCTCACCGCGCTGACCGCCGTCCACCTCTCCGGCATGACCCACGGGGGCCTCAGCCCCGACACCGTGCTCCTCGGCCCCGACGGGCCGCTCGTCTGCGACATCGGCCTCGGCGTCATCGGCCCCGAGCCCGACTACCGCGCCCCCGAGCACATCCAGGCCGAGCTGACCCCGGGGACCGGCGCCGTCCCCGGCAGGCCGGCCGACGTCTTCTCCTGGGCCGCCACCGTCCTGTACGCGGCCACCGGACGTTCCCCGTTCGGCGGACAGCTGGACAGGCTCATGAACGGCCCGGCCAACCTGGTCGGCCTGCCCGCCGACCTGGCCGGCCTCCTCGCCGTCTGCCTGAGCAAGCGCCCCCAGGAGCGGCCGGACACCAAGGCCGCCATGCTCCGCCTGCTCGGCGAGCAGCAGGTGCCCCAGATCACCGGGGACGACTGGCTGCCCGAGGCGCCGCAGGGCCCCGTACCGGGCCGCCCTGAGGCCACCCTCCCGCAGCCGGCGGTCCCCTCCGGCTGGGGCGCGCCGCCGCTCCCCACCGACCCGCCTCCGCCGGACCCGCAGGGGCCCGTCGTGATGCAGCTGGCCCCCGAACCCGAGAAGCGGCCCAGGAACGGCAAGCTCTCCGTGGCGCTGGCCGCCTGCGTGGGCGGGGCCGTCCTGCTGTCCGGCGCGGGGATCTGGGCTGCCGGGCAGTACACCTCGCTCGGCAGCACGGAACAGGTCGCGGCCCAGGGCGGCGACGGCCACTCCGGCCTGTCCAGGGTCGCGCAGGGAAACGGCCAGGGCCAGGGCCAGGACCAGGACCAGGGTCAGGGTGACGGCGGCGGCGACACCGGCGGGTACGGCGACCAGGGCGGGATCGGCGACCAGCCGACGGCCAAGGTGACCGTGCCGTGGAACGCCACGGTCGATCCCCAGGTCCCGGACGTCTCGCCGATGAAACTGGCCACGGAGACCCCGCTCCCCCCGCCGATCCCTTCGATCACGGCCTATCCCACCGCGCCGCCCGTACCGGTGCCGACGAACCCCGCCACGGGCGCGCCGACGGCTCCGGCCCAGCCGACGGCGCAGCCCACCAACGGGAACGGCAACGGGAACGGGAACGGCAACGGGAACGGGAGGAACCCCCACAAGCCGGAGGTCGACCCGACACCGGCCCCCACGCCGCCGCCGAGCGGTCCCGCGACGCCTCAGCCGACCGACGGGGGTTCCCCGGCGCCCACGGCTCCGGAGACGCCCCAGCCGAGCGGACCCGCCACCCCGGTGCCCACGGCCCCGACGACGCCCCAGCCGAGCGTGAGCCCGACGTGGATCCCCACGGCGACGCCGACCGCGAGCCCGACGTGGATCCCCACGCCGGTGCCCACGGCGACCGCCACCCGGGCGCCCAGGCCGACGCACACGCCGAGGCCGACCTGGTCGCCGAGGCCGACGCGCACGGCGGAGCCGAAGCCCACCAGGACCTGGTCGCCCAGGCCCACCTCGTCGCCGAAGCCGACCCGTACGGTGGAGCCGACACAGCCGCCCAAACCGACGTGGTCGCCGAAGCCGACCCGTACGGCGGGGCCGACGGTGATCCCGCCGGCCCCGACGAGCCGGCCGTCGACGAGCGCCCCGGAGAGGCCGACGCCGCCGCCGACCCGTACGAACCCGTACTCCCCCGAGAAGGTCTGCGGGGCGGGCTTCTACGTGCAGCGGTCGGTCCCGTTCGCCGGTGGGACCGCCTACCAGCTCTACAACTCCTCCAACGGCCTCAACTGCGCGGTCACGATGAAGACCGCCAACGTGGGCGTCGCCAGCCCGGTCTGGGCGACCCTGGAGGTCCAGAACGGCGAGAGCAAGACCGACCGGGGCAGCTACGAGTTCTACGCCGGGCCGGTGATCCTGTCCGGCAAGGGGAAGTGCGTCCGCGTCAGCGGCGGCTCCTCCACCGGTGACACGAGCTCCGGCTGGGCCAACTGCGGCTGACACCCGCGGACGCCGTGACCGCCGGCTCCCGGCGGTCACGGCGGATCTCCCGGCCCCGGGCATGAAGAGGCCCGCCTCCCCTCCACCACGGTTCGGTGGAGGGGAGGCGGGCCTCGCCGGTTCCGGGGTCACGGTGGGGCCGCGGTCACCACTTCTCCGTCAGGTCGCGCAGGGTGCGCGCCAGGTCCGCGCCGATCGCCTCGAACTCCCGGCGGGCGCGCTCCATGTCCAGGGCGACCGGCGCGCCGCCCGTCGCCGCCCTGAGCAGCTCGTCGTTGCGGCGCGCCGCCTCCTCCTGCGCCGCCCGTACCGCCTCCGTCGCCGCCTCGGCCAGCTCCGCGGTGCCCATCCGCGCCGCACGCGCGTCGAAGGCGATCCGCCGGATCCGGCCGGCGCCGTCCACCTCCGCGCGGACCATGCCGTCGGCGGCGGTCCCCTCGCCCGTCACGGCCGCGAGCTCCCGCTGGGCCTCCGCCAGCCCGGCCATCACCCGCTCGCTGTGCCGTACGACCTCGTCGAGGTCCTCCGGGCTCTCCACGCGCGGGTTCTCGGGGTCGAATCTCGTCATCTGGCCGGCTCCGGAGTCTCTTGCCTGGGGGAAAGCCACTGGAAGCCCGCACTCGGCGGGAGGCCGGGCACGTTCCCGGCCGGTGGCGGGGGCTGGGGCGCGTTCCCGGGGGACGGCGGCTTCTGGAAGGACGGCAGGTCGCCGATCCTGATCTCGGCCTGGGTGAAGTCGATCCGCGCCGCGCCGGTGGGTTCGAGGTTGTACATCTGGAAGATGGCCTTGCCACCGAAGTAGACCGCGAAGCCGCTGGCCACCACCTCGACGAGCTTCCACAGCGCTCCTGTGGAGACGCCGATGATCTGGGTGGCCAGGGTGCCGAGCATCCGGAGGTTGAGGGCCGCCGACCCCGCCCAGGGCGTCAGGAGCATGGCGGCGGCGATCGTCGCGAGGAGCAGGAACGTCGCGGCCAGCCGGGCGATCGCCACCCAGTAGGCGCGGTAGGCGTCGCCGATCTCGTCGACGATGCCCGCGATGGTCTTGATGTAGCCGCGCATGCTCTCCAGGCCCTCCTGGAAGTGCCGCACGGCGTCCTCGTACGCGTCGCGGTCGTCCGCGATCCAGCCCTGGGAGCCCGTGGTGAGCAGGGCCGCCGAGTAGCTCTTGACGGCGGTGTCCAGCCGTGAGTGCAGGGACTCCCAGTTGTTGTAGACGTCGGCCATCCCGGGCACGTTGGCCACCGCGGTCGCCGCGATCACCACACCCGCGTACAGGGTGGGCGCCAGCCGCGACCCCTTCTGCAGGCTACTGATGATCTTGGAGGCGTCGGTCATCACGGTCTTGGCGTTCTTCGCGGCCACGCCGGGGGACGGCCGGTAGGGCGACGGGGCCCGGTGCCGCCCGCCCCCGGACGGCCACCGGTGAGCGCCCCCGCCGGACGCCTGGGGCGGCCGTGACTGCTGCGGCGTCCAGGTCGTGTGGGAAGGCTGCGGCGGCGGCCAGGCCGGCGGCCGTGACTGCTGCGGCGTCCAGGTCGTGTGGGAGGGCTGCGGCGGCGGCCAGGCCGGCGGCTGCGGGGGCGGCGTCCAGGTCGTCGGCGGCGGTGTGGCCGGCTGCCAGCCCGGCGGCAGCGGCGGGACGCCCGCGGCGCGCGCCGGCGGCGTGATGTCGTTCATCTCGCGGGCCCCGTCACCGGTAGACGACGACGCTGTGCGACTCGGCGGTCCGCCAGTTCCGCTCGGCCCGCTCCAGCAGTTCCAGCCACGTGTCCAGCACCTCCAGTGCCTCGTCGAACTTCTGGACGACGTCCCGCTGGATGTCCCGGTAGCGGATCCCGACGACCACCTCGCCGCCCGCGCCCCAGCCGAAGGGACGGAGGGCCTCCGGACCGGTGTCCCGCAGGTCGGTGCTGTGCACCATGTCCCGCATCTCCCTGATCTCGGGGATCAGGTCGTCGCGGATCTCGGTGCGGACGCTCCGGATCGCCGCCGACGTGACGTGTATCTCCTGCCCCATGACCCCTCCCCGTGATCAACGTCGTTCCGGGACATCTCTACCACCCGCCCCGCGCCCCTCCGGAGGTCACGACGGCCTGTTCAGGAGGCTTTAGGCACCCCGAAACCCCGGGGCCACAGGGCGTTCACCGGCCCCGCCGGTGATGCCGTGCACCTGATCGCGCTTCTATGCTGTCGGCTACCGTCACACCGCGACGCGGAGGTGGAATGCAGACCCGTCGTGATCTCTACCAGGCGTACAAGCTGATGACCCAGCGCCTGAGCATGGCCCTTCTCCAGGGCGAGCCGGACCTGCCGGAGACGCCCACGCGCCGGCACAACGTGGCCATGTTCGGCTCCGCGCTGGTCGCGGTGGTCGTGGCGGCGATCTTCGGCATCCTGGGGCTGCTCCGACCCGGCAGCGCGACCGCGCTCACCGCCCCCGGGACGGTGCTCGTGGAGGAGGAGTCGGGCGCGGTGTTCGTCTACAGCGCCCCCAAGGAGAAGCTGATCCCGGTCGACAACGTGACCTCCGCCCGGCTGCTGCTCGGCGAGCAGCAGGTGAAGGTCCGCTCGGTCAGCGCGGCCTCGCTCGCGAAGTTCCGGCGCGACGCGATGGTCGGCATCGCCGGCGCCCCCAAGTCGCTGCCCGCCCCCGACCGCCTGGTCCGCGGCCCCTGGACGGCGTGCGTGGTCGACGGCGTGGACACCGGCAACGAGCGCAGGCCGTACACCACGCTGCTCGGCGGCATCGACGTCGGCGGCGCCCCGATCGAACAGGGTTCGGCCGTGGTCGTGGAGGAGGGCGGCCAGGCCTGGATGCTCTGGTCGAACCGGCGGATGCGGGTCCCGGCAGAGGCGGTGCGGACGATGACCCCCGGGCGGCCCCGGCAGGTCCCGGCGGCCTGGCTCAACGCGCTGCCCGAGGGGCCCGCCTTCCGCGGCCCGGACATCCCCGGCCTCGGCCGCGCCGTGGCCGGGCCGGACGGGAAGCGCTACCGGGCCGGCACGGTGTTCACGGTGCCGCCGGTGGCCGGCATGACCGTCCGCTGGTACGTCCTGCTCCCCGACGGCCTGGCGTCCCTCACCCCGGCGCAGGCCGCCCTGCTGCTGCAGAGCCCGGTCATCAAGCAGAAGGCGTACCGCGGCGCGTCCGCCCGGCCGATCGAGCTGGACGCCGCGACGGTGAACGCGACGAAGGCGTCCGCCACCGATCTCGGTACCTCCGACCTGCCCTCGGCCATGCCCAAGATCACCACGGTGTCCGGCTCGACCCCGCTCTGCGCCGTCTACTCCGGCACCGAGAAGGGATCGACCCGGGCGGTGCTGACGACGGGCGCCGCCAAGCCCATCCCGCAGCCGCCGAAGGGCTGGTTCAACCAGGAGCTTGCCGACCAGGTGCTGCTCACCCCCGGCTCGGCCGCCCTGGTGGGCGTCCTGCCCGGGGAGGGGAGGCTGGACGCCGTCGGGCCGCTCTACCTCATCGGCGACCAGGGACGCCGGCACGCGATCCCGTCCGCCGACCTGCTGCCCAACCTCGGGTACGGCCAGCAGAACGTCGCGCCGCTGCCGGCCCACCTGCTGCACCTCATCCCCGAGGGGCCTGCGCTCGACCCGGAGGCGGCCAGGAACCCGATCCAGGCCGCCCCGCCGGTGACGGCCCCGCCGCAGCAGTGAGCACGGCGCCTGGCGCGGGCGGCGGAAGGGGGGATCCGGAGGGCGGTCAGGCCTCGACGCCGGCCGTCAGCGGGGGCGCGCCGCCGGGCGGGCTCCCCTGTCCCGGCTTCGGGGTGAGGCCGATCCCCTTCTGGTACTGCAGGCCCGCCTGGGTGAAGTCCGGGGCCTGACCGGGAGCGGTCTTCATGCCGAAGAACAGCGCCCGGTGGCTGATCTGCAGAGAGTTGACCGCGGTGAAGATGGAAGCGGCGGCGGTCACGAGCACCATCTTCCGCTTGACCACGGCGTTGACCACGGTGTTGATCTTGTTGACGATCTGGAGGATCGCGAACTGCACGGTCGCCATCAGGACCGGGGGGAGGAGCCTGGCGGCCTGGAAGGCCACCCCGAGCCCGAGCATCACCGCGGCGACGTTGCCGGCGAACACGGCCGCGGCGTGGTAGGCGTTCCCGGTCTGGTCGGCGCACTCGCCCGCGGCATGGCGGTACCTCTTGTTGTCGTCCAGTGCCGCGAGGAAGGAGTCCGCGGCGGTGTTGAAGGTCTCCGCGGCCTCGCCCTCCCAGTGCTTGTTCTCCTTGACCTGTTTCTTCAGGTTCTTGATGTCGGCCACGATCCGGTCGAGGTTCTCCGGCGAGCCCTCCTTGCCCTGGTCGCGCCAGCCCTCGGCGGCCTTCTTCATGCTGCCGGGGTTGGAGACCAGGAGGCCGAGCGCGACGGGGACGGCCAGCGCCTGCTTGCTCCTGATCAGCCCGGCGGCGACGACCGTCGCCGCCACGGACGCCGTGAACCACCGGACGTCGTTCTCATACGCCACGAGGCGCTCCTTCCGCCCTGCCGCCCGTCGTCACCGTCACGTCTCGTGCCCGATGACCGAGGGGGCGATGTCCACGTCGTCCTCCCAGTCCTGCTCGCTCCCGCGCAGCAGCCCCGAGGGCTCCCTCTCCTCGTCCTTGCCGCCGGGTGCGCCGCCGCCCCCCATGGGAGGCATCATCGGCATGCCGCCCATGCCCGGTGTGCCGGGCGCGCCGGTCACGCCGGGACGCACCGCCTGCGACAGGGAACTCCCGCCGTAACCGCCGCCCTGGCCCCCGCGGTTCTGGTTGCCCTGGTTCTGGTTGTTCTGGTTCTCCTGGGAGTTGCCGGGGGGCTGGCCCTGCCCTCCCGGGTCGCCCGGCCAGTTCGGCGGCACCGCGTTCTGGAGCTGCTGAGCCTGCCGGGCCTGCTGGGCGAGCAGGTCGTTCGGGTCGTAGCCCGCCAGATGCGTGGCGTTCGGGTTGTAGCGGGAGGGGTCGCCCTGGTCACGGCCGGGGAGCGCGCCGTTGAGGTCCGGCACGTTCGGAACGGACGCGTTCGGGACGGACGCGTTCGGGACGGGCACGTTCGGGGTGGTCGTGTTCGGGTCGGGGATGTGCGGCCGGGGGACATCGGTGCCGGGCATGTTCGTCCCGGGGGCGCCGGGGCCGGCCTTCGACGGGTCCGTTCCGGGCGGCCCGCCGTTCAGGCCGGGGACATCGGAGCCGGGGCCCGGCAGCCCGCCGTTCAGATTCGGCGCGGGCAGCCCGCCACCCGGCAGTCCGCCGCCCGGCCCCATCGACCCGGGGCCGGTGGGAGAGCCACCGGGAGGCGAGCCGTTCAGCAGGGATTCGATGTCGGGCCGGCCGGAGGGGGATCCCGAGCCGGGGTCCTTGTCCTTGCCGCCCCCGCCGGGGTCCTTGATCTTGCTGTGCTCGTCGGCGTCCTTGTAGAACTTGTCCGATTCGGCCAGGGAGTGCTGCCACGACTCCAGCGTCGCCGCGGCGGCGTCGAGCGCCGTCGCGCCCTCGTTGCACGCCTGCGAGTGGGCGCTGTCGATGCCGATGCCCAGCACGCCGCAGCCGGGCCAGTCGAAGGTGAAGCCCTTGGTCCGGGTGGAGAGGTCCTTGAGAGGCTGGACGTGCTGCCCCATGGAGCCGCCCAGCCCCTTCACCTTGCCCTCGGTGAAGCCGACCTCCCGGGGGGCGCCGCCACGCGCGGCCTTCTCACCGTTATCGGCCATGACCACCGTCCTCTTCCGTGCGGCTTTCCGGATGGTCTCCCCGGAACCTCCGGGTAAGCGATCACCCTACCCGCGTCGGATCTTCGGCGTCCGCCGTACGGCCCGCTGCCCGGTCGCACCGCCGGCCGGACTCCGGCGGCGTCCGCCGCCGCGGGAGCGGTGCTCCCCGGCGGGCCGGATCACGGCGGACGGCGACGCCTCAGCAGAGCAGCGAGGGTCCCCCGCCTTCGGCGGAGCCCCAGACGTCGTCGACCTCCGAGATGGGGATGCCGGAGCTCCGCTCCTCCTGCTCCCCCTCGGCGCCGCCGCCGCCCATGAAGGGCGGGATCATCCCGGGGCCACCCGTCGTGCCCCGGGACAGCACGGCGGAGGTCACGCCGTTCGGGTTCGAGCCCCAGCCGGAGCCGTTCCCGGAGCCGAACCCGCTCCCCGGGCCGTTTCCGGTGCCGGGGCCGCCGAGGATCGGCGGGACGTTGGTCGTGACGTTGGGGAAGGCGGTCACGTTCGGGTTCGGGGTCACGGTGTTGCCGATCACCGGGTTGGGGTGCCCGAACGAGTTGTACGGCGAGACGGTGTTCGGGGGCGTCTGCGGGTTGAAGCTCGCCATCTCGGTGGTGCGGTCGTACCGGGAGCCGTTCTCCCCGCCGATCACGGATGGCACGGTGCCGTCGCCGTCCCGGCCGGGTCCGTTCGCCCCGGGCCCGTTCGCGCCGGCGCCGTTCCCGCCCGGGTCGTTCGCACCCGGGGCGTTCGTCCCCGTGTCGCCGGGTGCGTGGGAGCCGGAACCGTCCGTGCCGGTGCCACCGGAGCCGGAACCGTCCGAGCCCGAACCGCCGGAACCGGAACCGCCACCGTTCCCTCCGTTGCCGCCCGAACCCGAGCCGTCAGAGCCCGAGCCGCCGGAACCGTGGGAACCGGAACCCGAACCGGAGGAACCCGAACCGCCGGACCCCCCGGGCCACGAGGAACCGCTGGGGTCGTACCCGCCGCCCGAGCCGTTCCCGGAGAAGATCGAGCCGTTGTTCGGCGAACCGTCCGAGTAGCGGGTGGTCCGGTAGTCGCCGGGCCCGCCCGGCAGCTCCACGACCGGCAGCTCGTACGACACGTGCGGGGGGACGTACGAGGTGTAGAGGTCGACGATCTTCTCGTTGAGCTCCTTCAGTACCTCGCGCGCCGCCCGGTCGGCCTCCTCCGGCGTCAGGATCGTCTCCCCGGGGGGAGTCGCGCTGGGAGCGGGCGTGGTCGTCGGGGTGGGGGTGGCGGTCGGCGACGGCGACGAGGTCGCGCGGGGCGCCCCCCCGGGGCTCGGGGAGGGCCCCGGTGTGGGGGTCGGCAGCTTCGGGTCGGGGATCTTCTCGATCTTCGCGATGGCCTGGGGGAGGTACTCGCCGCCGTAGAGCCGCAGGGTGGTGGACATCTGGTTCATCTTCGAGGACAGCTCGGCACCGGTGGCGTGCAGCATCTGCAGCGCCTTCTGCACCTCCTTGGCCGCGTCCCCGCCCCACACCCGCGACAGTTCGGCCGCGTTGCGCTGCAGGGCGCCGCAGACGGTGTCGATGGTGCCGGCGGCCTTCCCGTAGGCGAACCCCGCGTCGTTGACGGCGGTCGCGGAGGTGTCGTTCAGCAGCCTCTGGATCTCGCTCTTGCCTGCGGAGACCGTCCCCGCGTCCGGAACCGCGCTATAGGACCGGATCAGCAGAACCTTGGTTTCGCTTCCCACAGCACCTTCCCCTGCCCGCTTCTGCCCCGTGTCCCGCCTCAGCCGCCGTTGGCGTGGCGGGCCCCGTCGTACTCGTCGGCGTTCGCCCTGATCGCCTTGATGGCCTCGTCCAGCCGCTGGGCCAGGAGGCCGTACACCTTCCACAGGGCCTGTGCGCCCTCGTCGCCGCTGGACTTGCCGACCGTGTGGGCGAAGGCCTGCGCCGCGCTCCAGGCGCCGATCTCCTTGGAGGTCAGCTCGCCGTTCTCGCTGACGCCCTGCACCGTCCCCGTGGTGTAGCCCTCGGAGTAGGCCGGGCCCTTGAGCATCCGGGCGTACTCTTCCAGGTCGCTGGCGATCGCCCGCATCTTGGAAGGGCTGAACTCCGCGCCGGGAGAGCCGTCCAGACCGGGCCAGTTGGGGTCGACCCAGAGCGCGCGGTCGTTGCCGCCGTCCATGGCGTCCTTGCTGGTCATGATCACCCCTTGTGGAGAGGCCGGGTCGCGGGCCGCGTGCCCGCGACCGGAGACGGACTGTCTCGGTCACCGCCGCCACGGTGACCGAGCGGAGACCGGTGTGCCGGTCGCGTCAGTGGCTGGACCAGATCGCCTTGTTGCGCGCCTCGGCGGCCCGGTAGTTGTCGTTGGCGACGCCGAGGGCCACCGCGGCCTCGTGGAGCTGACGGCCCATCTCCTGCTCCGCCCGGTCCCACTTGGCCCGGTGCTCCTCGAAGAACTGCGAGGCCCCACCGGACCAGGCCTGCTCGCCCAGGGTCTGCCGGAGCTTGGTGACCAGGTCGTCGGTGGCCTTGTCCATGTCGGTGACGACCTTGAGGAGCTGCTCCTGGACCCGCTCCATGTGGCCGAAGTCGACCTTGGTGTAGTCACCCGCGTTGCTGGACATTCAACTCTCCTTACTCTGACCGTGTACGGGGACGCGCTACCGGGGGGGAAGGTTGATGAGCGAGTCGACCCGGTTCATACCGGACTGCACATCCTGGTCGGCCCCGCTGTAGGTGACGGCGTTCTGGCCCATCCGGTCGGCGATGTCCTCCAGGTCACGCCGGATGATGAGAGCCTGCTCGTCCCACTTGGTCATGGCCTGCTGGAACTTGACGGCCGCCGCACCGAGCCAGCCCGAGGCCGTGAGCTCCTGGGTCGTGGTCGCGACGCCCCTGCGCAGACCCTCGACGAACTGCGCGGTGTCGACGACCTGGGTCGCACCCAAGTTGATCTTCTCTGGGCTCGCACCGTAAAAATCCACCGGTCACCTCCGTGACATGGGGCTACCTCTTCGTCACGGCGCCACGTCCTCGCGCCGGCCCCGTGGCGCATTGGTCACACAGAGCGACAAAAGGAACTACCCCCGCGAACATCATCGAATGGCATGCTAGCGATCTAGAGCCCCACAAATAACTCGCGAATATATTACGGCCTCATAACATTTCCACGTCTTCGAAAGAAACGCCCAGGCCAAAGGGCATTTACCCCGTTAATGGCCACTCGGCGGCGCCGATCGCCTCCCGGGCGAATAGTTGATGCTTCATCCACTTCTGTACCGTCCAAACGCAGGTGGGCTACTGTTGACGATCACTGCGTGCCGTGACGGGAGGGTGAAGGTGGCCGAGGGTCCTGACATCGAACGCCTGCTCAACTGGGGCGAGACTTCGGCTCCGCCCACCACCGGCCCGGTGGAGATCATCCGCCCCGCCGACGACGGCGCGGGAGCGGCGCAGCCGTCCGCGGAGTCCGGCTTCTCCGGCATGACCGGCTACGAGGGCCCGATCGACCTGGCCACGGAACCCGCGTCGTCCGCCCTCGGCGCCGATGCCTCCGCGGCGGTCTCCGGAACAGGCGGCGCCGCGCCCGGCGGATCCCCCGACGACGGCCCCAAGCAGGAGATCATCACGGACCCGTACGGCGAGGCCGGCCGTGGCGGCGCGGGAGCCGATGACGGTACCGGTCCCGGGGGGACGGCGAACGACGGCGGGACCGTGGATGACAGCGGGACCGTGAACGACGGCGGTACGGGCACGGACGGCCCGCGCGGCTCCGGCGACGACTCCGGCGCCGACGGGTCCGACACCCCGGACGGCGGCGCGGGGGTCCCCGAGGGCGAGGCTCACGACCCGGGCGACACCGGGGACGGCGGATCCGGCGACGAGCCCGGATACGTCGAGCCGAGCGGGCCGGACGACGACGCCGCCGGGTCCGGCGACGGAGGCGGCTCCGACGACCCGGCCGGACCGGACGGGGAGATCTACCCCGACGACCCGAACGGCGACGTGACCGAGGACCCCGGTCCGCCCGCGGCCGACGGCCAGTCGGACTCAGGCGAAGGGGGCGGCTCCGGCGACCAGGGGAACCCGGGAGACTCCGGAAGCCAGGGCGACCAGGGGAATCCCGGCGGCTCCGACGGCTCCGGGACGGGTGACCAGGGCGGCTCCGGCACGGGAGACACCGGCGGCCCCGGAACCGGCGACCAGGGCGGCACCGGTGACCCGGCCGGTCCGGGGTCCGGTGATCCGACCGTCCCCGTCGAGCCCGGCACCCCGCAGACCCCGGGCGACCCCGGCCCCGGGAGCCCGGCCGACTCCTCCACCCCTCCCACCCCGGAGAACCCTGCCGACCCCGCGCTTCCGGGCCAGCCGGAGACCCCGAGCGCGGAGCTGCCGGGAGCCTCACTGCCCGGCACGGGCGCCCCGGGCGCCGAGACTCCCGGATCCGGGACGCCGGGGATGGAGACCCCGGCGGTGCCGGGCGGATCACCCGGCGGCGGGGACCCGGGCGGTGGCGGGATGCCCGGCCTCGGCAATCCCGGAGGCGGCGCGGGACCGGGTGGATCACCCGGCGGCGGTGCCGGGGGCGGCCTGAGTCCCGCCGAGCAGAAGAAGAAGGCCGCCGAGGAGCAGAAGAAGCAGGCGGCCCAGCAGCGCCAGCAGTACCTCGCCACGAACGGCGTGGGCGACCAATGGCGCAAGGCCGACACCGGCTCGCTGACCAAGCTCAGCGGCAGGCTCAAGGCCATCGGCGACGAGGGCGGAGAGGCCGCCGTCGCCCACTCCAACGCCACCGGCATCGACCTGGGCGGCTTCCCCGGACTGGGCGTGCTCGGCCTGATGGGGCTCAACTCCGCGCACAACGGAACCCGCGACAACATGGTCAGATACCTGGAGTCGGCCAAGACGCACCTGAACACCACGATGAGCGGGCAGCTGAAAGAGGGATCGACGGTCATCAAGGCCGCCGAGGACGCCAACACACTCAAGGGAGTCTGAGCGGACATGGACGCCTACAGCGCCGGGACGGGCCTCTACACGACGGCGCTCGCCCTGTGCGTGGCCAGCGCCGCGATCCCCAACAGTCCGATGTTCACCTACGCCAGCCGGACGGCCGCGGCGGCGATCGGCGTCCTGTACTCCAGCCCGAGCGACATCCAGGGATGCGGGGACGGGTGGAAGGGCCTGAACCCGCACATCGAAGGCACGAAGGCCGCCATCCTCAAGGCTGCGGAGGCCGTGACGGACGACGAGTGGAAGAAGATGGGCCGCGAGGAGTTCGACGCGGCCTACAAGAAGTTCTGCGCCGAGCTGGACAAGTGCAAGCAGATGAACGACTCCGTCGGGGGCTGCATGGACGGAGCCGCGAAGATGTCGTACGCCGGGGCGATCGTCTCGACTCTCGGAGCCCAGGTCCTGTTCGGGCTCGCCCTCGCGGCGATGGCCGGGAAGTTCATCCCCGTCGTCGGGCAGGCCGTCTCCCTGGCGACCCAGACCGCCGGGATCACGTACGCCAACGCCTTCCAGATAGGCCTGAAGAACATGGCGAGGAAGAACCTCATGGTCCTGGGAACCGCCGCGACGATCGCCGTGATGGCCGGCCAGTTCTTCTCCCAGTCCACCCAGCAGAAACTGTCCACGGCGACGACCCCGACCAACGGCGACATCCCCGCCTTCGAGCAGGTGACGATCGAGGGCCTTCCCGTGTCCACCAAGGGGATGCCGGGGGCGTCCGGCATGCCCGGGGCATCGGGCATGCCGAAGATTCCGGGAATGCCGGAGGCCTGATCCGCCGCCCGCGCCCCGGAGCGGCACCGGTCCGGTCAGAGGTCCAGACGGCGGCGGATGCGGTCGAGCTCGCCCATGACGTCCTCGAACGTCCGGTTGTAGGCCGCCTCGGCGCTCTTGAGCTGCTGGAGCGCCGCGTCCGGGTCCTGGGCGAACCGCATCGGGTTGTCGTCCTCGCCGAAGGTCTCGGCCATGACGGCGTTGACCTGGTCCTGGAGGTCCCGCGTGGCGGCGTGCAGGACCTCCTTGATCCGCTCGGCCAGCTCGCCGGAGCTGAGCCGCATCGCCTTGGGGTGGAGCTGGAGCTCCTGCAACCCCTCGGCGGCGTACTCCACGGTGACCAGGCCGTCCTCGTCCTGGGCGCGGCCGACCAGCGTCGCCAGGGACTTCTGGAGCTCTTCCATCCGGGCGAACTGGCTGTCGGCTCCGTTCAGGAGCTTGTCAACATCAATGTTCGCGAAATCCCCGAACTCCGCCGTCATCGGTCGTCCCCTCTTGCCCCGCACTCACTCATCCGGACTGCTACAAAGGTCCGTTTCCGCGGAAAGCTAACCGCACCCGATCACACCTCCGCAATCCACTCGGCGACATTCCACCCACGCCGCCGCTTCGCACCCGCCGCGGGAACCACAGGCGCTCCCGGGAACGGAGGCGCTCCCAGGGACGGAGCCGCCCCGGTTCAGCCGGCCAGGCCGCGCACCCAGGCGTAGACGTCCAGTACGCCGAGGGCCAGCGGGAACAGCGTGATGATCAGCAGGATCTCCACGATGTCCCCGGCCCGCCCCCAGAACGGGGACGGCTTGCCCTGACGCAGCCACAGCCCCATACCCGCCGCGACCGCCGCCGCGCACATCAGCCCCATCACCGCGATGATCGCCGCCACCCCGCCCGCGCCGGCGACCCGGGCGAGGGCGAAGAAGACGAGGCCGGCGAGGCCCGCCGTGACCAGCCAGAGCCGCTGGCCGAACCCGCGGAAGACCCGCGAGCGCAGCAGCAGGGTCAGCGCCAGCGTCACCGTCGCCGTCATGGCGACCCAGTCGTTCACCAGCGCCAGGTAGAGCTCCGTCCCCAGGGCGACCATCCCGAGCCCGGCGACCATGCCGGTGGCGTAGGCCTGCGCCCGGAGCGTGCGCTCCCGGACCGACGGCCCGTCGACCCGCTGGTTGTCGCCGCGCAGCTCCTCGGCGTTGGTGGGCATCGAGGGCATCGGCATGCCGGCGGCCCGGAACGCCACCGTCGGGATCAGGGAGCTGAACGCCAGCAGCACCGTGAGCGTGACCGCGGCGACCCCGGCCGGGGAGGCGTCCGAGACCATCACGACGCCGGAGCTCACCGCCCCGGCCATCGCGGCGATGGCCGTGCCGAGGAACCCCTGCACGCCGTCGGAGATCGCGATCAACGCCACCGTCGCCACGAGGCCGACGGTGGCGAACGCGGCGAGCAGGTGCGCCGCCCCCAGCCCGGTCAGCCCGCCGTTCCCGGCGGGCGCCAGCAGCCCGGCGATGAAGCCGTACGGCAGCGCCGCGTGGCCGACCAGCGCGCCCGCGAAGGAGTCGCCCACCACCCGGGACACCAGGGCCCCGGCCACGACCAGCAGCAGGGCGATCACCCCGGCGACCACGGCGGAGGCCGTCCACGGCGGTCCGGCGAACACCAGCGTCACCGCCCCGGCGGCCAGCAGGGCCAGGGCCGAGCTCACCCCGACCAGGCGGGTGTGCGAGGAGGTCCAGTTGCCTGCGCTCTCCTTGACACCGGTGGCGACCACGTCGGCCACATCGTCGAACATGGCGGGTGGCGCCGCGGCCTCGCGCGGCCGCAGGTAGAGAACCTCGCCGTCGAGCACGCCGAGCGCCCCCAGGCTCTGGGCGACGTCGAGGGGCGGTCCGCCGGGGCGCTGGAGCACCCACCCGGGGGCCGCCGCCGCCTCTCCCCCGATCTCGCCCATCGCGCGCAGCAGGCCGGGCAGCACATGCGGGAGCGGGATGTCGGCGGGCAGCGCCAGGTCGGCCTTCTTGCGGGGTCCGACGATCGTGACGTGGCACAGGGCGGGCAGCGGCGCGGCGAACTGGGCGAGCGCGCTCTGCGGCGCCGGGAGCGGGACGGGCGGCTGGGCCAGCGACCTCACAGTTGTCCTCCTTTTCCCACATCCATCACGGACATCAGGGATATGCCGGATACGGTAGCGATAAGAAGAGGGATCATGTGCGATGGCCGTACCCGAACGGCGCCGGACGGACGGCGCCGCGGACGGCTGAGAACAACCAGGAAGGCATCCGCAGGGTGAGCATCGTCGTCGTACGGCGCCCCGAGCGCCGGCCCCCGCCCAAGCCACCGCGCGGCGAGATCCTGCTCGAATCCCCGCCCGAGGTCCCCGAGGTGCAGTCGCAGGGCATGATGGCCGTGCTGACCTACCTTCCGATGGTGGCCGGCGCGGCCGCGATGGGCCTGATGTTCACCGCGGGCGGCAACGCCAACCCGATCATGTACGTGGCCAGTGGCCTGTTCGGCGTCTCCATGCTCGGCATGACGATGGGGCAGCTCGGCCGCCAGTCCGGGGAACGCCGGCAGCGGCTGAACGGCCTGCGCCGCGACTACTTCCGCTACCTGTCGCAGATCCGCAAGCGGGCGCGGCGGGCGGCGGTCCAGCAGCGCGAGGCGCTGGAGTGGAGCGGCCCCGACCCCGAGTCGCTGTGGTGGGTCGCGATGAGCCAGCGGCTGTGGGAGCGCCGACCCCGCGACGACGACTTCGGCACCGTACGGCTCGGCACCGGCGTCCAGAAGCTCGCCATCCAGCTCGTCCCGCCGGACTCCCGGCCGGTCGAGGACCTGGACGCGCTGACCTCCGGTGCGCTGCGCAGGTTCGTCCGGGCGCACTCGACGGTCGCCGGGCTGCCCGTCGCGGTGGCCCTGCACTCCTTCGCCCGGATCAACCTCACCGGCGACCCGGTGGCCGTGCGCGAACTGGTGCGGGCGATGATCGCGCAGATCACCGTGTTCCACTCCCCCGACGACATGCGGATCATGGTGTGCGCGAGCAAGGAGTGGATGGCCCAGTGGGACTGGGTCAAGTGGCTGCCGCACGCCCTGCACCCGGAGGAGACCGACGCCGCCGGCCCGGTGCGGCTCATGGCCGAGAACCTCGCCGAGCTCGACCGGCTCGTCGGCGGGGAGCTGAAGGAGCGGGCGCGGTTCCGGCCCGGCGCCTCCGCCGACGCCCTGCCGTACCACGTGCTGATCCTGGACGGCGGGCACGTGCCGCACGACTCCCAGCTCGGCACCGACGCCATCCAGGGCGTCACCGTGATCGACCTGTCGGGGTCGGCGGGGGTGATCGAGGAGAAGAGCACGCTGCGGCTGGACGTCCAGCCGGACGGCTTCCACATGATCAAGGTGGACCACGCGGGCAAGCGCAGCTCGACCCGGCTCGGCGACCCCGACCGCCTGGACTTCCTGCGGACCGAGGGCCTGGCCCGGCAGCTCGCGCCGCTGCGCGCGTCCACCTCCAAGGGAGGCGGGGAGGCCCAGGACGTCCTGGCGGTCAACACCTCGCTGACCGACCTGCTCGGCGTCGGCGACCCGGCGCGCCTCGACGCGGGGGTGACCTGGCGTCCCAGGGCCGGGCGCAACCGGCTGCGGGTGCCGATCGGCCTCGGTGTGGACGGCCGGCTGGTCGAGCTGGACATCAAGGAGTCGGCGCAGGGCGGGATGGGGCCGCACGGCCTGGTCATCGGCGCCACCGGCTCGGGCAAGAGCGAGCTGCTGCGTACCCTGGTCCTCGGCCTGGCGATCACCCACTCCTCGGAGATCCTGAACTTCGTCCTGGTCGACTTCAAGGGCGGCGCGACCTTCCTGGGCCTGGACACGCTCTCCCACGTCTCGGCGGTCATCACCAACCTGGAGGACGAGCTCCCCCTGGTCGACCGCATGTACGACGCCCTGCACGGCGAGATGATCCGCCGCCAGGAGCTGCTGCGCGCGGCCGGCAACTACGCCTCCCTGCGCGACTACGAGCGCGCCCGCGAGCAGGGCGCCGACCTGCGCCCGATGCCCACGCTGTTCGTCGTGATCGACGAGTTCAGCGAGCTGCTGACCGCCAAGCCGGAGTTCATCGAGCTGTTCGTGATGATCGGCCGGCTCGGCCGGTCGCTCGGCGTGCACCTGCTGCTGGCCTCCCAGCGCCTGGAGGAGGGCCGGCTGCGCGGCCTGGACACCCACCTGTCCTACCGGGTGGGCCTGCGGACCTTCTCGGCGATGGAGAGCCGGGTCGTGCTGGGCGTCGCCGACGCCTACGAGCTGCCGTCCGCGCCGGGCAACGGCTACCTGAAGTTCGACACCACCGGGATGACCCGGTTCAAGGCCGCCTACGTGTCGGGCGCCTACCAGGCCGACCCCCACCGCGCGACCTCCGCGGACGGCGGCGCGGCGCCGTGGGAGATCGTGGAGTACGGGCCGGAATTCGCGCCGGTGCCGGTCCCGGCCGAGCCTCCCAAGAAGGAGCTGACCCCGGCGGAGAGCTCCCCCGCCAAGGGCAACTCCAGCAGCCTGCTGGACATCGTCGTCGGGCGGCTGAGGGGCCAGGGGCCGCCCGCCCACCGGATCTGGCTGCCCCCGCTGGCCGACGCGCCGACCCTCGCCCACCTGCTGCCGCCGCTGTCGGCCACTCCCGAGCTGGGCCTGACCACGACCGGATGGGCGGGCCGGGGGCAGCTGCACGCGGTCATCGGCATCATCGACAAGCCGTTCGAGCAGCGCAGCGACCCGTTCTGGCTGGACGTCTCCGGCGCGGCCGGGCACGTCGGCGTCGCCGGCGGCACCCAGAGCGGCAAGAGCACGATCCTGCGCACCTTCGTCACCAGCATGGCGCTCACGCACACCCCCCGCGAGGTGCAGTTCTACTGCCTGGACTTCGGCGGCGGCTCGCTCGGCTCGCTGGAGGGCCTGCCCCACGTGGGCGGCGTCGCCACCCGCCTGGACACCGACCGGGTCCGCCGTACGGTGGCCGAAATCTCCACCCTGCTGGAGCAGCGGGAACGCGACTTCGCCGAGCAGGGCATCGACTCGATCGCCGTCTACCGGCGGCAGGTGGCCGACGGCGCGATCGAGGGCGACCGGTTCGGTGACGTCTTCCTGGTGGTGGACGGCTGGCTGACCGTCCGGCAGGACTTCGAGTCGCTGGAGCCGGTCATCACCGACCTGGCCGCGCGCGGTCTCGGGTACGGCATCCACGTCGTGGCCGCCACCAACAAGTGGTCGGAGTTCCGGCCCGGCATCCGCGACCTGTTCGGCACCCGGGTGGAGCTGAAACTGGGCGACGCCTACGAGTCCGAGGTCAACCGCAAGGCGTCGCTGGCCGTGCCCGAGGGAACCCCGGGCCGCGGCCTCACCCGGGAGGGCCTGCACTTCCTGGGGGCGCTGCCGCGGATCGACGGCGTCCGCAAGGCCGACGACCTGACGGTCGGCGTGCGCGCCCTCGTCGACGCGGTCCGGGAGGCCTGGCAGGGCCTCCCCGCCCCCGGCGTGCGACTCCTGCCGCCGGTGCTGCCGTCCGAGACCCTGCCCGGCATCGAGCAGACCGGCCCCGGCCGGATCCCGATCGGCATCGACGAGGCGACCCTGTCGCCCGTCATGCTCGACTTCGACACCGACCCGCACTTCATCGTCGTCGGCGACACCGAGAGCGGGAAGTCCAACCTGCTGCGTCTGATCACCGAGGGCCTGGTCGCCCGGCGCACGCCGCGCGAGGCCATGATGATCGTGATCGACTACCGGCGGACCCTGCTGGACTCGGCCGCCACCGAGCACCGCATCGGCTACGCCGCCTCCAGCGCGGCGGCGGCCGGCCTGATCGGCGACGCGCGCGCCGCGCTGCTCAAGCGGCTCCCCCCGGCCGACCTGACGCCCGAGCAGCTCCGCAGCAGGAGCTGGTGGCAGGGTTCGGACCTGTACATCGTCGTCGACGACTACGATCTCGTCGCGACCTCGTCCAACCCGCTGCAGCCGCTGGCGGAGCTGCTGCCCCAGGCCCGTGACATCGGGTTGCACCTGATCGTGTCCCGCGCGATGGGCGGCATGGGACGGGCGATGTTCGACCCGATCGTCCAGCGGCTCAAGGACATGGCCAGCCCCGCGGTCGTCCTGTCGGGCAACAAGGACGAGGGCTTCCTGTTCGGCAACGTGCGCCCGCATCCGCTGCCGCCGGGCCGCGGCTACTACGTCGACCGCAAGTTCGGCGCGCGGCTGGTCCAGACGGCGTTCATGCCGCCGCAGGAGCCGGTGGAGGACTGAGCTCCCGGCCGGGCGGCGAGGAGACGGAGGAGTCAGGCGGCGGAGAGGCGTCGGAGCTCGTCGAGGGCGTGCCGGGCCACGGCCTCGTTCACCGGGGGGCACCGGCGTCCGGCGGCGTCGATGTGCGCGCAGAGGTCGGGGTCCGGGCGGATCCCGTGGACGCGGAGGTAGTAGGCGACGGTGTCGGTCCAGATCCACGCGCCGTCGGTGCGGAAGCTCAGCGGCACCACCGTCCCGCGTTCGGGCCGGACCCGGTCGGCGTCCAGGCCGGTCGTGGACAGGATCGGCGTGCCGGCCTCCAGGTAGGCGGCCAGCCCCTCCCGCTCGGCCGGGTCGTCCACGACCGGGTGGCCGGGGGCGAAGTAGGGCGCTCCGTCCTCTCCGACGCCGTCGAAGACCCGGGCGAGGCGCATCTCCGGCATGAAACGGACATAGCCGTTGGTCCAGCCGTTGAGCCGGTCGAACGCCTCCCGCGGGGACCGTTCCCGGACGACGGCCATCATCTCGACGTCGGCCCGGAGGGCCGGCGGCTCGAAGTTCAGCCCGCCGTCGCCGCCGAACGAGACCCTGCCGATGAGCCGCCCGCTCCGGACGTCCAGCATCCGCAGCGTGTCCGGCGCTCCCGGTGTGCCCGCCGTCACGCCGCCCGCCCCAGGCGGATGAGGCCGGCCCCGGCGAGGCTGGTCAGCAGGCTCTGGTCGTCGGCGGGGTCGAGCCAGATCACCGCCCCCGCAGGCGCCCTCGGCCGGAGCCGGGGGGCGTGCGGCTCGTAGTGGGAGGTGACCAGCACCAGCGGCACGGCGGCGTTCCAGGCGAGCGGGGCGGGCGGTTCGGCGCGGTCGGCGAGGATGACCTCCCGCTCCTCCGGGGTGCAGGCGTCGAGGTCCCCGTCCACCGCGAGCCGCGCCTGCAGCCGCACCTGGAAGTCCACGGCCAGGCGGAGCCGGGCGGCGGCGCGCTGCTCCTCGCCGGGCAGCTCGGCGTAGCCGGGGACCAGCTCCGCCACCAGTTCCGCCGGGTCGTCGGCGTAGACCCGCCACCAGCCGTCGATCATCTCGTAGACGTACGGGGTGCCGTCGTCCCTGAGCGGCTCGGACGGCGGCGCCTGGGCCGCCGAGGTGTTGCGGATCCGGATGCTCACGGGGTCAATCCTCCATCAGCTTCATGTATCTCTCCAACGTGGGCTGCCAGTTGTTCAGCGCGAACAGCGCGGTGAGCTGCTCCTTGTCGGCGGTGCGGGAGAAGACCAGGTCCGCCAGTGCGCGGAAGGACGCGGTCTCCTCCTCCCGAGAGATCCGCTCGCCGTTCCGCAGCCGCTCCTCGTGATGACCGAGCCTCTCGGGCGGGGGGATGTCGCCGATCTCGCGGGACGCCAGCTCGGCCAGGGCCAGGGAGAGCTTGATCCGTGTCTGGATGATCCCGGGGTCGACGTGGCCGTCCCACATCCGGAACTCCAGGTGGTCGCTGGGCAGCCCGCGGGCGTCCGTCATGCTCACCGCCGAGACGCCCAGGTTGTACAGGCGGATGTTGTCGAAGCTCGCCCGGTAGTGGCTGGGGTCGGCGTTGGGCAGGCAGTTGTCGTAGCCGCGGTGCATGCCCAGCTCGTCGACGGGGTTCTGGGCGATCCGGAACAGCACGTCCTCGAAGGCGTGGTAGATCTTCAGCAGCCGGACGTGCCTGGCGACGGACGTCCCGTAGTCGGGGATCCCGACGTGGACGTGACCGCCGGTCAGCGCCGTGGCCTCGCCGCCGTGCGACCGGATGATCCCGGCGGCCCGCTCCAGGTCATGCCAGGAGGCGGGGTCGTCGTGCAGGATCGGGGAGATGACCTCGCCGGCGATGCCGCTGTCGGCCTCCAGCTCCAGCCGCCAGCCGCGGTCGTACCCCTTGCCGGAGTCGTGGTAGTCGTACACGATCGGGTCCTCGGCCAGCCCCGCGTCGTGCAGCTCCCTGGCGATCGACTCGACCACCGGCGGCCAGTCCTTCCAGGGGATGGGCGGCAGGGCGAACTCCAGCTCGACCCCGAAGCCGCGCCCGCCCCCGGGGGCGCCGACGCCGTCGGTGGCGTCCTCGGTCATGTAGGGGACGATGGCGTCCACCGGCTCGCCCTCGGCGAAGCGGGTGGCGGCGTCGTCGTAGACCCGGTCGAACGCCTCCGTGTCCCGGGTGTAGGAGACCGGCTCGCCGTGCTCGCCGAAGTGGTGCGCCACGGGCCCGCCGGCGGGGGCGTCGTGGGCGAGGAGCGGCACGTCCCCCTCGGCGTGTTCGGCGATCCGGTAGAGCCGGTCCATGAGGACGTCGAAGTCGCCGCCCCGGCCGAGCCGCTCGAACTCCGGGCGCAGCGCGTGGACCCGCTCGACGACGAGGTCGGCGTCCTGGCGGGTGAGCGGGTTGCCGATCCACCCGAAGCCGCCGTCCGGGGTCCGCCCGAGAAGGTTGCCGGTGAACGGGGCGCCGTCGTGGACGTCGAGCCCGGGGTAGCGGAGGTGGAACGCCCTGCCGTGGTCGATGCCGACCAGCCGGCCGTCGTCGGTGACGAGCAGGTTGCCGGGGTGGCGGTCGTGGTTGACCGTGAGGACGTCCAGCAGGCCCAGCAGCACGGCGTCGCGCCTGCCCGCGTACGCCGAAAGGTAAGGGGCGATCCCGTAGGCGCTCTCCCCCTCGACCAGCTCCATGTAGACGGCGCCGGCGCGGTGGGGGTCCCTGAGGACCCGCGGGACCGGGGCGCCGATCGCCTCCGCGACACGCGAGGCGAGCAGCTCGTTCTCCGCCGTCCGCACGTCGCCGTAGTACATCTCCTTCCGGACGGCCACGGTGCCGTCGGCGAACGTGACCCGGTAGACCTCCCCGTCCTCGCCCGCGCCGATCAGCTCGCGGTGGGGCTCGCCTCCCTCCAGCAGCCGGAGCAGGGACTCCTCGGTGAGCGGGGCGGGGCGGGCCTCGCCCACCGGAGCCGCCGGCCAGGCCGGCCGCTCGGGAACGACCTCGGCGGGGACCTCGGGGCGCGCGTGGGGGGTCTCGGGCACCGCGACGTGCCAGGCGCCGTCGTCCGCCCCGGGGAACGCCGGGCGGCCGTCGGGGAGATAGCCGGGGATGCCCGCGGTGTGCGCCTGACGGTCGGCGCCGATGAACACGTACCGGTCACCGGCGATGATCGTGCGGCCGGTGATGTCGGCGAGCTCCTGCATGGCCGCCCGGTTCTGCGCGGTCTCGCAGCCGAGGACGCGCAGTGCCGCCCCTGGCTCGGCCATCACCCGGGGGTCGTGGGCGAGCATCACGCCGAGATCCCTCGCGGACAGGCTCCGCTCCCCGATGCGGAACTCCGTGGGCGTCCCCGCGATGCCGACGTCGATCACCCCCTCGGTCCGCCGCAGCAGCCGCATGTCCGCCGTGGGCGTCACCGTGGAGTCCGGGTCGCGGTACCACAGACCCGCGTCGACCTCGCGGCGGGACGAGAGGATCGTCTCCCGGTGCCGCGGCTCCAGCTCCGGAAGGGGGCGCGGCCCCGCGGCCGGTCGCCCCTCCGCACCGACCTCGGTACGGCCGTCCGGGTGGGCCGGCACGGGCCGCTCACCGGTCCCGGCCGCCGCGTGTCCGTCCAGGTCGCCCAGCACGGGAAGCTCGCCGTCCGCGTGCCGGGAGAGGTGCCCGAGCCGGTCCATCAGCCCGTCGTGCCAGTCGAGCCGGCCCCGGCGCGCGAACTCCGGCCGCAGCCCCTCCAGCCGCGCCGAGACGGCCGCGACGTCCTGCGGGCTCAGCCTGTTCTGCCGGAACGTGACATGGGGTGCCTCCGTCCCCTGGGGGCGGTGCGTGACGAGGAACTCCTCGGGGAACCGCCCGCCCCACCGCGCGGGCGGTTCATCGCCGGCCCGCAGGCGGTGCACGCCGTGCGCGTCCACGGTCACCTCGTGCGGGGTGAAGCCGTCCCCCATGGTCAGCACGGTGTACATGCCGCGCCTGGTCCGTTCGGCGGGGGACTCGTGCCCCCCGCGCGGTGCCTCGTCGCCGTGCTCCCGGTAGACCACATCACCGGAGCGGTGCACCGCCGGGCCGTCCAGGCCCAGCGCGGCCCGGGTCAGCGCCGCCGCCTCGGCCGCCTCGGCGTCCCGGCCGGTCAACCGCGCCGCCGTCCGCCCGTCCCCGAAGGTGACGATCTCCGCCCGCACACCCTCGGCGTGCAGCGAACGGACGTCACGCACCCCGCTCGCCACGCTCCTGCCCAGCTCCCCGCCGGGATCCATCAGCCGCGTCCCGGCGTGGTCCGGCGGCGTGATCCCCTCCTGCGACGGCCGTGTGCCGTCACCCGTCCCGGCGTCGCGCGCGCCATCGCCCGGAGCCGCGTCCCGGGTCCCGGCGGAATCCGCGTCCCGCGCCTCGGCGTCCCGGAAGGCGGATCTCCCGGCGTCACGGCTGTGAGCGACGGGATCCCCCGCGTCACGGGAAACGACCGGACCGTGCGTGTCCCGGTGAGCGGAACCGGGCGGGCCCGGGTCGGCCGGACCGGCGCCGTCCGGACCGGAGACGGGCCCGTGGGAGGCGTCCGGACCGGAGACGGGTGGGTGGGAGGCCGGCGGGGTCGATGAGCCGAGCGGGTCGTCGAGGATGCCCTCCAGCCAGTCGTCCCGGATACGCCGGACTCCTTCCCACGCCGCGGCGGGGACCGGATCCTCGGGCAGGAAGATCAGCAGCCGCCCGCGGCCGGTCATGGTGTGGGAAAGAGCATCCGAGTCGTTCACGGTTTCGACGTCACCGTGCGAGTTGACATTCATCAGCCCGTCGGAGGCGACCACCACGTGGCCGGTCCTGTTCGCCACCTCCTGGGCGTACGGCCATTCACCCGTGCCGACCCTGCAGTTGCCGAGGTAGACCACATCGTCCGGACGCAGGCCGGGCTCGTTGAGCAGCAGCGCCGTGAGCTCCTGGGGGCTCAGCCTGTCCGAGCCGATGTAGACCCCCTTCGGGCTGCCGTGGGCGTCCACGTAGAACAGGCCGTCCATCTTCCGTACGGTGCGCGCGCTGCTCGCCAGGATCCGGTCGTCGGGGTCGCTCAGGTCGCGGTACCACACGCCGGCGTCGGTCGTCTCGCGGTGCTCGTCGAAGTGCTTCCGCAGCCTTTCGGGCAGCTCGGGCGGGGTCTCCGGCAACCCGTCCGTCCGGGCGGCGGGAAGAGCCCCCTCCACGTCGGAGACGCGGGTCACGAAGTACTCCTTGACGCCGTAGGAGGTCTCGTGGATCCCCAGTACCTTGAACCGGGCGCCCTCCTCAAAGATCACCTGGTGGGGCTTGCCGGACAGGTCGCCCACCCGCGTGTGCTCTCCGTGGATGATCAGCCGCGCGCCGTGGTCCATGTCCGGCAGGAACCGGGGGTCGTCGACGCCTTCCAGGAATCCCGCGGCGGTGAACTCATGGCCGGCGGCCAGCCCCTCGGGCAGCCGGCCGACGGGAATCCGCGCCTGCACGGTCCCCTGGGTGTGCGGCAGCTCGGCCAGGCCCTCGTTGACCAGCTCCGCGTACGCCCGCACCCGGGCCACGTCGTCGGGATGGGCCGCGGGGTCGGCCAGCGCCTCGTTCAGCCGTCCCAGATCGCCCTCCCGCACCACGCGGGCGAGCGCCTCATCGGGCCGCGTGGTGGCCGGGTCGTACGGCCACGCCGTGTCCTCCGGGTGGGCGACCGGCACCTGCGGCGCCCCCTCCGGCGGGATGGGGCCGTGCGGGACGGCGTCCGGACCGGTCAGCAGCGGATTCTCCCCACCTCGGGCCCGCTGCCCGAGGTGTTCGAACCGTTCCGTCATGTCGTCGTGCCAGCGCTGCCACCCACGGCGCTCGAACTCCGGCCGCAACGCCTCCAGCCGCGCCGCCACGGCCGCGATGTCCTCCCCGGTGAGGCGGTTGCTGAGGATCCTGAGGTCGACGATGTCGGACCGGGAGTAGATCTCCCGGCCGATGAAGCGGTCGAGGAGGGCCTTCTCCCACGCGTCGGCGAAGCCCCGCTCGACGCCCAGGAAGGACTCGCCGCGCGCGTTCGTCTTCATCACGTGCGTGGTGAAGGTCTCGCCCAGCGTCAGGACGTCGTACAGAGCCCTCTTGGCCGCGTGGCCCGGCGGCTCGCTCCACACCAGCGGCTTCACGTCCGGATCGTCGGCCGCCTCGACGCGGGTCACGTAGACGGCCGTCTCGCTCGCGCGGTGGATCCCTCCGTGGGCGTCCGCCGTGGACCGGGGAGGCATCGCCGCCGCCTCGGCATCGTCCGCGTCGAGGGTGGTCTCGTACTCCTCGCGGAACACCCGTCTTCCGTCGTTGAAGGTGACGAGCTCCCGGAACTTGTGCTGTCCTTGGGAGATGAGCCGGGCATCGCGGATGCCCGTCTCGATGCTCCTGCGCAGCGCGTCGTCCCCGTGCTCCCGGTAGACCACGTCGCCGGAGCGGTGCACCGCCGGGCCGTCCAGGCCCAGCGCGACCCGGGTCAGCGCCGCCGCCTCGGCCGCCTCCGCGTCCCGGCCGGTCAGCCGCATCGCCGTACGCCCATCACCGAAGGTGACGATCTCCGCCCGCATCCCGTCGGCGTCCAGGAGCCGGACATGGCGCACCCCGCTCGCCGCGCTCCCGCCGAGCTCCCCACCGGGATCCATCAGCCGCGCCGCGGCCTGGTCCGACGACGGCGTGCCGTCCCGGGACGGCACGCCGCGCGGCTCACCCTCGGGCGCCCTGTCCCGCGGCTCACCCCCGGGCGCCCTGTCCCGCGGCTCACCCCCGGGTGCACCGTCGCGCGCCTCATCAGCGGACGCCCTGTCCCGTGTCCGGCCGGAGCGGGGAGCGGCGGGTTCCCGGGCGTCGAGGAGCGGCGTCGTGCCCTCGGCGTGCTCGGCGATCCGGTCGAAGGCGAATTTGGCGTTGGCGTACCAGTCGTCCCGGCCCAGCGCCCGGAACTCGCCCTCCAGCGCGGCGATCCGCGCGCCCAGGACCTCGATGTCGCGCCGGCTGAGCGGGTTGCCCGCCCACTCGACCCGCATCGGGGACGTCTCCCGGAAGAAGTGCCGGACGAAGGGGTTGCGGGTGTCCGGGAGGATCCCCTGGAACGCCTTCTCGTGGTCGAACGCCCTCAGCCCGCCGTTCTCCCCGACCCGCAGGTCGATGTCCGCCGCCCGCAGGTCGAGGTCGGCGTCGGGGAACCGGAAACGGTCGTAGTGGCTGGTGAGCGTGTCGAGAAGGCCCAGCAGGACACCGTCCGCCGTGTCGTGGTGGCCCGGCGCCTCCCAGCTCCCGTCGGGGTTCAGCCGGACCTCCGCCCGTTCCCCGCCGACCCAGTCGATGAGGACGTGCCGCTCGCCGGTGATGTGCACGGCGGCCACGTCGGCCCCGACGGCCTGCCCGAGGCGTGAGGTGAGGTACTCGCGGTCCCGGGCGTCCCGGCCGGCCAACTCCTTGTCCACCGCCCGCGTCCCGTCGCCCAGGGTGACCCGGTCGGCCCGCAGGCTCTCCGCGCCGGTTCTGAGCGGCTCGCGGGGCCCGGTGATCCCGGTGGCCACGCTCTGGGCGAAGCTCTCGTGGTCGCGCAGCGTGATGGGACGCGGCGGCCGCGCCGTGTCCGGGCCGGCGTCCGGGAGCGGGTGCGGGGCGGGCGGGTCCGGCTGCCCGGTGAGGACGGTCGCGGTTCCCGGGTCGTCCCCGTGGTTGATCAGCGAGTCGATGCTCCCCGCCTCATGCCGCACGGCCGGAGCGCTCTCCCCGGTGGCGACCGGGTCCCGCGGGGCGGGCACCGCGGCCTCGGGCCCGTGCCCGGGACGGACGGCGTTTCCGGCAGCGGAGTGCGCGGCGTCAGCGGGGCCGGGCCGTACGACGGCGCCGGGCCCGGGGTGGGTGGCGGCCCCCGGAGCGGCGTTCTCCGTCCGTACGGCGGACCCGGCGGGCCCGCCCCCGGACCTGGAGGCGGAGGCCGGGGCGGCCGCCTCGGCGTGGGACGGCACTCGCGACGGAGGCGCCGCGTCCGCGAGGGGCGCGGCGTGCGGCGCGGCCGTGCCGTCCGCCCTGAGGACGGGCGAGGGAACGGCCTGCGAAGCGGCGTGCGGCGGGGCCGTGCCGTCCGCCCCGAGAAGGGCCGATGGGAACACCTGCGAACCCGCGTGCGGCGGGGCCGTGCCGTCCACCCCGAGGACGGCCGGGGGAACGGCCCGCGCCAGGACGGTGGCCGGGTCCGCGGGGGCGTGAGCGGATCCGCCGGAGGTGTGAGCGGTGCCGCCGGAGGCGGTGACCGGGTCGGCGGGGCGGCCGGAACCGGCCTGGTGGGCGCCCGCGGTACCGGGCCCGGACGGCCCACCCGGGTCATGCGGAACCACACCCCCGGAGCCGGGCGGACCGTCGGGGCCGGGCGGAGTCCCGCCGGAGCCGGATGGTCCTCCCGGGTCGTGCGTGACCCCGCCGGGACCGGACGGCCCGCCCGGGTCGTGCGGGACCGTGCCCCCGGCGGGAGATCCGCCCGCCGGGCCGCCGCCGGGTCCGCCGCCGTCACCGCCGTGGGCGGACCCGCCGTCGCCGCCCGCGCCGCGCACCGTCGGCTGCCCCGCCCAGTGCGCGTCCGCGCCGCCGACCACGCCGGCCGTGGTGCCCTTGAGCACCATCTCCCAGTCGAACTGGCCGCTCATCGCCAGGCTGATCGCGGTGGCCGCCCCGTTGGCCAGCCCGGACTGGCCCATCATGCCCCACATGGAGTTGGTGGAGGCCGCCAGGAACTTCTCGAAGGCCGTCATCTCGGCCCGGCTCAGCCCCGCCCGCAGCCCCGCGGTCGACAGCCCGGACAGCCCGGCAGGCAGTGCGGTGAGGAACGCGCCGCTCAGCGCGCCCATCATCGCCGACGCCTTGACCGACTCCCAGTCGATGCCGTCGCGCCGCGACTGGGACAGCTGAACCCCCAGGTCCATCCCGACGCCCAGTCCGCCGAACAGGGCGAGGTTGACCAGCAGGCGCCGGGCGATCTGCTGGATCGTCATCCGGGTGAGCTGCACCCGCGGGCCGATCAGCGCCAGCGACAGCGCGCCCCACGGGCCCATCGAGGCCGCCAGCAGCCAGCCGAGCTGGAAGATCAGGAACCAGACCGACACCTCGATCATCTTCTTGGTGTACTCGACCTGCACCCCGGCCTGGTTGAGCTCCAGCGCCGCCGACACCAGACGGTCGACCAGTTCGGCCTGCCTGCCCCCGGAGACCTTCTTGACGTGCTCGGCGAAGAGCTTCAGGGCCTCGCCGTCCCATTTCACGCCGCCCGCGGTCCCCAGCGATCCCTGGGAGGACAGCGGCCCCTCCCCCGCGACCTTCCGCGCGGTGGCGGCGCAAGCGTCGGCGAGCCGGAAGCACCGTGACTCGTCCCCCTCGGGCCAGTCCATCCCGACGGCCCAGCCGACGTACGGCTTGGCCCAGTCGGGCACGAGGAAACCGTCGAACCCCACGGAAGGTCACACGCCGCGCGAGGAGGGGATGGTGCCCGCTCCTTCGGCTCCCTCGTATGTCGCGGCGCCCGCGCTCAGCCGCTCCCGGACGCCCCCGATCTCGTCGATGTACGCGTCGAACGCCGTGAAGAGCCCGTCCATGATGCCGGGCAGCCGCTTCTCCAGCTCCGCGCCGTACTGGTCGTCGCCCAGCGGGGGGCTCTCCCGCAGGAACGCCTGCCACAGCTCGTCCCGCCGCTCGCGCAGGAAGTCGCGCTCCTCGCCGTACTGCGACGCCCTGCGACGCAGGTCCGCCCACTCGGCGTAGTAGCCGTCACCGGACGCCGTCATCCACGGCCCTCCGGTTCCACGGGCGACAGCGTCACCGGCTGGGGGAGGAACGACTCGAAGCTCGCCCCCTCACCGAAGACCTCCTCGTACGGCAGGCCCTCCGGCAGGAACGGAGCCATGAGCTCCTTCGTCTGGTCGGCCACCGCACCCGTCGCCGCGCCGATCTGTTCCATGATCGCCCGGGCCAGCTCCGTGGGGGACAGCTTGCGGTAGACGCGGGGGTCGAGCGTGAGGTCCCGCACCTGGCCCCGCGGACCGACCGTCACCGACACCATTCCGTCGTCGGACCGCGCGGTCACGTTCAGCTCGTTGAGCTTGCCGTACGTCTCGCGGAGCTGCGTCGCCTGCCGGTTGTACTCCTCGGCGAGCTCTTCCATGGTCCTGCGGAACTCGTCGCTCATCCTCTTCACCTCCCGGGATCAGGGAAACCATACGCCACAGGAAACCCAACAGAACCAGACATACCATTCGCAGTCCGGCCAGATCGAGGAAAACCGGCATGCCTCTGGCCGGACCCGCTGCCGGGACGCCGCGGGACCGCTAGGGCCGCGGCGGGACCCCGGGCTGGATCACACGCCGCCGGCGGGCCGGAGGGCGGTCAGGAGTCCCCGTCCCGCTCGGCGGCGGCGGCCCGCCGCATCTCGTCGAGGACGGCGAACTCCTCGGGTGTGAGGTCGGGGGAGACACTCAGGCTCCCCGCGGACGTCTCCAGCACCAGGGGCTCGGCGCGGGTCCCGGCGGCGTCGGGGACGAGCGTGAGCAGAGGCGCCGAGGACGGCCCCAGGGCGCGCAGCGCGCGGTCCGCCTCGGCGTCCCCGACCTCGGGGCAGCGGTACTCGTGGGCGGCGGCGTGCCCGCACAGCCCGGGGTCGGGCAGCAGGCCGTGTTCCCGCAGGTAGTACGTCACCGCGTCCGTCCAGACCCAGCGCCCGTCCGTGCGGACGTCGCGCGGCACCGCCTCCCCGCGGGAGGGGTCCAGCCGGTCGGGGTCGCGGCCCCGCTCGTGCGCGATCACCCGACCGCCGTCGAGGTAGGCCGCCAGCAGTTCCCGCTCGGCAAGGTCCTGCGCGCGGGGGTGACCGGGATCGAAGAACGGCCGCCCGCTGCCGGGCTCGACGCCGTCGAACACTCGGGCGATCGAGATCGTGTTCTCACTCATACGGGAGCCCTCATCGACGAACCGGGAATGAAGCGGTGACGGACCCATCCTGCCGGAACGCGGACGGCCGCCGTCAGGCCGGGCGGCGCTTCCCATGACACCGCCCCCGGAAGATCCATGTCCCCTATGATCGGTATTCGGTGGCTTTGTTCCTACACGGGAGGGGGGCCGGGCTCGGTGGCCGACGTCGACATCCATTTCCAGGCGCTCGATCAGTGCCGCACGACCGCGAGGACGCTGGCCGGGAAGTTCGAGGAGATCGGCGACAAGTACCCGGCCAAGACGGCCGACTCCTCCGTCTTCGGCAAGCTGACCGACTCCTCCGGTCTCGCCACGGCCCTCGACACCGTCGAGAAGACGCTCGACGACCAGCTCGGCCGTGTCGCCAAGAAGCTCAGGCTCGTGGAGCGGGCCCTCGACCAGGTGCAGGACAACGTGCGCGGCGCGAACCGGGCCGGAGGCGGTCACTGATGGGCTCGGAACAGGTCCGCCAGCTCCCCGGCGGCGGCACACTGGCCGGCTACCTGGACAAGGTCAGCGGCGACCCCGAGTCGATCCGCGCCGTCGCGAAACGCTGGCGCGGCGCCGCCGGGAAGACGAACGAACACCTCGGCGCCCTCGGCGCCGCCGTACAGAACGTGGACGACGCCTGGCAGGGCGCCTCCGCCGACAACTTCGCCACCTACATGAGCAAGTACGGCAGAGCGGGCGAGGAACTGGACATCGCGGTGTCGAGCTGCGCGAACTCCCTGGACGACGCCGCCGGCGCGCTGGAGGACGCGAAGGCGAAGATCGGCAGGATCGCCGACACGCTCCTGACCGACGTGTCCGCCTACCGCAACAGCAGCCGCGGCGACACCCCGCGGGAAACCTCGGCGACCATCTCGCAGATGGCCTCCTCCGCCGCCGAGAAGGCCAAGCCCCACGTCGACGAGGCCGACAAAGCCGTCAGCAAGGCCATGAAGGAGATCAACAAGTATCTCGGCGAGCGGAAGATCACCTTCACCTCGATCGACGACCCCGGCGACCAGCCGTTCGTGCCCGGAGCCGGCCACACCGTGAGCTGGGAGCGGACCGTCGGCTACCACCCCGCGGGAGGACCGGGCGGGGGCGGCCCCGGAGGCGGTTCCGGCGGCGACGGAGCCGGCGGCAACGGGTCCGGCGGCGGCTTCGGCGGCTACGGGCCCAGCGGCCCGCCCCCGCCCGGCGGCGGTCCCGCCCCCGAGGGCAGGGTCAAGGAGTGGATCGACCAGGCGATCGAGATCCTCAAGGAGCAGGGCGTCCCGGTCGGCAAGATGAACCCCAACGACATCTGGATGATCATTCAGCACGAGTCGGGCGGGAACCCGCACGCGATCAACAACTGGGACTCCAACGCGGCCGCCGGACATCCGTCCAAGGGGCTGATGCAGACCATCGACCCGACCTTCAACTCCTACAAGCTGCCGGGCCACGGCGACATCTACAACCCGGTGGACAACATCATCGCCGGGGTCCGCTACGCCGTCAGCCGGTACGGGTCGGTCTCCAACGTGCCCGGCGTGGTCGGCAGCAAGACCGGCAGCGGCTACGTCGGCTACTGACCGCCCCACGGCCCGCGTACACGGCGGCGCTCTCGCCCGCGTGCCCGGCCGGCGCGCGCCGTCAGCGTGCCCGCCGTACCCGGGAGCCGATGGACGCGGGCGATCCGGTGGGCGCGGGCGGGCGGCGTCCCGGGGCCCGTGGCTAGGCTGGGACGATGAAGCTGACGAAGTTCGGGCACGCGTGCGTCCGTCTGGAGAAGGACGGCTCGGTCCTGGTCATCGACCCGGGCACCCTCAGCGAGGAGTCCGCGCTGGAGGGCGCGCGCGCCGTGCTCATCACCCACGAGCACTTCGACCACCTCGACGCCGAGCGGCTGCGCCGGGCGGCCGAGGCCGACCCGTCGCTGGAGATCTGGACGAACGAGGCGGTGGCCGCCACACTGACCGGCCTCCCCGCCGAGGTCCGGACCGTACGGCACGGCGACGCGTTCGACACGGCCGGTTTCGGAGTGAAGGCGGTCGGCGAGTGGCACGCCCCCAACCACCCCGACATCCCGGCCGTGCACAACGTCGGGTTCCTGGTCGACGAGGAGGTCTTCTACCCGGGTGACGCGTTCACCCCGCCCGGCACGGAGGTGCCCACCCTCCTGGTGCCGACCAACGCGCCCTGGATGAGGATGGCGGAGGCGATCGAGTATCTGCGCCGTGTCCGTCCGGCCCGCGCCTTCTCCACCCACGACGGCCTGCTCAACGACGTCGGGCTCCGCCTGGTCGACGGCTGGCTCGAACGGGAGAGCGAGGAGCAGAAGGCCGAGATACGCCGCCTCACGCCGGGCGAGTCCGTCACCCTGCCCTGAGCCGTTCCCCGGCCCGAAGGCCGGAGCGCCGGCCCGCGCTCCGGTGGACGGGCGCCCCTGGAGGGCGGTCCGTCACGTCATCGGGGAAACGGCCCCCGTGGCCGGACGGGCCCGCCGTGCGCCGCGGGCGCGGGCCCGCCCCGGCGGGACGGGCCCGCCGGCGCGGACGGTCACGCGGCGGTGGCGATGGTGGCCGAGCCGATCACGGTGTCGCCCACGTAGAGCACCGCTGCCTGGCCCGCCGCGACCCCGGTGGCCGGGGAGTCGAGCGTGATGTGCACCTCGTCGCCGGAGAGCTGGGCACGGCAGCCGTACACCTCGCCGTGCGCGCGGAGCTGGACGGTGCAGGCCAGCGGCTCGCACGGCTCGGCGACCGGGCCGTTCCAGACCGGCCGGACGGCCACGATGGCGGTGACCTCCAGGGCTGAGCGGGGGCCGACCGTGACGGTGTTGGAGACCGGCTCGATGGACAGCACGTAGCGCGGCCGGCCGTCGGGGGCCGGGCGGTCGACGCGCAGGCCCTTGCGCTGGCCGACGGTGAAACCGTACGCGCCCTCGTGGGTGCCGACGACCTCGCCCGAGACGTCGACGATCGGGCCGGGGGCCGCGCCGAGGCGGTCGGCGAGGAAGCCCCGGGTGTCGCCGTCGGCGATGAAGCAGATGTCGTGGCTGTCGGGCTTGTCGGCCACGGTGAGCCCGCGCCGGGCGGCCTCCTCGCGGACCTGCGCCTTGGTGGAGTCGCCCAGCGGGAAGATCGCGTGCCTGAGCTGGTCCCTGGTGAGGACGCCGAGGACGTAGGACTGGTCCTTGGCCGCGTCGGGGCTGCGGCTCAGCACGCCGTCGGCGAGCCGGGCGTGGTGGCCGGTGGCCACCGCGTCGAAGCCGAGGGCGAGGGCCCGGGTGAGGACCGCCTCGAACTTGATCTTCTCGTTGCACCGCAGGCACGGGTTGGGCGTACGGCCGGCGGCGTACTCGCTGACGAAGTCCTCCACCACGTCGCGGTGGAAACGCTCGGCCATGTCCCAGATGTAGAAGGGGATGCCGATGACGTCGGCGGCCCGGCGGGCGTCACGGGAGTCCTCGACCGTGCAGCAGCCGCGGGCGCCGGTCCGGTAGGACTGCGGGTTGGCCGAGAGTGCCAGGTGCACCCCGGTGACGTCGTGGCCGGCCTCGGCGATGCGGGCGGCGGCCACGGCGGAGTCGACGCCGCCGGACATGGCGGCAAGCACGCGAAGTGTCATAGCCCCTTGAGCGTACCGTCGCGACGGGGTAAGCCGTCAGCTCGGGCCGCGTCGTGCCCCGGCGCGCGGGCGGCCACCGTACGGCCGCGCGGACGCCCCGGCTCCGGTACGGCCGGGCGGTCCCGGGTCCCGGGTCCCGGTCACCGTACGGCCGCGCGGCGCGGGTCAGCTCAGGCCGGCCCGGCGGGCGCGTTCGACGACCGTGCCGATGACGGCGGCCACCCGGTCCACGTCGTCCCGGGTCGAGGTGTGGCCCAGGGAGAAGCGGAGCGAGCCGCGCGCCCGTACCGCGTCGGCGCCCATGGCCAGCAGGACGTGGGAGGGCTGCGCCACCCCGGCGGAGCACGCCGAGCCGGTCGAGCACTCCACGCCCTTGGCGTCCAGGAGCATCAGCAGCGCGTCGCCCTCGCATCCGGGGAAGGAGAAGTGCGCGTTGCCGGGCAGCCGGTTCACCGGGTCGCCGTTGAGGATCACGTCGGGGACGGCCTCGCGGACCCGGCGGATCAGCTCGTCGCGGAGCGCGGTCAGCCTGGCCGCGGTCTCGGCCCGGCGGTCCACGGCGACCCGTACGGCCGCCGCGAACCCGGCGATCGCCGGGGTGTCGAGCGTGCCGGAGCGCACGTCGCGCTCCTGTCCGCCGCCGTGCAGCACCGGCACCGGGTCGACGCCCCGGGCCAGCAGCAGCGCGCCGGCGCCGATCGGGCCGCCGACCTTGTGGCCGGAGACGGTCATGGCGTCCACGCCGGAGGCGGCGAACTCGACCGGGAGCTGGCCGACGGCCTGCACCGCGTCGGTGTGGAAGGGGATGCCGTGGTCGTGGGCGACGGCGGCGAGCACGCGGACCGGCTGGACGGTGCCGACCTCGTTGTTGGCCCACATCACGCTCACCAGGGCGACGCTCTCCGGGTCGCGCTCGACGGCGTCGCGGAGGGTCTGCGGGTGCACCCGGCCGAGCTCGTCCACCTCCAGCAGCTCCACCTTCGCGTCCTGGTGGTCGCCCAGCCAGTGCGCGGGGTCGAGGGCCGCGTGGTGCTCGGCCGCACTCATCAGGATCCGGGTCGCGCCCCTGGCGCGGCGGGCCCAGTACAGGCCCTTGACGGCCAGGTTGTCGGCCTCGGTGCCGCCGGAGGTGAAGACCACCTCGCTCGGCCGGGCGTCCAGCGCTTCCGCGATGCTCTCCCGCGACTCCTCCACGACCCGGCGGGCCCGGCGGCCCGCGGCGTGCAGCGACGAGGCGTTGCCGACCACGCCGAGCTGGGCGGTCATCGCCTCGATCGCCTCGGGCAGCATCGGCGTGGTCGCCGCGTGATCGAGATAGGCAGACTCCACGACCGCACTTCCTTCCCCGGCCGCTTTCCTCCGGCCCTTCCAAGCGTATCCGCGCCCGGACGGACGCCGTCGCCGTGGTCCCGGGGGCGCCGGAGGCGCCGGGGCGGCGCGGATGTCACGCGCGTCACAGCCGCCGCGCTTGCTGCTGTACCGTCCGGACGGTACAGTAAATGTCATGCGACGAGAAGAGCTACTGGACGCGGCGGAGGACCTCCTCTGCGACCAGGGTTCCGCGGCCCTGACCCTGGCCGCCGTCGCGGAGCGGGCCGGATGCAGCAAGGGCGGCCTGCTCTACCACTTCAACTCCAAAGAAGCCCTGATCAAAGGCATGGTCGAGCGCCTCATCGAGGACTTCGACCAGCTCGTCGCCACCCAGGGCCACGACACCTACACCAAGAACTACCTGGCCGCCACGTTCGAGGCCGTGCGGACCGGCAGGCTGCGGCGCTGGGCCGTGGTCACCGGCGCGTCCGGCAACCTCTTCCTCCTCGCCCCGTTGCGCGAGGCGATGGCCAGGTGGCACCGCGAAGGGCTGGACGACGAGCCCGACCCGGCCGCCGCGCAGATCGTACGGCTCGCCTGCGAGGGGCTGTGGGACGTGGCCAGCCACGACCCCGCCCTGTACGACGACGAGCGCTACGACGAGCTGAAACGGCGCCTGCTGGCGCTGCTGCCCGCCTGAGCGAACCGCTCCCGCGGCCCCTGCGCGACCCCTCCGACCGATCGCACCCGCGGTCGTCTCCGCCCACGCGGAGGCGGCCCGCTCGTGCGTGCCCGATCGACGTTCAACGATTTTCGTTTGAGTTCATCTGAAGGAGCCAGTGATGACCCGCGCCCTGAGGACGGCCCGTACCGGTGCCGTTCTCACCTTCGTGCTCGCCGGACTGATGTGCGGATCGATGACCGTGCGCATCCCCGCGCTGTCCGACAAACTCGGCCTGTCCGAGGCGTCGGTCGGCGTGACGCTGCTGGTGTGGGGCCTCGGCGCCCTCGTCACCATGCAGTCCATGCGCCGGGTGATGACCCGCTTCGGCAGCCGGAGCGTACTGCGGGTCGGCGCCCCCCTCTGCGCGGCGACGCTCGCCCTGCTGGCGTTCGCGCCGACGTATCCTCTGCTGCTGGTGACCGCCGGGCTCTTCGGCATGGCGTTCGGCGCCGTGGACGTCGCGATGAACGCCCAGGGTTCGGCCGTCGAACGCACCTACGGACGTCCGCTGATGAACGGCATGCACGCCGGCTGGTGCGTCGGAGCGATCTCCGCCGGCCTGCTCGGCACCGCGGCCATCGCCGCGGGGCTGTCGTCCACGGCGCACCTGGCCATCGTCGCCCTGGTCTCGCTGCCCCTGCTGGTCGCCATCAGCCGCACCTACCTGCCCGATCCGGTCGTCACCGAGGACGGCCGGGCCGGGGCGCGCCGCCGGATGCCGCCGGTGGTCTACCTGCTCGGTGTGATCGCGTTCTGCGCCTTCATGGTGGAGGGCACGGTCGCCGACTGGAACGGCCTGTACCTGCGCGACGTGCTCGGCGCCCCCGAGGCGCTGGCCGCGCTGGGCTACCCGGTCCTGGAGGCCGGCATGCTGTTCGGCCGTCTGGGCGGCGACCGGATCCGGGCCCGCTTCGGCGCCCGCGGCATGCTCATGGTCTCCGGGCTGGTGACCGCCGCGATGTTCGCCGTCGTCCTCACCGCCTCGACGGCCATGGTCGCCATCGCCGTCATGTTCCTCGTGGGCATCGGGGTGGCGACGATCTCCCCGATGGCCCTGTCCCTGGCGGGCGGCGCCGTCGCCAACCCCGGTCCGGCCATCGCCCAGACCGGTGCGATGGGGTACGCGGGGCTGCTGCTCGGCCCGGTCGTCATCGGCTTCATCTCCGACGTCGCCACCCTGCGGGCCGCGCTCGGCATCGCCGTGGTGCTGGGCCTGCTGATCGCCGTGGCCGCGCGGTTCCTGCCGCGCGCCGGCACGCAGGCCCCCGCCGCCCCGGCCGAGACCCCCGGCCGCGAGCTCTCCATGGCCGCCTGACCGGCCACCACACCCGCCGTCCCGCACGCCTCGCCGTACGGGACGGCGATCCCGGAACCCGGGAAAGTCCGGCAGGACTCCTCCACTCCGCCGGAACTCCGGACAGGATATGAGTTGAGAGTTATATTTCTGGCATGATCTGGGACACCTCATGAGCCCCGCACGCCGCTGGCAGGAGGTCAAGGCCGAGGCTCACCGGCTGCACCCCGAGCTGGGCGATCCCGAACGGCAGGCGGCCGCCGAAGCCGCGCTCGACGCGTACGTGGCCGGTCATCACCTGAAGGAGCTCCGCCGGGCGCTGGGCAAGACCCAGGCCGAGGTCGCCACCACACTCGGCGTCTCCCAGTCGCGGGTCTCCCAGATCGAGAACGGCGGCATCGACACGATGGAACTGGAGACCCTCCGGGCCTACGCGGCGGCGCTGGGCGGGCATGTCGACGTGACGATCAGCGTCGGCCCGCACTCCGTCAAGGTCGCTTGAACAGAGCGGATCATCTGCGGCGCAGGGCCCGGAGGACGCGTGAGGGCGCCGCACGCGTGTGCGGCGCCCTCCTGCGTTCCGTGCCCGCCTCGCGGGCCGCGCGTCACTTGCGCTTGGCGATCTCCTCGGTCAGCTGCGGGACGATCTGGTGCAGGTCGCCCACGACACCGAAGTCCGCCAGCTCGAAGATCGGCGCCTCCGGGTCCTTGTTGATCGCGACGATCGTCTTGGCGGTCTGCATGCCGGCCCGGTGCTGGATGGCTCCGGAGATGCCCGCGGCGATGTAGAGCTGCGGCGAGACGGTCTTGCCGGTCTGGCCGACCTGGAACTGGTGGGGGTACCAGCCGGCGTCGGTGGCGGCGCGGGAGGCACCGACCGCCGCGCCGAGGGAGTCGGCGAGCTTCTCGATGATCGAGAAGTTCTCGGCCGAGCCCACGCCTCGCCCGCCGGAGACCACGATCGCGGCCTCGGTGAGCTCGGGACGGGCCCCCTTCTCCTCCTTGACGCGCTCGACGACCCGGACGGCCTTGGCCGCGTCGGAGACGGCCACCGAGACCCGCTCCTCGGCGCCCGCGCCCGCGGCGGCCTCGACCGGCGTGGAGTTGGGGCGGACGGCGATGATCGGGAGGCCCTTGGTCACCCGGGCCCGGACGTTGACGCCGCCGCCGAAGATCGAGTGCTCGGCGACCATGCCGTCCTGGATCCCGACGACGTCGGTGAGGATGCCGGCGTCGAGCTTGACGGCCAGGCGGGCCGCGATCTCCTTGGCCTCGGCCGTGGCGGCGACGAGCACCGCGGCGGCGGACTTCTCCGTGGCGAGCTGGGCCAGCAGCTCGGCCTTGGGCGCGACGACGTGGTCGGCGATGTCGGCCGAGTCGGCGACGTAGACCTTCTCGGCGCCGTACTCGGCCAGCCGGGCCTGGGCCTCGGCGGTGTATCCGGGGCCGGCCCAGACGGCCGACGGCGCGCCCAGCCTGCGGGCGAGCGTCAGCAGTTCGAGCGTGACCTTCTTGACCTGGCCCTCGACGTGCTCGACGAGAACGAGAATCTCAGACATTTCGGTTGACCCCCCGTCCTCAGACGAACTTCTTCGACGCGAGGAAGTCGGCGGTCTTCGCGCCGCCGTCGCCCTCGTCCTTGACGATGGTGCCGGCCGCGCGGGGCGGGGCGGCGGCGAAGTCGACGACCTCGCTCCAGGAGTTGGCCAGGCCCACCTGGGAGGCGTCGATCTCCGCGTCGGCGATGCCGAACGTGGTGACCGGCTTCTTCTTGGCGGCCATGATCCCCTTGAAGGAGGGGTAGCGCGGCTCGTTGATCTTCTCGACCACGGAGACCACGGCGGGCAGCGACGCCTCGACCCGGTCGTAGCCGTAGTCGGTGACGCGCTGGGCGGTGATGGTCTCGCCGTTCACCTCGACCTTGTTGGAGAAGGTGAGCTGCGGAACGCCGAGGCGCTCGGCCAGCATGGCGGCGAGGACGCCGGTGCGGGCGTCGGTCGACTCCGAGCCCAGCACGACCAGGTCGAAGCCGATCTTCCTGAGGGTCTGCGCCAGGGCGTAGGAGGTGCCCAGGGCGTCGGAGCCGTGCAGCGCGTCGTCCACCAGGTGGACCGCCTTGTCGGCGCCCATGGCCAGGGCCTTGCGGATGGTGTCGGTGGCCTTTCCGGGGCCCATGGTGAGGACGGTCACCTCACCGCCGTGGGCCTCCTTCAGGCGCAGCGCCTCCTCGACCGCGTATTCACACAGCTCGTTGATGACGCCGTCGGCGGCGTCGCGGTCGAGCGTCTTGTCATCGGACCTCAGCTTGCGCTCGGTCGCCGTGTCGGGGACCTGCTTCACGCAGACGACGATGTTCATGGCCGGTGGCCGACCTCCCGTGTTCGCGTACGCCACCGCGTCGTTGCGGTTGGCGCCGGATGTGCGGTACGCGCACGCGGGGCACGTGCACGTGATGCCAAGACTGCCAGGTGCCCAAGGGGGGCGTGACAGTGGGATGTCCGGTCCGGCGCGCGCCCGCCGGCTCCCGACATCATGTTACCCATCGGTAGCTTAGGTGCAAACCGCCAGGCAGTATGGCATCCATCCGGCGCTCCACCCCCGTTCCGACCGGTTCCCCCACCCTAACCGAACTATGTTCCACCCATGCGGGAGCCCCACCCGGGATTCGCCCGCGGCGAAAAGACGCCCCGCGGGCCCGGCGGGTGACGGCCCGTGAGGCGAACCGCCGGCGGTCTCCCGCTCCCCCGGAACCGGCGGGCTCAGGGCTCCCTGGGATCAAGGCTCCACGGGATCAGAACTCCACAGGATCAGGAGCCCAGGAGGATCGCCACCACGACGAAGACGACGGTTCCCAGGGCCAGCGCGAGGGTCAGGGGACTGAAGAACGCGCCGAGCACGGCCCACAGCGCGAGCGTCCCGGCGACGCAGCCCAGGTCGAGGATCGCCCGCCCGCGGTTCTTCCGGGCGAACATCGCGACCCCCGCGTCGACGGTCAGCGTCAGCGTGTACGCCGACAGCAGCAGCAGCGACACCTCGGGCAGCGGGTTCCGCGCCGTCGCCGCGGCCAGGCCGACCAGCAGCCCGGTGCCGATCACCCAGCGGCGGTGCAGCACGGCGCGACGGCGCTCGCGCAGCTCCTCCGGCGAGGGCCTGCCGGGTGGCCGCCTCCGCCCGGGACGCCACTCGCGGGTGACCAGGCCGTGCAGCCCGCTCCCACCCACACCGCCGGCCCCGGTCCCGGCCGCGCCGTCCCCCGGCTCGCGGAAGGCGACGCCGGTCTCCGCAGCCCGCGCCTCCGCGATCCGCGCCTCCGCGGCCCGTGCCTCCGCGACCCCGGCGGCGGGCCCGGCTACGGCGCTCCCCGCCCCACCGGATCCCCCGGTGCCGGCTCCCCCCGCGTCGTCGGCCGGCTCGGCCGTGGCGACGGCGGCGAGGAGCGGGCGGACCGACCGGGCGGCGCCGGCCTTCCCGGCGGGCAGCGCGGCCACCCGCGGCTCGGCTGAAAGGGCCGCCAGCAGCTCGGGCGCCGAGGGACGGGCGGACGGGTCGCGCCGCAGGCACGCGGCGAGCCGCGGCGCGAGCCAGCCGGGCACGCCCTCCAGGTCGGGATCGTGGTGGACGACGCGGTAGCCGACCGCCGAGGCCGGGCCGACGCCGTACGGCGGGCGGCCGGTCGCGGAGTGGGCCAGCGTCGCGCCGAGCGAGAACAGGTCGGCCGCGGGACCGGCGTCCGCGCCCTCCAGCACCTCGGGCGCGAGGTAGCCGGGTGTGCCCAGGACCGCGCCGGACACTGTGACCGAGACGGAGTCGAGCGCGCAGGCGATGCCGAAGTCGATCACCACCGGCTCGCCGTCGCTCAGGATCACGTTGGCCGGCTTGAGGTCGCGGTGGACGACGCCTGCGGCGTGGATCGCCACCAGCGCCCCGGCCAGGCCGCGCGCCAGCCGCGCCAGGCCGTCCCCCTCGACGGCCCCGGCCGCGATGACCGCGCTGAGCGGGCGGCCCTGCGCGTAACGGGTGACGAGGTAGGGGCGGGGGGCCGCCATGGAGGCGTCGAGCACCTCGGCGACGTACGGCCCCTGGACGCGCCGCATGGTCTCGACCTCGCGGGCCAGCCGGGCCAGGGCCGTCGCGTCGGCCGCGACGTGCGGGTGCAGGATCTTGACCGCGACCGTGCGCCCCTCGGGGTCCAGCGCGAGGTGGACCTCGCCGAAGCCGCCCGCGCCGAGCGTGGACAGCAGGCGGTAGGGGCCCAGGCTCTCGCCGTCCGGTGCTCCCATGCGAACTCCCTCCGGCCCTCACGTCCCCCCATCGTGCCCCAGGGGGACGATCACTTCCAGAAGGTGACGAAACCCAGACCCAGGCTGTTCAGCAGGTCGTCGACGAGACCGCCGACGAGGTCGAGGACGCCCATCTTCCCGCGGTTCACCTGGTTCTGCCATTCCAGCGTGAGCTGGTCGATGACCTGGGTCGGCGGCTTCCAGGGCGCGAAGGACGGGTGCATGGTGAACACGGCCATCACCGCGAAGAACGCCAGCGTGCCCAGGACGATCGTGGTCACCATCGCCGCACCGGGGCTGCGGATGGAGGCGGTGAGCGTGCGGGCGACGGCCTTGCGCGGCTTGCCCCCGCCGGGCAGCACGAACAGCCCGGCCACGAACCCCCCGGCGGCGTAGGCGGCGGCCGTGTTGGGCCCCAGGTTCGCGCCGAACCGCAGCGCGCCCCACACGCACATTCCGAACATCGCGGCCAGCGGGGTGGTGAGAACGGTGGCGAACACCGCCTTGACCAGCGCCCACGGCGTGCCCAGCACCGCCAGCAGCGGATCGGCGGCGCTGCCGCCGCGTACCGAGCGGCGCTCGGCGAGGTCCCCGAAGAGGTACTCGCCCACCCGCAGGCACAGCACCGCGACCAGCGCGACGGCGCTCACCATGACCGGGCGCACGCAGGCCAGCCCGACGAGGATCGTCAGCAGCAGCGCCGCGGCCAGCGGGTGGCCGGTGCGGTAGGGGGCGCGCTCCGGCGGCCGGGGCCGGGCCTCCGGCGGGGTGTGCGGCCGGGCCTGGGCCGGCGGGGCGTACGGCTGGGGCTGCCCGGTCGGCGGGGGCGGCGGGTAGCCGGCCACCCGCTGGTCGGGGTAGGGAGGCGGCGGGGACGCTCCCCGCCGCGTCGGGGCCGCGGCGTAGGGGGGCGGCGTGGCCGGCACGTACGGGGCGATCCCCTCGGGGGTCAGGCTCGGCTCGGGGCGGGCCGGCCGGCTCCGCCGTTCGGGCCTGGCGTACTCCACCGGCGGCAGCAGGTCCGCGTAGTCGTCCCCGCGCGGAAGCGTGCGGGTGCCGCTCGGCGGGGACCCCGGCCCGCCGGGCAGGGTCGAGGTGCCGTCGGTGTCCAGGACCCGGGTCCCGCCGTCGTCGAGGACGCGGGTGCCGTCGGCGTCGATGACGCGGGTGCCGCCGTCGGCGGGCGGCGGCGTCTCGTGCAGGACCGTGGTCGTGGGGTCGAGCTCGCGGGCCATCCGGAGGAGTTCCTGGGCACTCGGCCGGGCGTCCGCGTCGACCGCCAGCGCCCGGCGGAGCCAGCCGCGCAGCCAGGCGGGGGCCTGGTCGATGTTGGCCCGGCCCTCCATGATGTTGAAGCAGACGACCTCGAAACTGCCGGTGCCGAACGGCGGTTTGCCGGTCGCGGCGAAGAACACCGTCGAGGCCAGCGCGTGCACGTCGGCCGCCTGGGTGATCTCGGAGTCACGGATGATCTCCGGGGCGAGGTAGCCGGGCGTGCCGACGAACATGCCGGTCTGGGTCAGCCGGGTGGCGTTGACCAGGTGCGCGATGCCGAAGTCGATGACCAGCGGCTCACCGTCGACGATCATCACGTTGGCCGGCTTGAGGTCGCGGTGGACGACGTCGGCGGCGTGGATCGCCACCAGCGCCGCGCACAGGCCCCGGGCGAGCCTGATCACCCCGTCCGCGTCGAGCGGCCCGTCGGTGAGGACGATGTCCTCCAGCGTGCGGCCCGGCGCGAAGCGGGTGACGATGTAGGGCTGCCTGCCGGTCAGCTCGGCGTCGACGACCTCGGCGACCTGCGGGCTGCGCACCCGCCGCATGGTCTCGACCTCGCGGGTGAGGCGGTCGCGGGCCTTGAGGTCGGCGGCCACGTGGGGGTGGAGCACCTTGACCGCCACCTCGCGGCCGTCCTCGTCGAGCCCCAGGTGGACGACACCCATCCCGCCCTCGCCGATCTGCCTGAGCAGCCGGTAAGGGCCCAGCCGCTCGGGCGCCTGCGTCTCCCCCGTCATCGCCCCGCCCTCTCCCGTAGCTCGTCCAGTCTGCTCACCACCGTCTTGACACCGACCGGCGTCCACCTCGCCTCCCGTGCCCCGTCGCGCACGGTTCCGGCCGCCATGACGACCGCCAGCACCGCCGCCGCCCCCAGCGCCACGGCCGTGATCACGGCCGCGCCGCGCGAAGGCAGCAATGATGCCAGCGTACGTCGCATCTGGCGGCTGGGGCCCTCAACCCCCGGTCCCGCGCAGATCGCCCACAGCGCCACCGCCGCCCCCCAGCTCAGCGCGTTCGTCACCGGCATGCCTGTGACCAGCACGGTCAGCAGGAGCGTCACCGGCAGGCCGAGGATCAGCGCGTACGGCAGGAGCGCGATCGTGACGCCCACCGCCTTCAGCAGCGCGGCGGGGTCGCCGAGCACCCGCAGGACGTCGGCCGCCGCCGCGCCGGCCGGACGGCGGGCGGCGAGGCCGGGCTGGGCGATGTCGGCCGCGCGCAGCAGGATCACGGCGGGCACGACCACGACGGCGGCGAGGACCGGCGCCAGGACGGCCACCGCCGCGACGGCGACCAGCGCCATCGTCGCGGCGACGCCGTGCGCCCGGGAACGCTGCAACAGGTGACCCGCCTGAGCCCCGGGCGGCCGGGGGTGAGGGTAGGGGTAGGGCGGCGGCGCGGAGTGCCGGTCAGGCCGCAGGTTCGGTGTGTGCTCGAACGGGTCCGCCGGCGCGGGCCACCGGTCGCGCGGCCCCCCGGAGGGCACCGGCGGCGGGTACGGCGCCGCCGGGCGGGCGGTCCCGGGCCCCGAGCCGGGCCGGGCCTGGTGGTCGCGGGCGTACTCCTGCAACTCCTGGGGACGGACCCGCTGCGTCGGGATGTCGCCGTCCGGCACCCGCGGTGCGGGCCGCGACCGATCGGAGACACCGGGCCGGGCGCCGTCGCCCGACATGCCGGACCGCTCGGGTCCGGTCCACGCGCCCGGCCCGGACCCGCCCGGCCGCGACGTGCCGGGGGCGAGCATGCCCGGCCCCGACGCGCCCGGTGCGGG
>NZ_JBEZNH010000027.1:0-35078 GCF_040653115.1 Streptosporangium sp. NPDC048047 | reverse complement strand
GGCATGCCCGGCCCCGACGCGCCCGGTGCGGGCATGCCCGGCCCCGACGCGCCCGGTGCGGGCATGCCCGGCCCCGACGCGCCCGATCCCGGTGCGGCCGGCCCGGACATGCCCGGCCTCGATGCGCCCGGCCCCGATGCGCCGGGGATGCCGGACGGGCCGGTGGGCACGCGGCCGGTCGGGAGGTCCTCCGGCCCGAGCGCGCCGGTGGGCATGTCGTGGGCGTCCTCCACGGCGGCGCGGCGCAGCTCATCGGGCGTCACCCTGCGAGTGGGCCAGGGATCGGACCGGTCGGCCGAACGCTCGGCCGGCCGTCCGGCGGACCACTGCTCGCCGGAGCGCTGCCCGCCGGGCCCCTGCCCGTCAGCGCGCCGCTCACCGGCTCGCTCGCCGGGCCACCGCTCGCCGGACCGCTCATCGGGCCGCCACCCATCGGGCCGCTGCTCGCCGAGCAGCGAGACGTACTCGTGCGCCGGGGGCGCCGGGGAAGACGGAACGACCGGGGACGGCTGGGTCGGCTGGGGAGGCGGCCACGACCCGACGCCCGGGCGGGGCGTCGCCGGGGTCGGCACATCACCGGGGTCGCCCGGCCGGCCCGCGCCTCCGGGATCACCCGGCCGGCCGGGGAAGCCGTTCCCGCCGGGGATCCCCCGGCCTCCGGAGCCGTCCGGCCCGCCGGGAAAGCCGCCGCCCGCCGGGCCCGTGACACCGGAGCCGGCCACGCCAAGGCCGCCGGGACCGCTGTGACCTCCGGGGCCGCCGGCGCCGGGGCCTCCGGGGCCCGTGTCGCCGAAGCGCGGGACCGTCGCGATCTCGTCGGGCGCCCAGGACCGGCCGCCCCTGGCCATCAGACGCCCCACCTGCTCGGCCAGCTCGGCCGCCGTGGGACGCCTGGCCGGGTCGCGCTGGAGCGCGGCCCGCAGCAGCGGCCGCAGCGGCTCGGGGGCCGAGTCCACGTCGGCCTTGCCCGCCGTGATGTTGTAGAAGATCATCTCCAGCGTGCCCTTGCCGAAGGGCGGACGGCCGGTGGCCGCGAAGACCAGCGTGCCGCCCCAGGCGTGCACGTCCACCTCGGGTCCGGCCTCGTGTCCCTCGATGATCTCGGGGGCGAGGTAGCCGGGCGTGCCGATGAACATGCCGGTCTGGGTGAGCCGGGTGGCGTCCACGGCCTGCGCGATGCCGAAGTCGATGAGGACGGGACGGCCTTCCAGGATGAGCACGTTGCCCGGCTTGAGGTCACGATGGATCACCCCGACGGAGTGCACGGCGGCCAGCGCCACCGCCACCCCGTGGGCGAGCTGGAGCAGGCCGGACAGCTCCAGCGGGCCGTCCTGCTTGACCAGTTCCTCCAGCGAGCGGCCGGGGACGTATCGCGTCACGATGTAGGGGCGGTGGCCGGTCACGTCGGCGTCGACGACCTCGGCGATGTACTCGCTGCGCACCCGGCGCATGGTCTCGACCTCGCGGGAGAGCCTGCGACGCGCCACGTCGTCTCCGGCGACCTCGCCGCGCAGGACCTTCACCGCCACCTGGCGGCCGCGGGGGTCGGTGGCGAGATGGACCACGCCCATGCCGCCCTCGCCGAGCCGCCTGAGCAGCCGGTAAGGACCCAATCGGTCGTCCTGATTCATGGCATGTAGCACCATATCCGGTTAAACACCGCCCGTGAGCTGAACCATCAGGCCATACTCTCCGAACAAACAACGTCCGCCAGGCTTCAACGGTTTCCCAAAGGCAGGCAACACTCAATCTCTTTTCGGCGACGGTTCGCCCATTTTCCCCGGCTCCTCACCGGGCGTTCAGCTCACCGGCCGGACCACCCCGACGTTCACCGGCCCGGCCCCGGTTCCGCAGCCCGGCCTCAGCCCGCCAGCCGGAGCACCTCGGCGTTCTCCAGTCCGGCCAGCAGCGAGCCGGCCACCGCCAGCTTGGAGCGGCGGACGCCGCTGCCGATCACGACCTCCGGGTGCGCCGCCACGGCCTCGTCCACCAGCACCGGCCACTCGGCGGGCAGCCCCAGCGGGGTGATCCCGCCGTACTCCATCCCGGTCAGCCCGACCGCGTCGTCCTGCGGCGCGAAGGAGATCTTCCGGGCGTCCAGGTGCCGCCGGACCACGCCGTTGACGTCCGCCCGCGTCGTGGCGAGCACCAGGCAGGCGGCGTAACGGACCTCCCCGGCGCGTTTGGCCGCCACGATCACGCAGTTGGCCGACTCCGACAGGGCGACGCCGTACCGCTCGCAGAACGCCGCCGTGTCGGCCAGCTCCGGGTCGATCGGGGCCACGAGGACCCCGTCGAGACCCGCCGCGGCCCGCACCACGGGCTCCGCGAGCAGGTCGGGGCGCTCGCCGGCCTTGACCCATTCCAGCGTTCCGATCGCCATCGCCGTTCTTCCCCTCCGTCATGTGTCCCGCCGTCGCCGGGACCCCTCTTCTCGTCTTCTCGTCGTTCCCGGGAGCGCCCCGTCGTTCCCGGGACCGTCCCGTCGTTCCCCGGGACCGCCCCGCCGTTCCCTGAGACTGTACGGCCGCGCGGCACGGCCCCCGGACACCGCGCGCCCGGCCGCGCTCAGGACGGCGTGCTCAGGACGGCGTGCTCAGCACCCGTTCGTGGATCGCGGTGACCGCCTTCCTGGCCGACTCCATCGCCCCGGCCTGCCAGGCGATCAGGTGGGTGAGCCAGTCGCCGGCGAAGTAGACCCGCCCGGCCGGGCGTTGCAGGAGGGTGAAGGCCCCCTGGTACGTGGGCCAGCGGACCCATCCCCCCTCGATGTGCGGCTGGCGGTGCCAGGCGATCGAGACGCTGGAGCGCAGCTCGGCACGGTACTTCTCACCGTGGATCTTCTTGCCCTGGGTGAGCGCCCGGTTGCGGCGTTCCGCCGGGGAGAGCCGGCCGTACAGCTCGGCCTCCTTCTCGGTGTTGTAGTAACCGACGAGCAGGCCGGTCGGCGCGTGGTAGCCGTAGGAGGGGTACCAGATGTGGGTGATGTCCAGGTCGGTCTCGGTGATGCCGCCGTAGATGCGGTCCTCGATCTCCCACCAGCGCCTGCCGTACTCCAGGCCGATCTTGCCGGCGGCGACCGGCACGGGGGTGCGGAGCGCGGCGGTGACCTGGGCGCCGAGGTTGTGCGGCAGCCGGGCGAGCAGGTGCGGCGGCAGCGCGGCCACGCAGTAGTCGGCGCGGACCGAGCCGCCCGGGTGGGTCACCTCGACACCGTCGGGCAGGTTCCTGATCCCGGTGACGGGCGTGCCCGTCCTGATCCGGTCGCGGCCGACCGCCTCGGCCAGCGCGGTCACGATCGCGTCCATCCCGCCCACCGGCTGGAACATCGGCGCCGCCTGCTCGAAGCCGAAGTCCGTGGTGACCGCCCGGCCGGTGCCCGCGGAGAGCACCTCCGCCAGCGAGGCGGGCGGGTCGAGCGGCACGCCGCCGCCGGTCGCCGGGTAGGTCGCGAACCCGCGGCGGTCGGAGCCGCGATAGGACAGGTCGGGCCCGAGGTCGCCGAACCGGCGCAGGAACTCCGAGAGCCGCTCCCGGTCCTCGGCGGTGAGGCGGCGGTTCAGCGCGCCCGCGTGGGAGACCTTGGCCAGCAGCTCGGCGACGTAGCCGTACAGGTCGGCGCGGGCCGTACGGGCCCGGACCGGGGCCTTCATGCCGCGCGTGTGGACGTACGCCGAGGCGTTGTTGTTGACGAACACCTCAAGGGGCACGCCCAGCTCGCGGCAGTAGTCCATGGTGACCATCCACTGCGCGATCCGCCCCGGGCCGGCGTTGAAGTAGACGCCCTCGCCGAACCCGGCCGTCTGGGCGGGCCCGTCCTTCTCGGACAGCCGGTCGCCTCCGCGCAGCGTGAGGTTGCGCCCGCCGACCCGGTCGGACGCCTCCAGGACGGTGCAGTCGTAGCCCGCCTTGCCCAGCTCGTATGCGCAGGTCAGCCCGGCGACGCCGGCCCCCAGGACCACGACCTTCGCCGCGCCCCTCCCCTTGAGGGAGAAGTCGGACGGCTGCGGCGGGACGTAGTCGGACGGCTGGGAGTCGGGGGCCAGGCCAAGCGCCCCCATGGCCGCGAACATGGCCCCGGCGCCGCCGGCCGCGCCCACGCCCACCAGCAGTGCCCTGCGCGTCATCGTCGTACGTTCGGTCACTGTCTTCTCGGGGGTCTCTCGGGCTCGGTCTCGGGGTGCGGACGGCGGCCTCAGCCGTACGCGCCGCTGTCGCAGGCGACCTGGCCGCCGATGCCGGCCAGCAGGCCCATCACCGCCATGATCTGGGCGAAGTCGTCGGTGGTGAACTCGGTGTGCCGGGGCCCGACGGAGCGCACCCCGGGGATGAGGGCGCACCCGGCGGCGATGGCGGTGGAGTTCCACTCGACGCCGAGGGTGAACGGCGGCTCCGGCGCGTAGGGGCGGAAGTCCGCGAGGCGGCCGAGCGCGCGGACGGCGGCCTCGCGGATGCGGGCCTGGGCCACCGAGGGCGGCAGCAGCTCGGCGGAGAACTTGTTGATGCCCTTCTTGACCGCGACGGTCTCGACGTCGCCGAGCAGTTCCCTGGCCTCCTCGCAGACCGCCTCGTCCCCGGTCACCAGGGCCACCGGGACGCCGAGCGACCCGGCGAACGACGCCACCAGGCGGGTCTCGCCGCAGATCTCGCCGTTGAGGTAGAGGTTCTGGATCTCCCTGCCCATCCACGTGTGGTTGAGCACCCCGTGCTCGACCCCGGCCCGCGCGTGGTAGCCGACGAAGCAGGCGGCCCGGTGACCGGCGTCGAGGCCCTGGCCCATCCGCAGCGGTTTGCCCGGCCCCCTGATCAGGGTGGCGCGCGGGTCGAGCAGGTCGATCCTGAGGTTCTTCGTCGAGCCGTGGGCGTCGTTGACGCACACCGCCTCGGCCCCCGCGTCGAAGGCTCCCTGGACGGCGGCGTTGGCGTCGGCGGTCATCAGCTCGCAGCCGCGCTCGTAGCCCCGGCCCCCGGCGCCCATCTCCTCGGGGTCGGTCAGGCCGGTGACGCCCTCCATGTCCACCGACACGTACACCCTCACGACAACCCCCAGGTCTCGACGCGGCGCGCCTCGTCATCGTTCATGAACCCGACCTCCGCGGCGACGAAGTCGCGGACCGTCGCCCGCCACGGCTCGGGGATCTCCTCGATCGCGGGAGGGTAGCAGCGGTCCAGCCAGGCGGTCGAGGCCTCGGTCGCGCCGAGGAACTCCGCGGCCTTGGCGAAGACCGTGTCCTCGATGCCCGGGATCCGGGCGCAGCCGTACTCGATCATCTCCTGCCCGCCGTACGGCGGGGGCTCGCTCCACTTGCGGGCGACCGGCCGGTCCGGGCCGATGGCGGTGCGCAGCGGGCGGCGTTCGACGGCGGCCTGGATGAGCTCCTTGTACAGGCACTTGCCGCAGGTGCCGCAGGGGCCGTCCACGCCGCGCAGGCACCAGCGGACGCACTCCTTCAGGGAGGAGTCCAGGGCGAGCCGCATGGTGACGGCCTCGCTCACCCCGCCGACGGGCAGCACGATGTGCACGCCCGCCGCGGCGAAGGCGCGGCCCCAGGCGCCGTGCGGGGCCCACATCGGGTTGTCCGGGGTGTACCGCAGCAGGTAGCGGTCGCCGCCCAGCCAGCGCGAGCCCAGCTCGTAGCCGAACGCCAGGCCGCCGAGATCCAGCTCGTCGGCCATCAGCAGCGCCCCGGCGGCCACCGCGTGGTGCTCGGGGTAGCCGGGCCGGGGCTCGGCGAGAGTGAACTCCAGGTCGGAGCGGACGACGGTCAGCTCGCGGCCGGTGCGCGCGGCCAGCTTCGCCAGCACGTCGGAACGGTAGTGGGTCCAGCGGTTGGGCACGCGCGGGTGGGACACCCGCTGGAAGTGGACGAACGGCGCGTCGGGCAGCATGGCCGCCGCGGCCACCGAGTCGGCTCCGCCGCTGTAGGAGATCGCCAGCCGGCGACCGGACCGCGGCGGCGCGCCCACCGGGCCCGCCTCGATCCCCCAGCCGTCGTGGATCGCCCCGGCCAGTTCCGCGGAGATCGGCCGGTCGAAGACGACCGCGCGCCGGGTCCAGGGGGCGACGACGGTCCAGGCCGCCAGTGCCTCGAGGTCGGGGTGGACCTCGCGGGGCTCACGGGGCAGCTCGACCCGGCAGGAGTTGGTGGCCATCTTCAGGGGCTGGCCGTCGGCGCAGTGCCCGGTGATGCCGTCCTCGGGGTCGAGCCGGAAGGTCAGATGCCGGACGGCGCCGCCGGAGGTCTGCTCGGAGGTCCAGGAGACCCTCACCCGGCGATCCCGGGCGTACGGCCGGCGGCGGCGCGGTCCACGGCCTGCCAGAGCAGCACCTCGTTCTGCAGCACCCGTTCCATCGCGGCGGCCGTCTCCGTGGCCAGCCGGTGGGCGTCGTCCCAGCGCCGCGCCCGAGCCTCGTCCACGGTCCGGCCGGCGGGGGCCTTGGCGGTGCGGGCCTGGAGCCTCTCGACCTCGGCGCGCAGCGTGGTGACCTCCCGGCGCAGCACCTGGACCTCCCACAGCGCGTCCTTGATGTCCTGGCGGTGCTCGGCCAGGGAGATGTACCGGGAGTCGAACCAGCCGCGCACCGCACTCCGCAGCCGGGCGGGCACCAGAGCCCGCTTCGCCAATCGCGCCATAGCCCGGCACGATACCGGCAAATACCGTGATATCCGGACGGTCCCAGGAATCGGCGCAGCTCGGTGCGGCCCTCACATTCCAGCGCGGCCGGTCCCCGGCCCGGCTCGTCCGTGGCCCGGCCCTTCCGGGCACCTCCCGGCCTCGGGTCCCGGTGCCCGGCCGGCCGTCCCGGTGCCCGGTCAGCCCCGCTTCGCCGTCCCGCCCGGCCCGAGGATCGTCTCGGCCATCGCCCGTGCCGCCAGCGCCGGATGCGCGCCGGGGCGGGTGACGGCGTGGGCGAGCACCCCGTCGACGAGCACCAGGATCTGGTCGGCGCCGAACTCCGGGTCCGGGTGGCCGTGGCGGGTCAGCTCGGCGGTGAAGATCCGGTGCAGCTCCTCCTTGTGAGCGTGGACCTCCGCGTGGGCCGGGTGGTCCGGGTCGGCGAGGGAGAGCTCGGCGGCGGTGTAGCGGCAGCCACGGAACCCGGGCCGCCTGGTGACCCGCTCCAGCTCGTCGAAGACGGCCAGGACGCGCTCGCGGGGGTCGTCGCCCGCCGCGTCCATGGCCTCCCGGTAACGGTCGGTGGTGGCGCGGGTGCGCAGCATCTCGGCGATGAGCCCGTCCTTGCCGCCGAAGTGCTGGTAGAGCGAGCGGCGGGCGACGTCGGCCCGGCTGAGGATGGCGTCCACGCCGACGTGCATGCCCTGGGTGTAGGTGAGCTCGCGGGCGGCTTCGATCAGCCGCTCACGCGGTCCCGGTCTCGTGGTCGTGGTCACGGCTTCGATCCTCGCACGCGGTTGACAGTAGACCAACCATTCTATCTAATGAGGCGCTGTATACCGACCGTTCTATCTACTTCTCGGAGCCCTCATGCCACGCCGGGGCACGCTGCCCACCGTCCTGACCGGTGTCTTCATCACGATCCTCGACTTCTTCATCGTCAACGTGGCCATCCCCACCACCCAGCGCGACCTGCACGCCGGAGCCACGGCCGTCGAATGGGTGGTCGCCGGGTACGGCCTCGCCTACGGCTCCGGGCTGGTCCTCGGCGGCCGGCTCGGCGACCTCTTCGGCCGCCGCCGCATGTTCGCCCTCGGGCTGGTCCTCTTCACGCTGGCCTCGGTCGTCTGCGGCCTGGCCCCCGACGCCGGCACGCTGATCGCCGCCCGCGTCGCGCAGGGCGCGGCGGCCGCGCTGCTCTCCCCGCAGGTCCTGGCGATCCTGCGCACCGCCTACCACGGGGCGGCCCAGGCCAGGGCGCTCGGCGCCTACGCGTTGACCATGGGCATGGCGGCGGTGTTCGGCCAGCTCATCGGGGGCGTGCTCATCCAGGCCGACCTGTTCGGGCTCGGCTGGCGCGCCTGCTTCCTGATCAACGTGCCGATCGGCGTCGCCGCCCTGGTGATGACCGGCCGCGTGGTGCCCGAGAGCCGGTCCGCCGACGCCGTACGGCTCGACGCCGGCGGGGCCGTGCTCATCACGCTCGGCCTGGCCGCCACGCTGCTGCCGCTGATCGAGGGTCGCGAGCAGGGCTGGCCGCTGTGGACCTGGCTGTCCTTCGCCGTCGCCGCCGCCCTCTTCACCGCGTACGGCAGGCGGCGGCGCGAGTCGCCGCTGATCGACCTCGCCCTGTTCCGCGAGCGGGCCTTCACCGCGGGGCTGCTCACCCAGCTCGCCTTCACCATGGGCATGGCCGCCTACTTCCTGGTCTTCGCCCTGTACGTCCAGGAGGGCCGGGGCCTGGACGCGCTCCAGGCCGGACTGATCTTCGCCCCGATCGGCGCGGGCTACCTCGCGGCCTCGCTGCTCGCACCCCGGCTGGCCGCCCGCCTCGGCCGCCAGACGATCGCCCTGGGCGGGCTGACCAGGGCCGCAGGACTGACCGCCCTGCTCGTCGCCGTCGCCTGGGACGCGCCGATCGGCTGGCTGGTGCCGATGCTGGTCGCCGACGGGGTCGGCATGGGTCTGGCGCTCGCCCCCATCATGGGCACCGTCCTGGCCAGGGTCGCCCCGCGGCACGCCGGCGCCGCCGCCGGGATCCTCACCACGACCCAGCAGGTCGGCTCGGCCATCGGCGTCGGCGTCGTCGGCATCGTGTTCTACGGCGACCTGTCGGCCGGGGTCGCGGGGGCGTTCCGGCACGGGCTGGTCTACCTGATCGTGGTCACCCTGGCGGTCGCGGCGCTGGTCCAGGCCGTGCCGCGCACCGCCGCCCCGGCCGGGACCCCGGCCCCGGCCGCCGCCTGACCGCCCCGCCCGGACGCCGACCCCGGCTCCGGCTCCGACCCCGGCCGCCGCCTCCCCGGCCCGGACCCCTACTCCGGCCCCGGCTCCGGCCGCCGCCTGACCGGCCCGGCGCGGACCACGCCACGGGCGGCGCCGTACGGCGGGGGCCGGCGCCGTACCCGGCCGTGTGGCCGGTCGTGCGACCGGTCAGCGGCCGGTGAAGGCGGCCTTGGTCTTCTCGGCGAAGGCCCGCATGCCGTTGCGGGCGTCCTCGGTGGCGAACAGGCCGGAGAACTGCAGGCGCTCGATCTCCAGGCCGGTGGCCAGGTCGGTCTCCAGGCCGCGGTCCACGGCCTGCTTGGCCGCCCGCACCGCCAGCGCGGGACCGCCCCGGAACCGCGCGGCGTAGGCCAGTGCCTCGGTGTGGACGTCGGCGTCCGGGACGACCCGGTCGACCAGCCCGATCTGCAGGGCCTCGGCGGCGGAGACGTGGCGGCCGGTGAAGATGAGGTCCTTGGCCCGCGCCGGGCCGACCAGCCGCGGCAGGCGCTGGGTGCCCCCGGCGCCGGGGATGATGCCGAGCAGGATCTCCGGCTGGCCCAGCTTGGCCGACTCGCCCGCGATCCGGATGTCCGCGCACAGTGCCAGCTCGCAGCCGCCGCCCAGGGCGTAGCCGGTCACCGCCGCGATGACCGGCTTGCCGATCTCGGCGACCGCGGTGAAGCACGCCTGCAGCGTCGCCGAGTGGACGGCCATGTCGGCGTACGACATATCGGCCATCTCCTTGACGTCGGCGCCCGCCGCGAAGACCCTCTCCCCGCCGTAGAGCACCACCGCGTACACCCCGGGGTCGGCGTCCACCTGGCGGGCGCAGTCGCGGATCTCCTCCTGGACCTGCCGGTTGAGCGCGTTCATCTTCGGCCGGTCGAGCCGGATCGTCGCGATCCCGTCGGCCGTCTCCACCCGCACGAACTCACCCATGGCCGTCCTTCCCTCCGAGCATCCCGTCCCCCGCACCCTAGAGGAGCACCGGAGGCCTTCGTCCGGTACATCCGCGAACACGGGGACCACGTGGCCTGAGCCCGTCCCGGCGAAATGCCCGGCGGGTCAGTTCAGCGGCATCAGGCCCCGGGTCCCGCCGGCGGGCTCGGACCGTCCGGCGGCCTCGGCGATCACCCTGCGGTAGACGCGCTCGTAGCCCTCGGCCATCGCCTCGACGCCGAAGTGGTCCGCCACGTGGGAACGGCAGGCGTTCGGGTCGAGCTTCCCGGCCGCCTCGATCGCCTCCGGCAGTTCCTCGGGCCGGTCCAGGACGAACCCGGTCACCCCGTCGGCGACGACCTCGGGCACCGCTCCCCTGCCGAACGCGACCACGGGCGTGCCGCAGGCCATCGCCTCGATCATCACCATGCCGAACGGCTCCTCCCACAGGACGGGGAAGAGCAGGCAGCGGGCCGCCGCGAGCAGTTCGCGCTTGCCGACGGCGTCGGCCTCGCCGACGTACTCGGCGTCGGCGCCGAGCCTGGGCGCGACGTGCGCGGCGAAGTATCCGCGCTCCACCGGCTCGGTGAGCTTGCCGGCCAGCAGGATCCGCCGCCCGGCCGCGCGGGCGGCGTCGACGGCCAGGTGCGCGCCCTTGTCCTCGTTGAACCGGCCGAGCCACAGCACCCAGTCCTCCTTGTCCTCGCGGAAGGGGAAGGAGGCGATGTCCACGGCGTTGTGGACGACCCCGGCCCAGGGCAGCTCCGGGGCGCTGCGCCGCTGCGCCCGGGAGATGCCGACCATCGCCACGCCCGCGCCGAGCGAACGGTAGTAGTCGCCGAACTCGCCGTCCATCGTGAGGTGGCAGGTGATCACCGTCGGGACGGTCCGGCATCCGGCGTGCAGCGGCCCGGCCAGCGAGTGGTCGTGGACGATGTCCATCTCCAGTCCGGAGAGCATGCCGTGCGCCCTGGCCGCGTGCAGCACCTCCGGCATCGCCTCGCCGATCCGCTCCGACGGAGGCACGGCGTAGGTCGTCAGGAACCGGGCCGAGGTGCCGGGCCTGCCCGCGCCGATCAGGGTGACCTCGTGCCCGCGCCGCGACAGCCCCGCGACGAGGTCGGCCACCATCGACTCGATGCCGCCGTACGCCGCGGGCGGCACGTCGTACCAGGGGGGAGCGATCATCACGATGCGCAGCCCCCCGGCGCGCCACCCGGCCGGCTCCTCTTCAGTGATCATCCCCGCCCCCGCTCACGGCCCCCCGCGGCCGGTCGATGTCCTTCTCCGAGCTCTCCGTCCCGGTCCTGCCCGCGACGGATCCACGGGTCCGCATCCCGGTCCTGCCCGCGACGGATCCACGAGTCCGCGCCCCGGTCCTGCCCGCGACGGATCCTCGGGTCCGCATCCCGGTCCGGCCCGTCACAGCGTCCCTCCGGACGCCCGGGTGGCCGCGCGGATCGTGGTGAGGGGGCCGCCCGGGGGCGCCACCGGCGGGCGCGGCTCGTCGTGCAGGGTGATCCCCTCCGGCAGCCCCGCGACGAAGACCTTCTCACCGCTGACCTCGATCGTCAGCCGGGATCCGGCCAGCGGTATCCCCTCGATCCGGATGTCCTCCATCGGCACCGGATCCAGCCACACCTGCCCGTAGGGCACCCAGGGGTCGAATCGGAGCAGGTTGCGCAGCAGGTGGATGGGCGAGGCGGCGGCCCACGCCTGCGGGGTGCAGGAGGTGGGGTAGGGCACCGGCGGAGAGAAGTCACCCCGGTCGAAGCCGCAGAACAGCTCGGGCAGCCGCCAGCCGAACGCCTCCGCCGCCTCCATCAGGCCGGAGGCGATCCGCCGCGCCTCCTCGGCGAAGCCGTACCGGATCAGCCCGGCCACGATGATGGAGTTGTCGTGCGGCCAGACCGAGCCGTTGTGGTAGCTCATCGGGTTGTAGGCGCCCATGTCGGAGGCCAGGGTGCGCACGCCGTACCCGGTGAACATCCGCGGTGAGAGCAGGTGCCCGACGACGGACGCGGCGCGGTCCTCGTCGACGATGCCGGTCCACAGGCAGTGGCCGGGGTTGGAGGCGACGGAGTCGACGTGGCGCCCCTCCCCGTCGAGGGCGATGGCGTAGTAGCCGCGCTCGGGCATCCAGAACCGGTCGTTGAACGCCTCCCGCAGGCGCACCGCCCGCCCCTTCCACTCCTCCTCCAGGGTGGTGTCGCCGGCCTCGTGGGCGAAGTGGGCACGCGCGGTGTAGGCGGCGTAGACGTAGCCCTGCACCTCGGCCAGCGCGATGGGCGGCCGGGCCAGGGTGCCGTCGGCGAAGGTGACGCCGTCGAAGGAGTCCTTCCAGCCCTGGTTGACCAGGCCGTGGTCGGTCTTCCGGCGGTAGGACAGGAACGGGTCGGCCGACCTGGTGATCCAGCCGAGCGCCTCGTCGGCGTGCGGCAGGAGCTCCTCGACCTCCTCGCGGAGCAGCCCCCACCGGCGCAGCTCGCCCAGCAGCATCACGAACAGCGGGGTGGCGTCCACCGAGCCGTAGTAGGCGAGGCCGCCGGCCTGGGCGCCGAAGCGCAGCTCGTGCAGGATCCTGCCCGGCTCCTCCTCGGTGAGCGGGTCGCTGACCTTGCCCTGCAGCCTGGCCAGGCGGCGCAGCGTGCCGAGCGCCAGCGACTGGTCCATCGGCAGCGCCATCCAGGAGGTCAGCAGCGAGTCGCGGCCGAACAGCGTCATGTACCACGGCGCGCCCGCGGCGATCGGCGGCGGCTCCTCGGGCCGGTCGGGGTCGAACAGCCGCAGCGCCCCCAGATCCTCCCGGGAGCGGCGCAGCACCTGGGTCATGGTGCGGCCGGCGGTGACGACGGTGGGACTGAGCCGGTCCCAGTCGGCCCGCCGCCGGGCGGGCTCGGCGTGCTCCAGCGGATGGCGGGTGGAGAACCGGGTGGGCAGCTCCTCACCGTCCAGGATCGGGTTGACCTGGATGGTGGCCGTCCACTCCCCCCGGGCGGGCACGACGATCCGGAAGGCGAGGATCCCGGGCATGGAGATGGGCTGCGGCTCGGCCACCACCCGGGTCCCCCGGCAGCGGCTGGCGGAGAAGATCATCATGCCCGTCCGGTCGGGCGTCGTCTCCACGTCGGCCACGTGCCGGACCCGCCTCGCCTTGACCTCGAAGAGGTCGGCCAGGTCACCGGCCAGGTGGATGTCGACCAGGCATCCGGCCGGCTCGTCGGACAGGTTGCGCAGCGTCAGGTCCTCGCGCAGGCCGCCGCCGACGTAGCGGTCCCTGACCACCAGCAGGGTGCTCTCCGCGCGCCCCGGCCGCGGCGCCGCCCGGCCGACGAACGTCGCGTGGTACGGCTCGGTGACGAAAACGTTGAGCGGCTCCACCCCGACGTCGTCGATCCGCAGCTCCCAGCGCGACAGCAGCCGGGTGTCGGCGGTGTAGATCCCCTGAGCCCCGCCCGGCACGATGTCCCCGCCGCGCCCGGACACGCAGAAGGAACCGCCCTCCACCAGGGTCACCGCGCTGTCGCCCAGTGCGCCGGGCTGACCCTCGAAAGTCCACGCGTTCACGTCTTCTTCTCTCCCGTGCGTACGGCTCGCGGGCCTTCGCCTCCAACCCGTTCCCCTTCCCGCCCCACCCGGGAGGAGAACCGCGCACCGGATCCCCATGCGCAGGTTTTACCTGCTCAGCGCCGTCTCCTCCGTCCGCTCGACGTGGCCGCGGCGTTGTGGGCGGATCGGTCCGTCCGCGCCGCGGAAGCAGGCGGGGCCGGAACCCGCCGGGCCGACAGGGTGAAGAAATTCTTCGCTAGGTGTCGGCAAAATGAAGAATGTTATTGACATCGCGGTCCCGGCTTCGCAGGCTTTCTCGCATCGGATTCCCCCCAGCCGAGGAGCGTTCGTGCGACGATCGTCCCCCCTCCGCCTGGCGGCCGCGGCCATCGTGGCCGCAGGCAGCCTCTCCCTCGCGCAACCGGCCGCCGCCACGCAGGCGGCCGTTCCCGACGACCGGCAGGCGGCCTTCACCGAGGCCGCCAAGGCGTACGGCGTGCCCGAGAGCGTCCTGCTCGGCGTCTCCTACCTGGAGTCACGCTGGGACGCCAACGCGGGCAGGCCGAGCAACTCCGCCGGGTACGGCCCCATGCACCTCACCGACGCGGCCGGGTTCACCGGCGGGAACCACCACGCCGAGGGCACCGAGGACGCCCGAGGCGACGACGGCCGGCCGCTGCCGGCCCCCCAGGCCGCGCCGGCGCCCGCCGAGATCCCCGCCTCTCTCCGGACCCTGGAGAAGGCGGCCGAGCTCACCGGCGCGAGCCGTGAGGAACTGCGCGGCGACCCGGCCGCCAACATCCGCGGCGGCGCCGCCCTGCTGGCCGACCACCAGAAGACGCTCGGCGCGCCGCTCAGCGACGACCCGGGCGAGTGGTACGGCGCGGTGGCCCGCTACTCCGGCGCCGAGGAGGCCGAGGCGGCGAAGTTCTTCGCCGACGAGGTCTACGCCACGATCGAGTCCGGCGCCGAGCGCGTCACCGACGACGGGCAGAAGGTCGAGCTGCGGGCCAGGCCCGGCCTGCGGAAGATGGACCGCTGGCTGGAGAAGCTGGGCCTGCGCCGGCCCGCCCGCGGCGAGGCCGAGTGCCCGCCCACCGTCTCGTGCGAGTGGATCCCCGCGCCCTACCAGGCGCTGCCCGACGACGACTACGGCAACCACGACAAGTCGAACCGGCCGGTCAACCAGAAGGTCGAGTACATCGTCATCCACGACATGGAGGGCTACTTCGACCCCTCCGTGCGACTGGTGCAGGACCCCGCGCGCCCGGCGAGCTGGCACTACTCGGTGCGTTCCGTGGACGGGCACATCGCCCAGCACGTGAAGACCAAGGACGTCGCCTGGCAGGCGGGCAACTGGTACGTCAACGCCAAGTCGATCGGCATCGAGCACGAGGGTTTCCTCGCCGAGGGCGCCTTCTGGTACACCGAGGCGATGTACCGCAGCTCGGCCCGGCTGGTGCGCTACCTGGCGCTGCGCCACGGCGTCCCGCTCGACCGGGCGCACATCCTGGGCCACGACAACGTCCCCGGGACGATCGCCTCCACGGTGCGGGGCATGCACGAGGACCCCGGCCCCTTCTGGGACTGGGCGCACTACTTCCGGCTCCTCGGCCGCCCGCTGCACGGCACCGGGGGCCCGCGGACCGAGTCGGTGATGATCCTGCCCGACTACGAGAGGAACCAGCCGTACTACTACGGCTGTGACCGCAAGAACCCCTCCGCCGACTGCGCCCCGCACGGCTCGGCCTCGGTCTGGCTGCGCACCGAGCCGCGCCAGGACGCCCCGCTGGTCAAGGACATCGGCAAGCACCCGACCGGCGACTCGCTCTACAGCGTCTACGACCACAGCGCCCGCGCCGCCACCGGCCAGCGCTACGCCGTCGCCGACCGCCAGGGCGACTGGACCGCGATCTGGTACCTCGGCCAGAAGGCGTGGTTCCACAACCCCGCGTCCCAGCCCACCGCGGTGCCGTCCAAGGGTCTGGTGGTGACGCCCAAGCCGGGCCTGGCGAGCGTGCCGGTGTACGGCAGGGCGTACCCGGAGGAGGCGGCGTACCCGGAGGGCGTGCCGTACCAGACGATCAGCCCGCTGCAGTACACCTTCGCCGCGGGCCAGCGCTACACCGTGGGCCTGGCCGCGGTCGGCGAGTACTACCGGGCGGTGACCTTCGACACGTCGGGCCACCAGGTGATCCGCGGGAAGCAGAGGTACTACCAGATCCAGTTCGGCCACCGCGTGATGTTCGTCAAGGCCGAGGACGTGGTGGTGTCCGCCACCTGATCCCCGCCACGCCGGAGGGCGTCCGGTCCCCGGCGCGCCGGGGACACCCGGTCCCCGATGCGCCGGAGGACACCCTCCCTCCGGCGCATCGGGGACGGGAACCCTCGGGCGCGCCGAGGACGGGGGGAAGAACATGGAGGAGGGGAGCCGGGCGCGTGCCCCGGCTCCCCTCCTTTCCCGTCAGCGCAGGGTGCCGTTGGTCATCCCCGCCGGCTCCTCCGGCACCGTGACCAGGCCCAGCTCGGCGGGCGTGTCCATGAGCGGGTGGTCGGGGACGACCCGGACGCTGTAGCCGAACGCGCCGGTGCGGTCCAGCGGGACGGTCCCGGCGAAGACGGCCCTGCCGTCGTCGCCGTCGGACTCCAGGGTCAGGGTCGTGTAGGCGGGCCGTACCAGCTCGTCGTGGAGCCCGACCGGGCCGTAGGCGGCCTGGACGCGGACGTCCTCGGGGTGCAGCTCGCCCAGGGCGATGGTGGCCCGCACCTCCAGTGCCGCGCCCACCTCGGGGGTGTCGCCGAGGTTGGAGGTCTCCACGTGCTCCACCCGCACCCCGGGCCACGCCTGGGCGAGGCGCAGCTTCCAGGCGGCGAAGCCCCTGGCCGGCTCGTAGCCGTCCTTGAGCAGCTCGCGGCCCGACTTCGCGGCCGGGGTGTAGAGGTCGACGACGTAGTCGCGGAGCATCCGCCCGGCCAGGACCTTGGGCCCGAGGGAGGTCAGCGTGTGGCGGACCATCTCCAGCCAGCGCATCGGCAGGCCGTCGGCCGCCCGGTCGTAGAAGCGGTCGGCCACCTCGTGCTCGACCAGGTCGTACAGCGCCCCGGCCTCCAGCTCGTCGCGGCGGTCGGGGTCACTGACGCCGTCGGCGGTGGGGACGGCCCAGCCGTTGGTGCCGTCGTACCACTCGTCCCACCAGCCGTCCCGGATGGACAGGTTGAGCCCGCCGTTCAGGGCGGCCTTCATCCCGGAGGTGCCGCACGCCTCCAGCGGGCGCAGCGGGTTGTTCATCCACACGTCGGCGCCCTGGACCATGAGCTGGCCGAGCGCCATGTCGTAGTCGGGCAGGAAGACGATGCGGTGCCGCACGTCCTCGGCGTCGGCGAACTTCACGATCTGCTGGATGAGCTTCTTGCCGCCCTCGTCGGCCGGGTGCGCCTTGCCGGCGATCACGATCTGGACCGGCTTGTCCGGGTCGAGGAGGAGCCGGCGGAGCCGGTCGGGGTCCTTCAGCATCAGGGTGAGCCGCTTGTAGGAGGGGACCCGGCGGGCGAAGCCGATGGTCAGCACGTCGGGGTCGAGGGCGTCGTCGATCCAGCCCAGTTCGGCGCGGGAGGCGCCCCGGGCGAGCCAGGAGCGGCGCAGCCGCTCGCGTGCCCCCTCGACCAGCCGGGCGCGCAGCCGGCCGCGGATGGCCCAGACGTCGGCGTCGGAGATCTTGTTGACGCCCTCCCAGCCCTGGGCCCGCTCGACGAGCGAGGGCAGCTCCCGCCCGGCCAGCTCCATGATCTCCCGGCCGACCCAGGTGGGCGCGTGCACGCCGTTGGTGATCGACCCGATCGGGACGTCGGCCGCGTCGAAGCCCGGCCACAGGTCCTGGAACATCTCCCGGCTCACCTCGCCGTGCAGCTCGGAGACGCCGTTGACCCGCTGGGCCAGCCGCATGCCCATCGCGGCCATGTTGAACTTGCCGGGCTCCTTCTCCGCGCCGAGCGCGAGGATGCGCTCCACCGGGACGGTGGGCCAGGCGTTACCCTCGCCGAACTGGCGGGCGATCATCTCCGCCGGGAAGCGGTCGATGCCGGCGGGGACGGGCGTGTGGGTGGTGAAGACCGTGCCGGCGCGGACCGCCTCCAGCGCCTCGTCGAAGGAGAGCCTGCTCTCGGTCAGCTCGCGGATGCGCTCCAGGCCGAGGAAGCCCGCGTGGCCCTCGTTGGTGTGGAACACCTCCGGCTCGGGGTGGCCGGTGACCCGGCAGTAGGCGCGGATGGCGCGGACGCCGCCGATGCCGAGCAGCAGCTCCTGCATCAGGCGGTGGTCGCCGCCGCCGCCGTAGAGGCGGTCGGTGACGTCGCGGGCGGCGGTGTCGTTCTCGGCCACGTCGGAGTCGAGCAGCAGCAGCGGGACCCGGCCCACCTGGGCGATCCAGATCTGGGCGTGCAGGGTGCGGCCCTCGGGCAGGCCGATCGCGATCCGCACCGGCGCGCCGTCCTCCTCCCGCAGCAGGGTCAGCGGCAGGCCGCCCGGGTCGAGGGAGGGGTAGTGCTCCAGCTGCCAGCCCTCGGGCGACAGCGACTGGGTGAAGTAGCCGTGCCGGTACAGCAGGCCGACCGCCAGGATCGGCACGCCCAGGTCGCTGGCGGCCTTGAGGTGGTCGCCCGCCAGGATGCCCAGGCCGCCGGAGTACTGCGGCAGGGCGGCGGCGATGCCGTACTCGGGGGAGAAATAGGCGATGGCCCGGGGCGCGTCGGGGACCGTCTGGTACCAGCCGGGCGAGGTCGTGTACTCATGGAGGTCGTCCGCGGCGTCGGCGACCCGCCGCAGGAAGCGGCGGTCGGCGGCGAGCTCGCGCAGCCGCGCCGGATCGACGGCTCCGAGCAGTGCGACGGGGTCGTGGCCGACCCTCTCCCACACCTCCGGATCGACCTCGGCGAAGAGGTCGAGCGTCTCGGGATGCCATGACCAGCGCAGATTGCGCACAAGCTCGCCAAGCGAGGCCAGCTCCGGAGGAAGAACGGTGCGGACGGTGAACCTGCGGATTGCTCTCACGCTGCCAGACCCTAATTACTCAGCGCCACTGGTGGCGACCTCGACACTCACGCGTCTCCCCCTCACCGCTATCAATCGCCCCCAAACCACATCAAAGAAGGGTCGATCGCGGGGCGGCCGTTCACCGCCCCAACTCGCCCGGGAAAGCGGGGGTTCCCCGGTCTTTCCCTCACAGGTATGAAGATGGACTATTGGGGCAGGCATCTAGGGGCCGACCGCTCCATCCCCTCGGGAACCGGTCTCCCGCGCGAGTTGTGGTCGAGCGTGGTCACGCCCCCGGAGGCCGGTCACGGGGTTGTTTGATAAAACGAAGATCTTTCCTGGCCGACTTCTCCGGCGGCACCGGTGTGCCGTCGCTACCGTGAGATGCGATGATCGGACGAATTCCCATCCTTGACGTGCACCCGACGGTCGAGTGCGGGCGTTACCCCGCCAAGGCCGCCGCGGGCGAGACCTTCGAGATCTCCGCCACCGTGTTCCGGGAGGGACACGACGCGGTGGCGGCCGGCGTGGTGCTCACCGACCCCGACGGCACCCGCGGCCGGTTGCTGCCCATGGCCGAGCTGGCCCCGGGCACCGACCGGTGGGGGGTGGAGGTGGCCCTGCCCGACGAGGGCGCATGGCACTTCCGCGTCGAGGCGTGGAGCGACCCGATCGCGACCTGGCTGCACGACGCGGGCATCAAGATCCCGCGGGACATGGACGCCGAGCTGATGTGCGAGGAGGGCGCCCGGCTCTTCGAGCGGGCCGCCCGTGCCGTACGGCCCGCCGACTGCCCCTCCGCCCCCGTGGCGTCCAAGGGCGCGAAGGGCGCCCGGAACGCGAAGACGGCCGGCCGTACGGCGGGGCGGGCCTCCTCGGGCGCGGCGGCGGCCTGCGGGCACCGCGCCGCGCTGCTGGAGGTCGCGTCCCGGCTGCGCGACCAGGCGGTGGACCCGCGCGCCCGGTTCGCGGCGGCCCAGTCGGCGGAGACGGCCGCGCCGCTGCGCGCGCACCCGCTGCGCGACCTGGTGACCCGTACCGGCAAGCGGGTGGTCAGGGTCGAGCGGCGCCGGGCGCTGTTCGGGTCGTGGTACGAGTTCTTCCCGCGGTCGGAGGGCGCGATCGTCCAGGAGGGCGTCGCGCCCAAGTCCGGGACGTTCAGGACGGCGGCCCTGCGGCTGCCGGCCGTCGCCAAGATGGGCTTCGACGTCGTCTACCTGCCGCCGGTCCACCCGATCGGGCACAGCTTCCGCAAGGGCCGCAACAACACGCTGACGCCCGAACCGTACGACCCGGGCTCGCCGTGGGCGATCGGCTCGGAGGAGGGCGGCCACGACGCGATCCACCCCGACCTCGGCACCTTCGAGGACTTCGACGAGTTCGTGGCCAAGACCCGCGAGCTGGGCATGGAGGTCGCGCTCGACCTGGCGCTGCAGTGCTCGCCGGACCACCCGTGGGTCAGGGAGCACCCGGAGTGGTTCAACGTCCGCGCCGACGGCTCCATCGCCTACGCCGAGAACCCGCCGAAGAAGTACCAGGACATCTACCCGCTGAACTTCGACAAGGACCCCGAGGGGATCTACGCCGAGGTGAAGCGGGTGGTGCGGCTGTGGATGGACCACGGGGTGCGGATCTTCCGGGTGGACAACCCGCACACCAAGCCGGTGGCGTTCTGGGAGCGGCTGATCGCCGACGTCAACTCGACCGACCCGGACGTGCTGTTCCTGGCCGAGGCGTTCACCCGGCCGGCGATGATGCGCACCCTGGGCAAGGTCGGCTTCCAGCAGTCCTACACCTACTTCACGTGGCGCAACACGCGGGAGGAGGTGGAGAGCTACTTCACCGAGCTGTCCCACGAGACGTCGCACTACATGCGGCCCAACATCTTCGTCAACACTCCGGACATCCTTCACGAGTACCTCCAGCACGGGGGAGTCCCGGCATTCCGCATCAGAGCGATCCTCGCGGCGATGGCGATGCCGACCTGGGGCGTCTACGCCGGCTATGAGCTCGCGGAGAACGTCCCGGTTCGTCCAGGCAGTGAGGAATACCTCGATAGCGAGAAATATCAGTACAGACCTCGCGATTGGGCCGAGGCCGAGCGCGAGGGCCGTAGCCTGGCCCCGCTCATCACGCAACTCAATTTGTTGCGAAGAGCTCACCCGGCGCTCCAGGAACTGCGTAACCTACGGTTCCACAGCGTCGACCATCCGGACCTGGTCTGCTTCTCCAAGCGGCTGCCCGGTGCCTACGACACGGCCACACGACGGCACGGCCTGGGCGACGTGGTGCTGACGGTTGTGAATCTCGACCCATACCACACCCATGAGGCCACGGTGTCGCTCGACATGCCCGCCCTCGGTCTCGGCTGGAACGACGAGTTCGTCGTCGACGACGAACTGTCGGGCGAGTCGTACCACTGGCGGCAGGACAACTACGTGCGCCTCGATCCTCATGTCCGACCAGCACACATCTTCACTCTGCGTGCCCCGGCGAACCAGCGGTGAGCGGGCCGGAACACGCGGTACCGGTTGAAGAAGCGGGGAGTCCACTGGTGAGTCAGCCAACCGAGCCGATCCCGAACACCTTTGACGAGGACAAGCCTCGGGACCCGTACTGGTTCAAGCGCGCGGTCTTCTACGAGGTGCTGATCCGGGGCTTCGCCGACTCCAACGGCGACGGCACCGGAGACATCCGCGGCCTGATCGAGAAACTGGACTACCTCCAGTGGCTCGGCGTCGACTGCCTGTGGCTGCTGCCGCTGTACGAGTCGCCGCTGCGCGACGGCGGCTACGACATCGCGGACTTCATGAAGATCCTGCCGGAGTTCGGCGACCTCGGCGACTTCGTGAAGCTGGTGGACGAGGCCCACAAGCGCGGCATGCGGGTCATCGCCGACCTGGTGATGAACCACACCAGCGACCAGCACCCGTGGTTCCAGGCGTCCCGCCACGACCCCGAGGGCCCGTTCGGCGACTTCTACGTCTGGAACGACACCGACGAGCGCTACCAGGACGCCCGGATCATCTTCATCGACACCGAGGCGTCCAACTGGACCTACGACCCGGTGCGCGGCCAGTACTACTGGCACCGCTTCTTCTCCCACCAGCCGGACCTCAACTACGAGAACCCCGACGTCCAGGAGGCCATGCTGGAGGTGCTGCGGTTCTGGCTGGACCTCGGCATCGACGGGTTCCGGATGGACGCCATCCCCTACCTGTTCGAGCAGGACGGCACCAACTGCGAGAACCTGCCCAGGACGCACGCCTACCTCAAGCGGGTCCGGGCCGAGGTGGACCGCCTCTACCCCGACCGGGTGCTGCTGGCCGAGGCCAACCAGTGGCCGGCCGACGTGGTGGAGTACTTCGGCGACCCGGCCACCGGCGGCGACGAGTGCCACATGGCGTTCCACTTCCCGCTGATGCCGCGCATCTTCATGGCCGTGCGGCGGGAGTCGCGCTACCCCATCTCGGAGATCCTGGCCCAGACGCCGAAGATCCCCGAGCACTGCCAGTGGGGCATCTTCCTGCGCAACCACGACGAGCTGACGCTTGAGATGGTCACCGACGACGAGCGCGACTACATGTACTCCGAGTACGCCAAGGACCCCCGGATGCGGGCCAACGTCGGCATCCGGCGGCGCCTGGCGCCGCTGCTGGAGAACGACCGCAACCAGATCGAGCTGTTCACCGCGCTACTGCTGTCGCTGCCCGGCTCCCCCGTCCTGTACTACGGCGACGAGATCGGCATGGGCGACAACATCTGGCTCGGCGACCGCGACGGCGTCCGCACCCCGATGCAGTGGAGCCCCGACCGCAACGCCGGGTTCTCCAACTGCGACCCGGGCCGGCTGTACCTCCCGCTCATCATGGACCCGATCTACGGCTTCCAGGCGATCAACGTCGAGGCGCAGCAGAAGAACTCCGGCTCGCTGCTGCACTGGACCAAGCGCATGATCGACATCCGCAAGCGGCACCCGGTGTTCGGCCTGGGCGACTTCACCGAGCTGAACTCCTCCAACCCCAGCGTCCTCGCCTACGTGCGGGAACTGGGCGACGACCGGATGCTGTGCGTCAACAACCTCTCGCGGTTCCCGCAGCCGGTGGAGCTCGACCTGCGCCGGTTCGAGGGCTCGGTGCCCGTGGAGACGATGGGCGGAGTTCCTTTCCCCCCGATCGGCGAACTTCCGTATCTTTTGACGCTTCCTGGGCATGGGTTCTACTGGTTCACCCTGCCGCCCGTACCCCAGGAGGCGTAAGGCCGTGTTGACGGAGCTCCTTGCCGGATGGATAGCGCATCAGCGATGGTTCGCCGGTAAGGGGCGGCCGATAGACGAGCTCGACGTCGAGTCCGACGTCGAGCTCGCCCCCCGCCTCCGTCACCTCATCCTCCGCGTCCGCCAGGGCGACGACGTCGACCGCTACCAGCTCCTGCTCGGCACCGACGGCGACACCTCCGGCCGGTTCGGCCACGTCCGGATCGGCGAGGGCTACTACGACGCGGCCCACGACGCCGACCTCACCTGCGTCCTGCTGGAGGGGATGGCCGAGGACCGTGACACCGGCCCGCTGCGCATGCGGCACCTGCCGGGCACCGACATCGACACCTCGCTGCGCAGCCTGGTGCTGGGCGCCGAGCAGTCCAACACCTCCCTGGTGTACGGCGAGACCTACATCTGCAAGCTGTTCCGCCGGCTGATCCCCGGCGTCAACCCCGAGCTGGAGATCGTCCGCGCCCTGGCCGCCCGCGACGCCCGGCACATCGCGCGGCCATACGGCTGGATCGAGGCCGACCTGGACGGCGAGCCGACCACGCTGGCGATCACGCAGGAGTTCCTGGCGACCGCCAACGACGGCTGGGCCCTGGCGCTGGCCAGCGTCCGCGACCTCTACGCCGGCCTCACCTCCTCGGCCTCGGAGGCGGGCGGCGACTTCAGCGCCGAGTCCTACCGTCTCGGCGTGGCCACCGCCGAGGTCCACCGGGAGCTGGCCGAGACCTTCCCGACCTCGGTGATGGAGGCCCACGAGGTCAAGCAGCTCATCGAGGACCAGCGCCGCCGCCTGGCCCAGATGGTCGAGGAGGTGCCCGAGCTGGGCCGCCACGCCCACGTGGTCCAGGAGGCCTACCAGCGGGTCGCCGACACCGCCCGCGAGATCCCGGTCCAGCGGGTCCACGGCGACTACCACCTGGGTCAGGTCATGCGGACCCCGACCGACTGGATCGTCCTCGACTTCGAGGGCGAGCCCGGACAGCCCCTGGAGGAGCGCCGGGCCCTGTCCTCGCCGCTGCGGGACGTGGCGGGCATGCTGCGCTCGTTCGACTACGCCGCCCGCCACCTGCTGGCCGGCCGGCCGCGGGCCGAGGAGCTCTACCCCCGGGCCGTGGAGTGGGCCGAGCTGAACCGCTCGTCCTTCCTCGCCGGATACTCCGCGGGCGGCGGGCGCCTCCAGGCCCAGGACGCGGTCCTGCTGCGAGCCCTGGAGATGATGAAGGCGGTCTACGAGGTCGGCTACGAGGCGCGCAACCGCCCCGCCTGGCTGCCCATCCCGATGGCCGCCTTCCAGGCCGGGCGCTGACCGCCGGGGCCACCCCGGAAATCCATCGAACACATCGTTGATCATCCCGAACTCGCCGCCCCAGGCGGTCGTCTCACCGTTGGGTGACGACGTGAGCCGGATCTCCCCGGCTCACCTCGCGGACGAGAATCGCTCAGGCGAGAACGGGGTGGCAAGGATGGGAAAGAACCGCTTACTCGGCGTCGTGGCGGCCTCGGCGGTCATCGCGTCGGGCCTCGCGCTCATGTCCGCGCCCGCGAACGCGTCGGCCGTACGGGGGTCGGCCGTGGACGCGTCCGCCGCGCGGACGGCTGCCTCGGACGCGTCGGCCGCGTCCGCCGCGCGGACGGCGGGCGCCAAGCGGATCCAGATGGTCGAGTTCAACCTGTGCCTCGACGTCAAGGACTTCAACGTCAAGAACGGCGCGAGGGTCCAGCTGTGGAGCTGCAACAGCAACGCCAACCAGCTCTGGACCAAGTACGGCGACGGCACGATCCGCAGCGCGCTCAACGGCAAGTGCCTCGACGTCAAGGACTTCAACCCCAGGGTGGGCGCGGTGGTGCAGATGTGGAGCTGCAGCTCCGCCTCGAACCAGCGCTGGTACTCGGGCGGCTCGAAGTACGGCAGGGGCGGCTACCAGACCATCCGCAGCAGCCTGAACGGCTTCTGCCTCGACGCCAAGGGCAAGGGGCACCGCCTGGGCACGCCCATCCAGATGTGGAGCTGCAGCTCCGAGTGGAACCAGTCCTTCCGCTGGATCTGACCGCCTTCTCCGGTGCCCGTGGCGCCGCGCTCGCGGCATCACGGGCACCGGGCTCGCCGGTGATCAGGCGTGGGCGCGCAGCGCCGCGGCGAACCACTCGAACGCCGCGACCTGGGACGGAAACGGCGGACGGCCGTGGAGGACGCCCATCAGCTCCCAGTACCGCTCCACCCGCCGGTCGGTGAACAGCTCCACCTGCTCGGCCATGCGGACCCGCTCCGCCGCGGGCGCGTCCGCGCCGGCGATCCGCTCCAGCACGGCCCGGCCCTCGGCCGAGGCGGGGTCGATCCCCGCCTCGGCGGCGGCCCCGGCGTGCTCCGTCACCGACACGGCGTCGTAGGACGGGGACTGCTCCGCCGCCGCACCCGCCGTGGCCATCTCCCGGACGCGGCGCTTGAAGTCCTCGTCTCCGACGAGCGTGGCGAGTTCGACCCAGGCGTCCACCTGCTCGTCGGTCGGGTCGTCCGGCAACTCCGCCGGCAGCTGCCGCATCGCCCCCGCGATGCCCGCCCCCGGCGCGTCGGCGGGGAGACCGGCGAAGGCGCCGTCGACGAACTCGTCGATGATCCGCTGCCGTTCCTCCGCCGACAGCCGTGCCATTTCGTTCATGAGCCTCATCTCCTCGATCGTGCTTCCTCTGCGCGCGACCGACCGCAGCACCGCGCGCCGCAGACGCAGGATGCGGATCTCCGCGTCCAGCGCCTCGGCGTGGGCCCTGGCGACATCGGCGACGCCGCCCTGCCGGGCCAGCACCGACCGGACCGTCTCCAGGTCCAGCCCCAGCTCCCGGAGCGTCCGCACCAGGTCCAGCCGGGCCACCGCCTCGACGTCGTAGAGCCGGTACCCGCCGGTCGAGCGGCCGGTCGGCGGCACGACGTCGATGTCGGACCAGAAGCGGATGGTGCGCACCGGCAGGCCGGTACGGCGGGCGAGCTGTCCGATGGTGAACAGCTCCTCGTGGTCGTTCACAGGATCAGCCTGAACCTTCCAGCGACTGGAGACTCAAGGGCTTTTCACCCCCGGGCATTCCACCACCGAAGGCCCGCCGACGGCATCCGGGAGCCCCACCGGAGCCCCATCACCCGCATCCGGGCGTTCCGTCGCCGGTCCCGCTCCTGGCGAGGACGGCGGCGCCGCTCAGAGCGCCCCGGCGTCCCGGGCGGTGTGGACGGTCGGGTGGATCGGGCGGAAGCCCAGCTCGCGCCGGATCTTCGCGGTGTCGACGATGCCCTCCCACGGGTCGTCCAGCGCCCGGTCCGCCATCCCCTCGGGGATCGGCTCGCCGTTGAGCCGGAGCAGCTCCAGCGCGGTGACGGGCGCGTCGTCGGCGACGTTGAACGTCTCGCCGTCCACGCCGCGCGCCGAGAGCGCCAGGATCAGCGCCTGGGCGACGTCGGCGTGGTGGACCATGTGCAGTCGCCTGTGCGCGGCCCAGCCGCGCGCCCAGTGGAGCGACTCGGCGAGGTGCGGGTCGCCGTCGCCGTAGACGAAGGCCAGGCGGAGGACGCGCAGCGGCAGCCCCTCGGCCCGGTGCATCTCGCCGAGCACCCTCTCGGCCTCGGCCTTGCTGCGGGGGTAGGCCCCTGCGGGGGTGAGGATCTCGTCGGTCTCGGCGGCGGGCCGGCCTCGGCCCGTGTCTCGGGCGCGGCCATCACCGTGGATGAAGCCCGAGCCGTAGACGAGGTTGGTGCCGGTGTGGACGAACCGGTCGACGCCGGCCCGGAGCGCGGCGGCGGCCAGTTCGACCGTGGCGGCGTGGTTGACCGCGACGGCCTCCTCATCGGGGACGCCGCGGAAGGCCGCGCCGAGGTGGACGACCGCCTCGGCGCCCTTGAGCGCGCCGGCCAGGTCGCCGGTGTCGCGCAGGTCGCCGACGACCACCTCGGCGCCGAGCCGGGCGAGCGGCTCGGCCCGTACGGCGTCGCGGACCAGCACGCGGACGGCTCGGGTCCGCTGGAGCAGCCGGGGGACGAACCTGCTGCCGACCCGGCCGGTCGCTCCGGTGACGAGAACGGTCATGGGGGGCTCCTCGCTGTGAGTCTCGCTGTGGGTGTCGCTGTGGGTGTGGGCGGTCGCTCCGCGGGTGTCCCGACGTGCCGGGGCGTTCTCGCCGGCGCTCGGGGAACGCCGGAGGCACCGCTCGAAGCTCCGCCGTCCCGAACGATAACAGATAGTTTGATATATCCAACATTGTCGTGCATCCAACATTTGGACGAATGCCATGGACGTACCATGGTCGCCATGGAACGACGGGACCCTGAGCAGGACGAACGGCTCAGGTCGGAGATCTGGGAAGCCCTGTACGACTTCTTCATGGCCGAGCACGAGCGCACCCTGGAGGCCGTGGCCGGGCTGGGCGTCAGCCCGGGAGACCTCAAGGCCCTCATCCGGCTGACCCCGGGCCCCGGCGAGCCGATGCGCGCGCTCGCCGACATGTGGCGGTGCGACGCCTCGACCGTGACCTGGATCGTCGACCGGCTGCAGAAGCAGGGCTACGTCGAGCGCCGCCCCCACCCGACCGACCGGCGCGTCAAGGTCGTGGCGCTGAGCGACGCGGGCGAGGAGTTGCGCGACCGGATCCTCCGCCGCTTCTACCGGCCGCCCGCCGTCCTGTCGGAGCTCTCCCCCGGTGAGCTGGCGGCACTGCACCGGGTGGCGGCCCGTCTGGCTCCGCCCGAGGACCGGGAAATCACATAAGCGAAAAATCACCGCAATATCGACTGATATCTGAAAACAGTCTCCTCTTTAACGAGCATTCGTCACACTCTGGTTGTCATCGCGCACGGAACGCTTCCTCCCCCACCCCGGTCTCCGCCGTACAGGGGTCCGGTCGACCGTCCCGCGTGGTGGCCACCGAGCCGTTCTCCGCCGCGCAGGCGGCACGAAGGAGGAGACATGTCCCCCCAGACAGGCGTCGCGCCGGGCCGTACCCGCCGGACACCCCTGTTGGCAGGCGTTCTGCTGGCGCTGCTGGCCGCCACCGTCCTGACCGGCCCGCGGGCGGCGTCCGCCGCGGTCGCCGCCACGACCACCATCGGGCAGCCGGGGCACATCACGCTCACCGCCCCGACGACGGTCGACGCCGGCGGCGAGGCCCTGCTGGATCTCAACTACACCAACGTCTCCGGCCTCCCGGTCGACTCGGCCACGGTGACCGTCACCTTCGCCCCCGAGTCCGACGGCAGCCTCAGCGCGGGCAGGTTCTCCTGGTGGTCGCCCGACCCAGAGCACCACACCGACACGGTCGTCGGCGACGCCGCGAACCGCACGATCACCGTCACCCTGCGCGACCTCGCGCCCGGCGCCGCGAACCGCACCGTGGTCTACGTCCCGTTCAAGAGCACCGCGTCCGGCCAGGCGCCCCTGAGCGCCGCCCTCGTGGAGACCACTCCGGAAGGGCCCGCCACCACCGACCTCGGCGGCCTGACGATCGGCGCCGTCTCCTCCGCGAACCTCTCCGTCTCGCTGGACGCCTCTCCCAAGGGACTCGGCGTCTCCCACGCCACCTTCACCGCGACCGTCACGAACCGGGGTCCCGCCGCCACGACCGCGGCGCGGCTGCGCTTCACCTACCCCTCCGCGTTCACCGGGCCGAGCGCCCAGGGCTGCGCCGTGGACGCCGCGGCGCGCACCGTCACCTGTGACCTCGGCGCCATCCCCGCGGGCGGCTCGGTGACCAGGTCCATGGGCCTCTACACCCGGCTCCTCGTCATCAGCGGCCGCCTCACCGTGACCGCCTCCCACCTCGACAGCGCCCCCGCCGACCCCCAGCCGTCCGACGACACGGCCTCGGCCACCTGCACCGCCCTCACCGGTCTCCTCGTCCGCTGCTGACCCCGCCCGCTCCTCGCGGCGTGCCCGCCCCGTACGGCGGGCACGCCGCGTCCACCCCCGGCCACATGCGGAAACATGTCCGTCACATTACGTAACCGTCCGTGAAGATCGTGGTTGGCTGGCCGCCATGATGTTGACCAAGGGTCTTGCCGCGATCGGAGTGGCGGTCGCGGTCGCCGGGGCACCGGCGTGGACGGGTACGCAGGCACGGACAGGCGAGCAGGCGTGGACGGACGTCCGGGCGTCGACGAGCGCGCCGGAGCGGACGGGTGCGCAGACGTGGACCGACGCCCAGGCGTGGACGGACGCGCAGGCGTCGACGAGCGCGCCGACGTGGACGGACGCGCAGGTCGCGGGCGACGCACCCGACACGATCGCGCGGGTCGAGGCCTACCTCGACAGCGTCCGCCACGAGCCCGGCAGGCTCGGGGAGTTCGTCGCCGACCTGCCCAAGGGCGCCGACCTGCACACGCACCTGTCGGGCGCCGTGCCCACCGGATATCTGCTCAACTCCGCCGTGCGGGGCGACCTGTGCGTCGACACCGCGTCCCTCACCGCGTCGGCGCCGCCGTGCCGCGACGGGCAGCGGCCCGCGCGCGACGCGGTCACCGACCCGCGTTTCGCCGACGACATCGTGCGCGCCTGGTCCATGCGCGGCTTCACCCCCGGCAAGGAGTCGGGCCACGACCACTTCTTCTCGGCGTTCGGCAGGTTCGGGGCCGCGACCTCTGACAAGGGGGAGATGCTCGCGTTGCTCGCCGCGCGGGCCGCCGCCCAGCAGGAGTTCACGCTGGAGGTCATGCTGTCCCGCCAGTCGGGGGCCGTCCAGGACCTCGTCAAGAAGGTCGGCGGCAGCGCCTCCGACCTGGCCGGCCTGCGCGACCGGCTGCTCGCGGACGGCGCGATGGCGGGCATCGTCAAGGCGGCCCGCGCCGACGCGGACACCGACATCGCCCGGATGCGCAAGGATCTGCGCTGCGACGACGGGGACGCCGACCCCGGCTGCGCACTGCCGCTGCGTTTCCTCCTCCAGGTCACCCGCACCGCCCCGCCCGAGGTGGTCTTCGCCCAGATGCTGCTGGGCTTCGAACTGGCCAAGGCCGACGAGCGCTACGTCGGCGTCAACCTCGTCGCCCCCGAGGACGACCCGGTCGCGCTGCGCGACTACCGGCTGCACATGCGCATGCTCGACTACCTGCGCGGCCTCTACCCGGAGGCGCACATCAGCCTGCACGCCGGTGAGCTGACCCCCGGCCTGGCTCCGGACGCGGACCTGAGGTTCCACATCCGCGAGGCCGTGAAGACCGGCCACGCCGAGCGCATCGGGCACGGCGCCGGCATCGGCGGCGAGGACGACCCGGCCGGGCTCATGGCCGACATGGCCCGCGGGCACGTCCTCGTCGAGATCGCCCTCACCAGCAACTGCCAGATCCTCAAGGTCTGCGATGACGCGCACCCGTTCACGCAGTACCGCAGGGCGGGCGTGCCCGTCGCCCTCGTCACCGACGACGCGGGCATCGAGCACACCGACCTGGCCGGCGAGTACCTCCGGGCGATCACCCAGTACGGCCTGCACTACGCCGACCTGAAGACCCTGGCCCGCACCGCCCTCGACCACAGCTTCCTCCAGGGCGCGAGCCTCTGGCGGGCTCCGGACGACCACACCCCGGTGCCGGAGTGCGCGGGCTCCCCGCTCGGCGGGGAGCCGGCCCCGTCGTGCCTGGCCGTACTGAAGAAGAGCCCCAAGGCCGCGGCCGAGTGGCGGCAGGAGGGCGCCTTCACCGCCTTCGAGGACCGCTACGACGGCTGACCCGTCCGCCCCGCCACCGACGACGAACCCCTCGTGACGAGGCGGGCTCGATCGACGTCGACGGCATCCTTCGATCCTCACCTGGGCCGTCCGCCGGGCATCCACGCGATGCCCGGCGGACGGCCTTTTCCATGCGGGAATTGGGAAAACCGAAATGAAAGTCGGATATGACCGAAATTCATCCTGCAGGGATCGAAGTGAGCACCAGGAATCCACCGCCACTCCCATTCGTCGGCATATGCCTTCCTTGACCTGTAGAGCCATGGCACCATGCTGGGATGACCATTTCCCTGGCGAACGTTGACGAGTGCCATCGGCTTACCCATGCGACCGTAAGCCGGTCGCACGTACCGTCGGCCCTCCGCGTCAACTGTTGAGCCCCGGCAGGGAACGGTCCATGGCAGACCGACGAGCGCTTCTGATAGGCGTTCCGCGATGCGACGACGACGCGTTCAGTGACATCAGAGACGTCGTACGCTCCGATGTCCGGCTTATGCATGAAACGCTGACGAATTCCGGTTATGAGACGGTCACCTCCTTCGGGGAGTCCGAGACCGGCGCGGAACCCACGGGAAGCCGGATAAAAGCTCAACTGAAGCGGGCGTGCGCGGAAGCCCCTCCCGGAAGCGTCCTCCTGCTGTACTTCTCCGGACACGGCCTCACGATCGACGGCCACGACTACCTGGTGCCGAGTGACGCCAGCCGCGATCCCGGGGCACTCTGGCCCGATACCGACAGCCTGGTGCCGCTGGTGCCGCCCAACATTGATCGCTGCCGAGCCCGGTTGGTCGTCTACTTCGTGGACGCGTGCCGGGACGACCCCGCCGCGACACACGGTCCCGTCGTGAAGGGCGGGATGCTCCCCTACCTTCCCGAGGGCGACTTCGTCGTCGTGACGGGATGCCGGGCGGGCCAGCGCTGCCTGTACGGAGAGTCGGGAAGCTACTTCACCCAGGCGCTGGCCCAGACGCTCGACCGCCGGAACCCGGCGCGCACCCTGGAGCAGGTCCTCAAGGACGTCGAGCAGCAGATGCGGCGCAGGGCCGCCGGAAACGACGGCCTCGAGCAGGAGCCGCAGGCGCACCACCAGGGGGCGACGCTGCCCGCCGCGGACACGGTGGTGTGCGAGGGCGACCAGCTGACGGACGCCTGGCGGCGTGCCGTGGAGAAGACAGACCTCTGGCGGCACTGCGACTCCGAGATCACGTCGTCGGAGCCGACGGTGGAAGCCGTCAGGACGATCGTCGAGGAGTGCGCCCGCGGCTGTGGGGCGGCCCGGGAGAACCTCCACCGGAAGACCGGCATCGACGACCCCTGGACCGACCAGAACCACCCTGTCCGGGTCCTGCAGCACCTCTCCATGCTTCTCGGCCCGTACGCCGGGCTGACCCGGTCCGAGGTTGCCGCACTGATCATGGCTCCCTTCCTGCGGGAGCGCGTGCTCGCCGAGGAGGTGCGCCTGGCGGCGGGCATCGATCCGGCGAACTTCGCCCGCACCTACGGGGCCGGGCCCCGAAGCGACCTCGAGACGACCCACGAGATGCACCAGCACATCGTGCGCCGCGCGGAGGGGCTGGGCAGCCAGGGGAACGTCAAGGCTCGTGACACGCTCGCGATGTGGCTGGTGCACCAGTGGCTCGCCACCAGGCTGGCCGTCTGGCGGAGCCCCGCGGCCCAGGACGCCTACGAGCGGGGGGCCCGCCTGCTGGACGGCGACGCCATCTCCGTGGCCCAGAGCGAACTGCCGAAGCTGGTGGAGGCCCTCGTCCGCGCGGCCGGTGCGGACCCGGTGGACCAGCAGCTCGGCTCCCATCTCCAGCGTGACTACGTCGACGACCGCTGGCGCGGGCTGGCGGCACTGCTCTGGCTGGCCGGGATCCTGGCCGCCGACCCGCGGCGCATGCCCCCGGTGATCGCCGACCACATCGGCACCCGGCTGGAGCTGCCGCTGACCGCCGTCACGGCCGCGGCCGACCGGATGAGGTGGTATCGCCCCAAGGAGGGTGTCCTCGACCTACAGATGATCTGCGACCACCCGGCTCTGCACCTCGCGTTGGAGGACGTCGTGCGCCGGGCCGACGAGGCTCTTGGGACCATCCGCAGGCTTCCCTCCCTGGGCCCCCTCGGGGAGCGGCTGCCCGAACGGGTCACCGCTGACAAGCTCCGGCCGGAGCAGCGCAAGGACGACACCTGCGCCTACGAGGCTCCGGTGGCGCGTTTCCGGCTGGCCGAGGACAAGGTGCGCGAGCTGCTGATGGGCCGGCAGCTGTACGGCGACCCGTCCCTCGCGATCCGCGAGCTCTACCAGAACGCGCTGGACGCCTGCCGGTACCGGCGCACCCGCCTCGAATACCTCAGCCGGACGGGCGAGTCACCGGCCCCGTGGGAGGGACAGATCTGCTTCGAGCAGGGGGTCGAGGACGGCCGGCCGTACATCGAGTGCGAGGACAACGGGGTCGGGATGGACACCGAGACCCTCAAGCACGTCTTCGCGAACGCCGGCGAGCGGTTCGTGTACCGGCATGAGTACCGGGCCGAGCAGGCCGACTGGCAGGACCTCCAGCCGCCGCTGCGGCTGGTCTCCAACAGCCAGTTCGGTGTCGGCGTCTTCAGCTACTTCATGCTCGCCGACGAGATCACCCTGACCACCCGGCCGGTGGGCCGGAACGGCATCGTCTCGCCGGACGCGTATGACGCGCACATCGCCAGCAGCGGCAGCCTGTTCCAGATCACCCCCTCCGGCGGCATGCACGGCGGCGGGACCCGGGTCCGGATGTACCTCACCGGAGACGAAGAGGTCTCGGTCCTGCGCACCCTGCGCTCGCTGCTCTGGGTCACCGAGTTCCGCGTCGAGGTGACTGAGCACGGCTCCCACCCCGAGGTCTGGGAGCCCGGAGAACTCCGCTACCAGGATGCGGAGGTCGAGTCGTTGAAGTGCGGCGACGACCTGTGGTGGGTGTCCGGGAAGGGGGGCCTGGCGGCGGACGGGATCCGCACCGACGTGGAGGTCTTCGGTCTCGTCGTCAACCTGCGCGACACCCATCGGCCGACGTTCACCGTCGACCGGAAGAAGCTCCGGGAGTGGGACAGGAAGTGGGTCGAGGAGGAGATCCGAGCGTCATTGCCCAAGCTGGTCTCATGGCCGGGGCTGACCATGTTCTGGCTGTGGAAACTGGCCGAGTCCGACTTATGGCTGGCCCAACTCGTCTTCCGTCACCTCGTCTCCGCCGCCGCGGTGATTCCCGTAGGCGGGCCCTGGGGGGGCGACACACGTGTCTCAGTGAACACCGTCGGATGCTTCCCTGTGGACGCAAAGCTTCTCAGATCTGAGCGGGCCCGGTCCGGTTACAGCCGCTGGTTCTTGGCATGGCGGCTGGGTCTGTGGTCACGCCTGATCACTTCTCAGTTCGACGCCAGGCGCCCTCGTGCTCTGAACACCTGTGCCGAGGGGTTTCCGACCGTCGACCCCGCCGATGCTGAACTATTGAAAAACTACATGCGCGCAGATGCTTCGGTCGATCTCGACGCCCTCCTGGAGGCCGTCGGGAACGCTGATGAAACGGTGTCCTCCCGGCTCAGGCGATTGCGGCGGTACGCGATCACCGGATTCGACGTCTCCGCCGCCCGTGACATTCCCCCGCTGGATCGATCGTTCAAGGAAGAGGACCAGCCGCTACTCCGCGGGATCGCGGCTTGGACCCGACCCGGCGCGCCGCCACGGCACAACTCGGCAGCCTTGTTGGTGCAGATGTCGAACGAACTGGACCAACCAATCGGCAAGATGATCCGGTATATTACCGACCTCATGCCGCCCGGATGGACCCCACCGTCCATCGACCTGGGTCCTCTTGCCCACCACACCACTACCGCAGACGTGCTGCTCGTGTCAAAAGACCTCGACGGTGCGCCGCCCTGGATCGAGCAGGAACTCACTCCCTCAAAAGTGGCCGCCAGAAGCACGACTCTCTGCCGATCCGTCGAGCAGATTCTTGCGATGTGCGACCAACTGGCTCAGTTCGGCATCGCCGTGGCGGGACGGGACAGGTATCCGGCGAATCCAAGCGATCTGGAGATAGAGGCGCTTCGGCATATCCACATCGTTGGCCAACGCCTCACCCCGATCCATCTGATATCAATCGCTGCCCGTTCCAAAATGAGCGTTCGTAACGCCCATGCGGGCCTACACCGACTCGAAGCCTGCAGAATGGCAGTCCTTCCCGATATCTCTGGCCTCCCTGATCTGACCCCGAACCGCGAGCATTTGGAGTTCATCCAGGTCGAACTGCTGGGTTACTCGCTCGGCTTTCAGGACTGCTTTCTGGATACCGGGCTGGCGGCCCGCATGATGGTACAAATCGCGACGCAATCACACCGCCACACGGGTCGGATCGCGCAGCACGTCCAGGAAGTGCTCCCTTTCACCGTGCCGGAAGAGCCAGTAACCGCCATGGATTTGGTGTATTTGGCGCACGCGCTCGACTGCTCCCTGGGCGAGGCGCAGAAACGGATGATTCAGGTCTATCCAGAGGCCGAACCACTGGTCATCACGGCGGAGGAGGCAGCGCTGGAGCCGACACAGGTGATCGCGAACTCACTGATGGAACTACGGTGGTGGAAGTGGGGACGCCAGCGGAACATCCGTTGGATAACCTCTCCCGGTACTACATCTGTAGATCGTTAACCGATTCGCCTGCGTGACTGTGGGTAGATGGG
>NZ_JBEZNH010000026.1:0-104478 GCF_040653115.1 Streptosporangium sp. NPDC048047 | reverse complement strand
TGTGGATCCGAAGCCTTCAACCCGCCTGAAGATTCGAAGTCCGTACAGGCCCTAGGACCGCCGCCCCAGCCGCTTCACCAGGACGGACGTCTAGAGTTTCCATCTGTGGACGTGATGGGCGCCGGAGGCTCCGGAGACGAGGACCGGGACCAGGACAGGGACCGCGATGACGTCCTGCACGCGGTGAGCTCCGCCGTCCTCGCGGTCACCAGGCACCTGTCGGTCCGGGAGGTGCTGCAGGTGATCGTACGGTCGGCGCGCCGCCTGCTGGACGCCCGCTACGCCGCGCTCGGCGTCCCCGACGACGACGGGGCGTTCGCCGAGTTCGTCGCCGACGGCATCACCGACGAGCAGTGGGAGGCGATCGGGCCGATGCCCCGCCAGCACGGCATGCTGGGGGCGATGCTGCGCGAGGGGGCGCCCGTCCGGCTTCCCGACATCCGCAGGGACGCCCGGTTCGAGTACTGGCCGCGCGCCCACCCGGTGCTCAAGGACTTCCTCGGGGTGCCGATCCGCGACGGCGATCGGGTGCTCGGCATCGTCTTCCTGTCGAACAAGCGGACCCGCGGCGGCTTCACCGAGGCGGACCAGCGGCTGCTCACGTTGTTCGCCGCGCACGCCGCGATCGCGCTGACCAACGCCCGCCTGTACGAGCGCAGCCGGGAGCTGGCCCTGGCCGAGGAGCGCACCCGGATGGCCAGGGAACTGCACGACGCGGTGACCCAGAAGCTGTTCTCCCTCCGTCTCACCGCCCAGGCCGCGAACTCCCTGCTGGACCGCGACCCCGGCCGGGCGCGGCGGGAACTGGAGCGGGTGGAGCGGATGGCCGGGGAGGCGCTGGCCGAGCTGCGCGAGGTGATCGTCGAGCTCCGTCCGGCCGACCTCGACCGCCACGGCCTGGCCGAGACGCTGCGCAAGCACGTGCGGCTGCTGGATCGCCTGCACCCGGCGGCCTTCTCCTTCGAGGAGGCGCCGGGGTGCGAGTTCGAGCCGGCGGCGGGGGCGGCCGTGCTGCGCGTCGCCCAGGAGGCGCTGCACAACGCCGCCCGGCACGCGGAGGCCCGGACGGTCACCGTACGGCTCGGCTGCGAGGGCGACCGGCTGGTCCTGGAGGTGCGCGACGACGGGCGGGGGTTCGACGTGGCGGCCGCCGCCGGGCGCGGACTGGGCATCGCCTCGATGAGCGAGCGGGCCGGAGCCCTGGGCGGGGACGTGCGCGTGACGTCGCGACCGGACGCCGGCACGCTGGTGCGGATGGAGGTCCCCGCGTGATCCGCGTCCTGATCGCCGACGACCACCCGGTCGTACGGCAGGGCCTGCGCACGTTCCTGGATCTGCAGGACGACCTCGACGTGGTGGGCGAGGCCGCCGACGGCGCCGAGGCGCTCGCCCTGGTGGAGTCGCTCGCCCCGGACGTGCTGCTGCTCGACCTGAGGATGCCGGTCCTCGACGGCCTGGGCACGCTGGCACGCCTCGCCGGGCGGGAGGACGTCCCGCGGGTCCTGGTGCTGACCTCGGTCGGCGACCCGGAGGACGTCGCCCCCGCGCTGCGGGCGGGGGCGGCCGGATTCCTGTACAAGGACGTCGATCCCGGCACGCTGGTCCAGGCCATCCGGACCGTCCACGGCGGCCAGGTGCTGCTCGCCCCCGAGGCCGCCGGGGCGGTGCTGTCGGCCTCCCAGGTCCAGGGCCCCCAGACGTCCCAGGACTTCCGGACAGTCCCGGTGAACCCGGCCGCCCTCTCCCCGCCCCGGCGGGGAGAGGGCCCGGTGGCGCCGCTGACCGGTCGCGAGCGTCAGGTGCTCGCACTGATCGCCTCGGGGCGGTCCAACCGGGAGATCGCCCGCGAGCTGGCGGTGGCGGAGAAGACCGTGAAGACCCACGTCTCCAACGTGCTGATGAAGCTGGGCGTGCAGGACAGGACCCAGGCGGCCCTCTACGCCGTCCGCCACGGCCTGGCCTGAACGGCCGATATCCCGTCATGGTCTGGTCTGAGCGGTCGGATCGTGTCCGCCACGGCCTGGCCTGAGCGGTCGGATCACGTCCGCCGCGGCCCGGAGAGGAGCGCCGGTCCGTTCCGCTCCCCGGGCCTCGTTCCGCCTGATCCCCGTTCCGTCCCGGCCGGACGACCGGACCCGCCGATTGTTTCACTGCGGGATCATCTCGCAGCGGAACGATTTGTTAGGCTCGTAGCATGACGAGCGGTATGACGACGAGCGCGCCCCCGCGAACCGTTCGCGACCTCACCGGCATGCTCATGCACGCCGGCCATGTGCTGACGACCCGGTTGACCGCGGCCCTCGCCGAGATCGGCATCACCCCGCGCGAGCAGTGCGTCCTGTGGCACGCGGCCGAGGCCGAGCGCACCCAGATCCAGCTCGCCGAGCTGGCAGACCTCGACAAGACCACGATGGTCGTGACGATCGACAAACTGGAGAAGGCCGGATACGCCGAGCGCCGTCCGTCGAGCACCGACCGCCGGGCCCGGATCATCTCGGTCACCGAGGAGGGCATGCGGATCGTCTCCGAAGGCGCGAGGATCGTCGATCGCGTCCACGCCGAGGTGCTCGCCACGGTGCCCGAGGGGGAGCGGAAGGCGTTCGTCGACGCGCTGACGCGGCTCCTCGACGGTCCCCTCGCCGAGCCCGAGGAGGGCTGCGGACCGGTGCGGCGGTCCCGTCAGGCCCGCTGAACTCATGGCGACACTGCGTGTCGCGGCTCGGGGGCTGGTAACCGGTGCCTTCCCTCGTCTCTCCGCCGCTTCGCGGCTGCGTTCCTCAGTCCAGACACCGGCGCCCCCGAGCGGGTCCGGACACCGGCGTTCCTGAGCGGGTCCCGATACCGGCGTCCCCGGGTGGGCTCATGGCGGCGCTGCCGCCGGTGGCCTCGTAACGGGGTCAGACGAGTTCGGTGATGGCGTGGTGGGCGGCCACCCGTGCCCGCCGTACGGCGCGGTCGAGGTCGCGCAGCGCGGCGCCGCGGGCGGCGATCTGGCCGGAGGTGAGCCCCCGGTCGTCGGTGACCCGCAGCACCGCGGCCAGCCGGGCGGCGAGGGCCGCGACCCGGTGGGCGCGGGCCGGGTAACCCGGAGCCAGGCCGCCGTCGGCGGTGTTCGGCCGTGGCTGCCCCTGGACGGGGCCTCCCAGACCGAGCAGGGTGTCGGTGGCCGTGCGCATCGCCATGGTCAGGGCGTGCTCGGCCTCGGACAGGGAGGGGACGTCCGGGGCGTTGGCGCTGGCCGCGAGCGCGCTCCAGCGGACCCCGGCGTACGATGACCCGCGGCGGTCGGACGCGGGCACCAGCCCGACGCACCGGCCGGGGAGTACGGCGATCGCCGCCTGCCCGGCCTCGATGGCCGCGGAGTTGAGAGGGGGCGGCCCGGTGAGTCCGAGCGGGTCGCCCGGTACCGGGAGGGCCAGGCGCAGCGACTTCATGCCGTCCATCCGCAGGCCGGCGAGGAAGCCGCGCAGACCGGTGTCGCCGGTCTCGGTGGCGACGAGCTGGGGTCCGCCACGGCGCTCGACGCGGTCGACGGCGTCGTCGAGGCCGACCTGACCCGTCAGCCAGGCGTTGCCCCAGCAGACCAGGGTGGCCGAGATCTGTGAATCAGGGTGCACCGGTCCACGATATGCGCTTGTCCTGCAATAGGTTTTGTTCCAGCGATTCTCTAGGAGGGGTAGGGGCATGGGCGGTCAGGTGCTTCGGCTACAGGACGTCACCGTGCGCAGGGACGGTGCGGCGCTGCTTCGAGACATCGAATGGACCGTTCACGAGGACGAGCGGTGGGTCGTCATCGGTCCCAACGGTGCGGGTAAGACGACGCTGCTCCAGGTCGTCGGCGCGATGCTGTTCCCCACCGAGGGAGTGGTGGAGATCCTCGGTGAGCGCCTCGGGCAGAGCGACGTGTTCGACCTGCGTCCCCGCATCGGCCTGGCCAGCGCCGCGCTGGCCGAGAAGGTGCCGCCGGAGGAGAAGGTCATCGATCTCGTCCTCACCGCCTCCTACGCGATCATCGGTCGCTGGAACGAGGAATACGACTCCGGCGACGTCACCCGCGCCGTCGAGCTGATCGACCAGCTCGGCTGCGCCCACCTGATCCGCCGCCGGTTCGGCACGCTGTCGGAGGGCGAGCGCAAGCGGGTGCAGATCGCCCGCGCGCTCATGCCGGACCCCGAGCTGCTGCTGCTGGACGAGCCGGCCGCCGGGCTCGACCTGGGAGGCAGGGAGGACCTCGTCCGCCGTCTGTCGGCGCTCGCGCAGGACCCGAAGTCACCGACGATGGCGCTGGTCACCCATCATGTGGAGGAGGTGCCCGCCGGGTTCACCCACGTGCTGCTGCTGCGGCACGGCTCGGTGGTCGCCCAGGGTGAGATCGACCACGTGATGACCGCCGAGAACCTCTCCCGCACCTTCGGCATCCCGCTCAACCTGGAACGCGGGCGCGACGGCCGCTGGTACGCCCGCGCGTACGACTTCTGAGTCTCTCCACCGGCTCTTCTGAGCCTTTCTCCCATCCCCTCTGTCCACTTTTAGTCTCTCCGTCCGCTTCTGGGCCCGCTCCGGCCGTGTCCGCTACGGCCGCTGAGTGGCGGAGGACACCCCGCCGACCGCTCACCGGCGCTCCCCTCCTAGCATCCGGTGGAAGCCGTGCACCGATCACCGGGCGCGAGCCGTACGACCGAGGAGGGGCCAGATGACACCGTGGGAGGCAGTCGCCGTCCTGGCGGCGGGGGTCGCGGCGGGCGGCATCAACGCCGTCGTCGGCTCGGGATCGCTGATCACGTTTCCGACCATGGTGGCCGTCGGGTTGCCGCCGATCGTGGCGAACGTCTCCAACAACATCGGCCTGGTGCCGGGGACGCTGACCGGCGCGCTCGGCTACCGCGCCGAGCTGGAAGGTCAGCGCGGACGGCTGGTCCGGCTGGGGGTCGCCTCGACCCTGGGCGCGCTGGCCGGGAGCGTCCTGCTGCTGTTCCTGCCCGCCGAGACCTTCGACGTGGTCGTGCCGGTCCTGATCGGCCTGGCCTGCGTGCTCGTGGTGTTCCAGCCGAGGCTCAACCGGTTGCTGGCCGCCCGGCGCGAGCACGCCCACCCGCACGGCGGTCCCCTGCTGTGGATCGGGGTCCTCGCCGCCGGCGTCTACGGCGGCTACTTCGGCGCCGCCCAGGGCGTGTTGCTGATCGGGCTGCTCGGCAGCTTCCTCGACGACGGCCTGCAGCGTGTCAACGCCGCCAAGAACGTCCTGTCGCTGATGGTCAACGGCGCCGCGGCGCTTCTGTTCATCGGGTTCTCGCTGTTCTCGGGGCGGGACGTGGTGGACTGGCGGGCCGTCGCGCTGGTGGCGGTCGGCGCGTCGATCGGCGGGTTCCTCGGAGCGAAGGTCGGCAGGCGGTTGCCGGCGCCGGTGCTGCGTGGCTTCATCGTGTGCGTTGGCGTCGTGGCGATCGTCAAACTGGTGTACGGCTAAAATCCCTCACTTGCGGGAACAACACGGTCATGAAAGGCGACCGTGTAGAGATCGTCATCGATGCGGGCGACAGCTCGCGCACCTACGACGTCGTCGCGACCAAGGCGGGCCGCCGGGTCGAGATAGCCAATCGCCGGGGCGGCGTGGTCGAAGTCAGCGAGGTCACCCGCAGCGGGACGGCGGTCCGCACCGCGCGGTTCATGTCCAGCCGGGTCCTCGCCCTCGTCGAGCATCCCGCCGACGGCCAGCCGGACGACGAGGAGTGACGGCGGGCCCCCGGGCGTCCTGACCGGGGGCCGGAAGCCGTGGACGCCGTTGCGCGGGCCCTCTTCGCGAACCCGCTGGTTCGTTGATCAGTGAAGAGGGCCCGCGCAACGGCGCCTGGCGGAGCCGGAACCGGGACGGTGGGACCGGACGGAGGGGTCACGCCGGGATGGGGCGGACCTGCAGCACGCCGTCGCGGCGCAGCCTCGACTCGAAGGCCGGCTGCGGGGCGGTCGCGGGGCCGTGCATGACCGTGCCGTCGGACAGCCGGAACGTGCTGCCGTGCCAGGGGCACACCACGCAGTCGGCGCCCTGCACGGACGTCACGCGTCCCTGGTGCAGCGGCCCGGCCAGGTGCGAGCAGCGGTCGGCGAGCACGGTGACGTCCTCGCCCCTGCGCAGCACGAACAGGTCGATGTAGCCCAGCCGCCGGGTCACCGGCCGGCCGTCCGGCAGGTCCTTGAGATCGCACAGGTCGTGCCAGCCCAGCGGGACCAGGTGGGAGACCGACACGGCGTGGTTGGCCCCGGCCGCCTGCCGGTACGACATGTGGCCGCCGAGGTAGGCGCCCACGCCGCCGACGGCCAGTCCGGCGAACGACAGCATCCGGCCGCGCCGTTCGTCGCCCCGCACGCGCAGCAGCAGGGAGCCCGCGTAGAGGGTGAGCGCGGCCACGTTGGCCAGCGCGTGAACGAACCCGACCCGCTGCTGCTCGCGGTGGAGCGCCGACCAGTCGGTGATCCCGGACGCGGCCGTGGGAACGGACGCCACGAGGCCCGCCGCGAGCAGCGTCCGGGACGCCCGGGGGTCGGCGTCGGTCACATCCAGCAGCGACGCCGACATCCAGCAGCCCAGAGCGACGTCGGTGAGCGGTGGATGGAGGGGCTTGCCGGTGGGAACCCCGTGCAGCAGGTCGCGCAGGAACCCGGGGCCGAGCCGCCGCCGCACAGCCCTGGACACCGCCTGAATCGGGCGATCCAGCTTCGTCGAGCGCTCCACGTTGCCGACGAGGTCGACGGGTGGAACGAACTTGCGGAAGCTCTGGCGGTTCGTTTTAACGTTTTCCTTCACGATCGTCCCCTTTCCAAGCGATAGGGACCTACCCGGGAACGGCGTTATGCACGCGCCAGATGTCCCCGGCTGACCGAGAGCTCGACGATCTCCGTGGCGTAGGCGCCGAGCGTGGGCGAGCCCTCCTCGATGATCCTCACCTTCTCCAGCACCTGCTCGGCGGTCACCTTGTACAGCGACCAGGTGCCGCCCTCGTTGTGGTGGTTGGCCAGGATCGGGGCGATCCGGTCGAGAGCCTTGGCGAACTTGGCCTCGGGGGTCCGGCGCTCCTCGAACTCGTCCCACAGTGCCCGCAGCCGCGTGGCCTGGTCGTCCGGGAGCAGCCCGAAGATCCGGTCGGCGGCCTTGCGCTCCAGGTCGAGCTGGGCCTCCACGGCGGAGGCGTCGTAGATGAAGGTGTCTCCGGCGTCGATCTCGACGATGTCGTGGACGAGCAGCATCGCGACGACTCTGTCCAGATCGATGCCCGGTGGGGCGTGCTCGGCCAGCACCATCGCCAGCATGCCCACGTACCACGAGTGCTCGGCGTCGTTCTCGCGCCGGGAGCCGTCCATCAGGGTGTTGCGGCGCACGATGCGTCTGAGCTTGTCGATCTCCATGGCGAAGGCGAGCTGAGCGTGCAGACGGTCCTGTTCTGGAGGGGTGGTCACGCGCGTAAGCCTAATGCGCGCGGATCCCGCTTTTCCGAACGATCATCGGATCGGACGGGAACGGGAGGTGGCCGGATCGGCCGCCGCCCCCGGCGGCGCGCCGCCGCCCCACCGGCCGGCGATCCGGCGGCCGGCCCCGGCGACCTCGGCGAATCCGGCCGCGACCGCAGGGAACCTCCCGTGCCCGTTTCGGGCCGTACGGGTTCACGCCGCCCGGGGGACCTCGCGTGGCAGGGCGAAGGGCGGCTCGGGGGAGACGGTATCGGGTACCTCCTCACGGCCCCCGGCGGACCGCGGGGGCACCCAGTTCGCCGGCCCGGAGAGCCGGTCGAGGAGGACGGCGGGCTGGGTGGTCCCCTCCCTGCGAATGATCTCGAGGGTGACCAGGTCGGCCCGGCGGCGGTGACGGGCGACGACGACCCGGCGGGCGAAGCAGGCCGACTCCAGTTCCCCGGCGAAGGCGTCGAAGTCCTCCGCGCAGATCCCGGCCCGGGTGAGGATCAGCGCCTTCTCCCCGAGGGCCGTCGGGGTGATCCACAGGATGAGGGGGATCCGTCCCGCCGCCGTGTGCATGCCCGTCTCCAGGCACACCCGCTGGATGCGGTGCCGGGAGACCACGCACCACAGGTGGGCGCCGATCCGGTCGCGGACGGGCCGGAGGACGACGGCCAGCGAGACGGCGCCGGTCGCGACGAGGAAGGGACGCCAGTCGTCCCGCCCCAGGGCCGTGGCCGTGACGACGCCGGTCAGGAGGGCGGCGGACGTCAGGGCGATCTCCGTTCGCCACCGCCAGGCACGGACGAGCGGATTCGCCCCGCCGGGGGACGGCGCGGGCCCGCCCCGGTGGTGGGGGTTGTTGCGGGGGTTACGCGGCCACATCGTCCTCCACCTCCCCGGGCGTCGTCACGGTCCCGATGCCGCCTCCGGGGATGACCGTCACCTCACCGGTGAGGGCCTTTCCGGCTTCGGTCACGGCGGTGGCGCGGCCGGCCGCGGGCCGGTCGAAGCGGGGGTCCCGGTACGACCGGGCGCCGAACCCCTTCCTCGTCACGGTCCAGCCGAGCCTGTACGCCCATTCGTCCTGGTCCATGCACAGTTCACGGTCGGCCCGGTCGACGAGGTCGAGGACGAAGGCCTTGATTCCGTGAAGCCCGTTGATACGGTGGAAAGGCATGGGTTACTCCTTTTCGTGGCTGCGATGCGGAGTGCTTGTGTCAGCCGGGTCGGTGGCCGCCGACCCGGTTTTCCCTCCCCGAAGCGATGCGTGCGGACGCGACGGCGGAACGTCGCGATGGTCCCCGTTGTCCTCCTGGCGGCCTCCCATGTCTCCTCGGTGGCTGAGGGCGGCGCCGTTGCCGTCGGAAGGCGCGGGTTCCGAAGGCCGCGCCCGGTGAGAGGCCCGCGGGCCGCCTCACCGTGGGTTGGGCGGCTCCCCCGTCGGTCCTCTCGAAATCTTCCTGCTTCGATGGTCGCTCAGCATAGATTTGCCTGCAAGGCTTGGCGTAAGGAAAGAAGTAATAAACTTCTATAAATGCACTGCAATGTTCCATGCAACTTGCACTACCATTCAGATCATCCCTGCTAGGGGCATTGACTCCATCCATCCGAGATGACGAGGAGACCGGGATGCCGGAGCGCGGCAGTCCCCCCCTCCGCCGGCGTCGCCTGGGTCTCGAACTGCGCCGGATCCGTGAGGACCGGGGCATGACCGGCGACGAGGTGGCCTTCCTGCTGAAGTGGTCGGCCGCCAAGGTCAGCCGCATCGAGAACGCCAAGACGCTGGCCAAGGAGGCCGACGTCCAGGCGCTCGCGAACGTCTACGAGGTGGAAGGAGACCTTCGGGAGACGCTGATCGGCCTGCGCCGTGACGCCGAGTCGAAGGGCTGGTGGGAGAGATACGCCGCCTCCCTCCCCGATGACTACACGACGCTCATCGGACTGGAGGCGGAGGCGACCGTGGCGCGGAACTGGGAACCCCAGGTCATGCCGGGCCTGCTTCAGACGGAGGCGTACGCCTGGGCGGTCAACGCGGTGGGCCAGCACGCGGGCCATGTCCCGCCGAGCAGGCTCCAGGACAGGGTCGAGGTGCGGAGAAGGCGGCAGGAGACCCTGCTGTACTCCGACGACCCGCTGACCCTCCTGGTCGTGTTCAACGAGTCCGTGCTGAGAAGCCAGTACGGCGACGCCCGCGTCATGCGGGACCAGCTCCACCACCTGATCGAGGTCTCGGAGCTGGAACACGTGGAGATGCGCGTCCTCCCCCAGAATGTTCCGCCGCCGGTGGCGACGGGGCCGTTCGTGCACCTCGCCTTCTCCGACTTCCCCGACATCGTCTACCTGGAGTCCCTCTTCGGGGGGCGGTACGTCGAGGACGCGGAGATGGTCTACGGGTACGAGCGGGCCTTCGGCCACCTCATGGAGCGCGCGCTCGACGAGCCGGCTTCGCAGCGGCTGATCGCGGAAACGGCAGGGCACTGGAAATGAGGGTTCCGGTACATCGGCGGCTCGCCGGGTGCCGTCATCGGAAAGAACGAATATGGATGCGACAGATTTCGGCGCCGCGGCATGGAGGAAAAGCCGGAGGAGCGCTGTGAACGGCAACTGCGTCGAGGTGGCGCCGTTGGACGGGGGACGCGTCGGCGTCCGTGACAGCAAGGATCGGTCGGGGCCGGTCCTCGTCTTCACCCCTGACGAGTGGGACGCGTTCGTCGGGGGGGTCAAGGACGGGGAGTTCGACCTCTAGCGAAGTCGGAAGCCGGTCCCGCTTCGGCGGGGCCGGTCCCGGTGCCCGAAGGCCGGGGGCCGCCTCACACGATCACCCCGGATCACCCTGCCCGCGGGACGGACCGCCGGTCCGTCCCGCGGGCGGGGCCGGGGAACGGGGGATCGGGGGGACGGAGCCGGAGCCGGCATCACGCGACGCGCCCCCGTCACGCCGCCGACGCCTTGCACGTTCTCGCGCGCGTGCTCATCCTTGAAGTCCTCGTGGTGTTCCCGGGGAAGGGGTTGGGTTTTGTCGCAGATCGACCTTTCAGCGGTGGCGTGGCGAAAGAGCCGGCAGAGCACTGTCAACGGGAACTGCGTGGAGATCGCACGTCTCCCGGGGCGGAGCGTCGGGGTCAGGGACAGCAAGGACCCCGAGGGCCCCGTGCTCGTCTTCGGCCGGACGGAATGGGACGCCTTCGTTCACGGGGTGAAAGGCGGGCGGTTCGACCTCTGAGGCCGTACGGGACGGTCATGCGGGGCGGCGGTGCTGGGCGGCCGGGCGAGGCGGCTGGGCGAAGCGGCCACTGGACGGCGGCCCGTCGGAGGCGCCGTCGGCACGCGGTCCGTACGTCACGCGCAGGGGGATACCGCCTCGCCCGCCCGCGGGCTCATCGGGCCTCAACGGGACGGCAGGCGGGGCACACGCCCCAGTAGATGACGTCCGCCTCGTCCACCAGGTATCCGGCGGCGGAGACGGGGGCCATGCACGGGTCGTGCCCGACGGCGCAGTCGACGTCGGTGACCCTTCCGCACTCCCGGCAGACGAGATGGTGGTGGTTGTCGCCCACCCGCGTCTCGTACCGGGCGGGGCTGCCGGGAGGCTCGATCCTCCGCAGGAGCCCGCCGCGCTGCATGGAGTGCAGGGAGTCGTAGACGGCCTGCAGGGAGACCTGGCCGACCCGCTCCCGCACGCCCCGGTGGATGGCGTCCACGTCGAGGTGGTCGCCGTCCCGCACGGTCTGCATGATCGCCAGGCGGGCCGCGGTCACCCGCAGTCCAGCCCGTCGAAGCCGGTCCCTGTCGTCCACGCGGCACACGCTATGCCCCAAACCGGAATCATTCAAATATTTGATCCATACAAGTTTTGAGGAGATGACACTCCATCGGCCGGGTTGTGCCGGATATGGCCTCTGGGGTGGCATCCTCGGATACCGATGGACATCTACCTCCCCCGCCGACTCGGGGCGGTCGCCGCCCTCGCCGCCGCCGCCGTGCTCTCCACGGCCTGTACGGCGGCGCAGTCGGCGTCCCCGGAACCCGCATCGACGCCGGACGTCGCGGAGAAGCCCGCCTCCTCGGCCCCGCCCAAGCCCGAACGCCGGCCGTACACCATCTCCTTCGGCGGTGACGTGCACTTCGAGGGGGTGCTGCGGTCCCGGCTGAACGCGAACCCGCAGACCGCGCTCGGCCCGATCGCCAAGGTGCTCAGCCGGTCCGACGTCGCGATGGTCAACCTGGAGACCGCGATCACCACCGGCGGCACCCCCGCTCCGGGCAAGCAGTTCACCTTCCGCGCTCCCGCCTCGGCGCTGACCGCGTTGAAGGCCGCAGGGGTGGACGTCGCCTCCATGGCCAACAACCACGGCATGGACTACATGGAGAGCGGCCTCACCGACTCGCTGGCCGCGATCCGGCGCGCCAGGTTCCCCGTGGTGGGCGTCGGCGCGACCGAGGCCCAGGCGTACAAGCCCTGGCGGACGACCGTGAACGGCAACCGGATCGCCGTCATCGGCGCCACCCAGGTGATGGACGCCGAGTTCATCCAGCCCTGGACCGCGCTCGGCGCCAAGGGCGGCCTGGCCTCGGCCAAGCGGGAGGACCGGCTGATCCAGGAGGTGCGCAGGGCGCGCCGTACCTCCGACACGGTGATCGTCCACCTCCACTGGGGCACCGAGCTGCAGAAGTGCCCCAACGAGGCCCAGCGTTCCCTGGCGCCCAAGCTGGTCGCGGCCGGGGCCGACGTGATCGTCGGCGGACACGCGCACATCCTGCTCGGCGGGGGCTACCTGAAGAACGCCTACGTCAACTACGGCATGGGCAACTTCGTCTTCTACAACTGGGGCCCCCAGACCGGCCGGACCGGCGTGCTCACGCTGACGATCCAGGGGCGCAAGGTCCTGAAGGACCAGTGGACCCCGGCCACGATCCAGGGCGGCGTCCCCGTCCCGCTCACCGGCCCCGCCCGGCAGCAGGCCCTGACCGACTGGAAGGGGCTGCGCGGCTGCGCGGGCCTGTCCGCCCGGCCCGGCCCCGCCACGGAGAGCTGACCGTACGGCGAGCCGGCCGTACGGAGCGCCCGCCGCGGCAGGCGCGGAGGTCCGAGGGGCCGGAGGCCCGCCGCGTCGCGGGCCGGCCGCGGAAATCCGGTGATTGGCCGATACGGCCTGACCGGGCGGTGACGGAGGGGCAAGATGGGGGGATGTCCATCCTGCCTGCCGAGGAGCCCGGCGAGACTCCGCTGCGCCGCCGGCCCGCCCAGCGGAGGAGCGCGCGACGTGTCGAGAGGATGCTCGACGCCTGTGCCGACCTGCTCGACGAGGTCGGTTACGAGGCGTTGACCACCACCCGCATCGCGGAGCGCGCCGGGGTCGCAATCGGTTCGATCTACCAGTTCTTCCCCGACAAGCGGGCCATCGCCCAGGCGGTGACCCGGCGCCACGTGGAGGGTTTCATCTCCCGCATCGGCCGGCGCTTCCTGTCGGAGGAGTACGCCTGCTGGTGGGACGCCGTCGACGCGATCATCGACGAGTACGTCGAGATGCACCGGACCGTCCCGGGGTTCCGCTCCCTGCGGTTCGGCGACGTGGTCGACCTCAACCTGCTCGACCCCGCGTCGGACAACAACGCGGTGATCGCGGGCCGGCTGCGCGGCCTCCTCCTCCAGGAGTACGGCATGGCCGACAGCGAGGAGCTCGACCTGGCCATCCTGATCGGGGTCGAGGCGGGGGACGCGGTGCTCAAGCTGGCCTTCCGGCGCGACCCCGCCGGTGACCCGAAGATCGTGGCCGAGGCCAAGAGTCTGATCCGGGGCTACCTCAACCGCCAGTTCGCGGGGGCCTCGGCCTGAGCGGCCGGTCCTGGCGCCTCCGCCCGGAGGTCCACGCGATCCGCCGCCCACGTCCGGGGTCCGCGCGATCCGCCGTCCGCGTCCCGGGTCCGGCCGATCCCGGCGTGCCCGCCCGGAGGTCCGCGCGATCCGCCGCGCGTCTCACGAGGGCGGCCGGTCCGGGCGCACCTGCCCGGGTACGGCGGCGCGCTCCCGGTCCCGCCGTCCGCCGTGCCCGCGTTCGCGCGTCGCCGGCCTGCGCCGTACCTCGCCGTGCCTGCCGCCGGACCTCGCCGCGGACCCGGAGAACGCTCGGCCGGGGACGGTCCCGGGCGGTACGACCACCGGGTCCAGGGCCTCGACCGGCGCCGGGATGAGTCCGGCGGTCATCGGCGCGCCCCTCCGGCGGGGCTGCGGCTGGGCCATGACGGGGCAGGGGGCCGGAGCGGCGAGTGTCCGCAGCCACGACTCCTGACGGGCCGGGGTGATGAGCCGCTCCTCGCGCAGCCGGTTCTCCAGCGCCATGAGCCTGCGGTGAGCCTGTTCGACCGCGTCGATCCTCGCGGAGAGGTATCCGGCGGACCCCGGGACGATCACCGAGAGGCCGAGCAGGAACGTCAGCGTGAAGGCGGTCTGCTTGGACATGCCCATCGCAGCTCCTTCGGACGAGGTCGCCTCTCGGGCCGGGATCGCCTGGCATATGCCCGATTTCCTCCAGAAACACGCAGACTGTAATTAATAATGCACAGAGGGTGGCATAACAAATACCTGCCGTTGTGCGGGCGAAGTCGAGCGCCGCTCGGTACTCTCGCGATGTGGCGTATGTGACACACGGGCAACTGCACCGGCTGCTTGAACAGGCACTTCTGGCCGACGATCACGAGAATCTCGCCCGGCGCCTGGAGGCGCTGGCCGAGGACGACGTGTCCGGGGACGTCTCGCGGGCGGCGATCCTCGTGCTCGCCGGCGAGGAATGGCGGCAGGCCGGGCAGCCCGCCCACGCCCTCGACTGCTTCCAGCGGGCCGTGGACGACGGCGGCGAGGTGGGCGCCGACCCCCGCGCGGGGATCGCCGACACCCTCTTCGAGCTCGAACGGCCCGACGAGGCACGCGAGGTGATCGAGGCGATCCGGCTCGGCGGCTGCACCCCGGCCACCGCGCTCACCGTCGCCGAGACCCTCGTCGCCTACGGCGACCTGCGGGAGGCCCACGTCTGGGCCACCGACGGGGCCCGGCAGGCGGCGGAGGGCAGCGGCGAGCACGCCGCGCTGCTGCGCACCCGCTATCGGATCCGGGTGGACCTCGGTCTGCCCGAGGACGACCTCGACGCGCTGCTGGACGCCTCCCGCTGACGCGAGAAGGGCCGCGACCCGCTTACGGGTCGCGGCCCTTCTCCGGGCTGCCGGGCATGGCTCCTACCGGAGTCTTCCGGCGGCCGGGCATGGCTCCTACCCGAGCTGGACGCCTCCGCCGAGGACGGTCTCCTCCGCGGTGGAGGCGTCGCCGTCCTCCCCGGAGACCCGGGTCTCGTCGTCCGCCGCGGGCGTCTCCGCCGTCGTGGTGACCTCCCGCTCGACGACCGTGACCTCCCGCTCGACCACTGCGGGCAGCTCGCCGACCGGGGTCGCGGCGTCCCCGGCCGAGGCCGGGAGCGACTCCCCGGTGCCGGTGCCCGCCTGCGCGCCGGGCAGCCCCGCGCCGGCGGACGGCGCGTCAGCGGACGGCGCGCCGGCGGTCCCGGCCTGGTCGGCGGCGCCGGTCGTGCCGGCGCCCGTGGAGACCGGCGGCGCCGGCCGCACCGGAACCGGAGCCCGGTCGAAGCGGGTGTCCGGGGTGGACGGCAGGCCGGGCAGGTCGGGCGCGGCGGGCAGCGGCCCGGCGGCCAGGTGCTCCACGACATGCTCCGCGGCCGCGGTCGTCCCCGCCGCGGTCTCCGCGGTCTGTGCGGTCGCCGTCGTCTCCGCATCCGGTCGCACGGACAGGCCCGCGCCCCCCGCGACGCCCGCGGCGTCGGTGAAGCCGGCCACACCCGACGCCTGCGACAGGCCCGGCAGGCCGGCGATCCGTGCGATCCGCTCCGCGCTCATCGGCGCGGCCCCGGCCTGCCCGCCGAAGACCACCGGGACGCCCGTCGGGACGAACACCGGGACGCCCGACGGTATGACCGCCACCCGCGTGCCGGCCGTGTCCTGACAGCCGGCAACGGCCGTTCCGGCGGTCCCGGCCGTCCCGGGCGCCGCCACCGCGACCCCGGCCGCCGGGGACGTCTCCGGCCCGGTCGCCGCGATCCCGGTCACCCGGGTCCCCTCCGGTGCGGTCGCCGTGATCCCGGCGACCCCGGCCGTGCCCGTGGGCGTCTCAGCCCCTCCAGGCCCCTCGGGCCCGTACGCCGCCGAGCCGTGGCAGGCCGCGGCCGAGGCCGGGACCGCCCCGAGCCAGGACACACCGGCCGGAGCGGTCGACAGCCACGTCACGCCGGCCGTGAGCGTCGCCACCGCGAGGATGCCCTGGATCTTCCGTGATGGGTTCATCATGCACGTCCCCCTGTCGTTCGTTCTCGTGCCGGACGAGTGCCGAACGTATCCAGCGGGGGCCGCACCCGGGGCGGGCTTCACCCAACGGTGGTGAAGCCCTTACCGTCGCCGGGAAACGGTGGTCATGCCCTTACCGTCGGCGAGACGGTCAGGGCGTCGTTGCCCTCGGCCACGTCCACCGTGACCTCGTCGCCGTCCTGGACCTTCCCGGCCAGAACCTCTCTGGCGAGCTTGTCGCCGATCGCGGTCTGCACCAGGCGGCGGAGCGGGCGGGCGCCGTACAGCGGGTCGTAGCCGGTGAGCGCCAGCCAGTCGCGCGCCGCGGGGGTCACGTTCAGCGTGATCCGCCGGTCGGCGAGCCGCTTGGCCAGATGCGCCACCTGGAGGTCCACGATCTTCGACAGCTCCTCCATGCCGAGCGCGTCGAACATGATCACGTCGTCGAGCCGGTTGAGGAACTCCGGCTTGAACGCGCCCCGGACCGCGTCCATCACGGCCTTGCGCTGGGTCTCCCGGTCCAGCTTCGGGTCCACGAGGAACTGCGAGCCCATGTTGGAGGTGAGGATCAGGATCGCGTTGCGGAAGTCGACCGTCCGGCCTTGGCCGTCGGTGAGCCGTCCGTCGTCGAGCACCTGCAGCAGGATGTCGAAGACCTCCGGGTGGGCCTTCTCGACCTCGTCCAGCAGCACCACGGTGTACGGCCTGCGCCGCACGGCCTCGGTGAGCTGGCCGCCCTCCTCGTAGCCGACGTAGCCGGGCGGGGCGCCGACGAGCCGCGCCACGCTGTGCTTCTCGCCGTACTCGCTCATGTCGATGCGGACCATCGCCCGCTCGTCGTCGAACAGGAAGTCGGCCAGCGACTTGGCCAGCTCCGTCTTGCCGACGCCGGTGGGGCCGAGGAACAGGAAGCTGCCGGTCGGCCGGTCGGGGTCGGAGATGCCCGCGCGGGCCCGCCGTACGGCGTCGGAGACGGCCTGGACGGCCTCGCCCTGGCCGATGAGCCGCCTGCCCAGCTCGTCCTCCATCCGGAGCAGCTTGGCGGTCTCGCCCTCCAGCAGCCGGCCCGCGGGGATGCCGGTCCAGGAGGAGATGACCTGGGCGATGTCGTCCGGCCCGACCTCCTCCTTGACCATGGCGCTCTCCGGCTGGGCGGCCGCGCTGGCCTCGGCGAGCTCGGCCTCCAGCCTGGGCACCTCGGCGTACATCAGCCGGGAGGCGGCCTCGAAGTCGCCGTCGCGCTGCGCCCGCTCGGCCGCGCCGCGGGTCTCGTCGAGCTGCTTCTTCAGGTCGCCGACGCGGTTCAGACCGGCCTTCTCCCGCTCCCAGCGGCCGACCAGGGCGTTGAGCTCCTCCTGACGGTCGGCCAGCTCCTTGCGGAGCCGCTCCAGCCGCTGGAGGCTGCTCTCGTCGGTCTCCTTGGCGAGGGCCAGCTCCTCCATCTTCATCCGGTCGACGTTCCGCTGGAGCTGGTCGATCTCCACAGGGCGGGAGTCGATCTCCATGCGGAGCCGGGAGGCGGCCTCGTCCACCAGGTCGATCGCCTTGTCCGGCAGGAACCGGGAGGTGATGTAGCGGTCGGACAGCGCGGCGGCGGCCACCAGCGCGCCGTCGGAGATCTGCACCTGGTGGTGCGCCTCGTAGCGGCCCTTGAGCCCGCGCAGGATCGCGATGGTGTCCTCGACGGTGGGCTCGCCCACGTACACCTGCTGGAAGCGCCGCTCCAGCGCGGGGTCCTTCTCGATGCGCTCGCGGTACTCGTCCAGCGTGGTGGCGCCGATCATCCGCAGCTCGCCGCGCGCCAGCATCGGCTTGAGCATGTTGCCGGCGTCCATGGCGCCCTCGGCCGCGCCCGCGCCGACCATGGTGTGCAGCTCGTCGATGAAGGTGACGATCTGGCCGTCGCTCTCCTTGATCTCGCTCAGCACGGCCTTGAGGCGCTCCTCGAACTCGCCGCGGTACTTCGCGCCGGCGACCATCGCGCCCAGGTCGAGGGAGACCAGGCGCTTGTCGCGCAGGCTGGAGGGCACGTCGCCGGCGACGATGCGCTGCGCCAGGCCCTCCACCACGGCGGTCTTGCCGACGCCGGGCTCGCCGATGAGCACCGGGTTGTTCTTGGTCCGGCGGCTGAGAACCTGCACGACCCGGCGGATCTCCGAGTCGCGGCCGATCACCGGGTCGAGCTTGCCGGCCCTGGCCCGCTCGGTCAGGTCGACGCCGTACTTCTCCAGCGCCTGGTAGGTGTCCTCGGGCGTCTCGCTGGTCACCCGGGCGTGCCCGCGGACCTTCTCGAACGCCTCCAGCAGCGCGTTCGGGGTGGCGCCGCGCGACTTCAGCAGTTCGGCGACCGGCCCGCCGTCCGTGGCGAGGCCGACCAGCAGGTGCTCGGTCGAGACGTACTCGTCCTCCAGCCGGCGCGCCCGCTGGGCCGCGGTGTTCAGCACGGTCAGCAGCTGCCGGGAGCTCGACGGGGCGCTGACCGTGGCGCCCTGCGCCTTGGGCAGGGCCGCGAGCTGCTTCTCGGCCTCGGTGCGAAGCTGCTTCCAGTCGGCGCCGACCGCCTCCAGCAGCGGTACGGCGGTGCCGCCGGTCTGGGAGAGCAGCGCGGTGAACAGATGGGCCGGGGCGACCTCCGGGTTGCCCTCGGCGGCGGCGCGCCTGATGGCGGCGGAGACCGCCTCCTGACTCTTCTGCGTGAGCTTGTAATCCATGGCTATCGCCCAACTCCGTTCAGGCGTTCTGTACCGCGCCGGGGCACGGCGCGGCGAAAGATCCCCCCGGCCCTCGTTCGTGGAGTGTCAGGCGGGTGGCAACTGGTATCGGATCAGCGCGCGGATCATGGTCGTCTCGGCGCGGAGGCGGTGGTTCTCCTCGCGCAGCCGCATCGCCTCGTTCTCGAGCGCCAGTATCCGCTTTATGCCCGCGAGGTTGATGCCCTCCTCCTGGGAGAGCCGCTGGACCTCGCGGAGCATGATGATGTCGCGGGTGGAGTACAGGCGGCCGCGGCCGGCCGTACGGCCCGGACTGACCAGGCCGAGACGGTCGTACTGCCGCAGGGTCTGCGGGTGCAGGCCCGACAGCTGGGCGGCCACCGAGATGACGTAGACGGGGGTGTCGTCCGACAGATCGAAGTAGTTGGCTTCCATGGCTACTCGCTTCTGGCCTGTTGGATCAGCTCGGCCCGCGGGTCGCCTCCCGTGGTGGCGTCGCGGAACTCCTCCAGTGCGCCCCTGGCCTTGTCCTCCAGGTGCTGGGGCACCAGGACCTCGACCGTGGCGAGCAGGTCGCCCTTGGTGCCGTCCTTGCGGGTCACGCCCCGGCCCCGCACCCGGAAGGTCCGGCCGTTGGGGGTGCCCTCGGGGATGCGCAGCGTCACCGGCATCCCCTTGAGGATGGGCACCTTGATCTCCGCGCCGAGTGCGGCCTCGGTGAAGGTGACCGGAACGGTGACCGTGAGGTTCTCGCCGGTCCGGCCGAAGACCGCGTGCGGCTTGACGTGGACCTGGACGTACAGGTCGCCGGCCGGGCCACCGTTCTCGCCGGGGGCGCCCTTGGCCTTGATCTTGATGCGCTGGCCGTCGGCCACCCCGGCGGGGATGCGCGCCTGGATCGTGCGGGTGCTCTTGCCCCGGCCGCTGCCCTCGCACACCGGGCACGGGTCGTCCACCAGCAGGCCGCGGCCCTTGCAGTCGCGGCACGGCTCGGAGAAGGCGAAGTTGCCGAGGTTGCGGCTGGCCGCGCCGGTGCCCTCGCAGGTCGGGCAGACCCGCGGGGTGGTCCCGGCCTTGGCGCCGGTGCCGCCGCACGCCGTACAGGCGGAGGAGCTGGTCAGCCGGAGCGACACGGTGGTGCCCTGGACGGCCTCGGTGAACGAGAGCGTGACCTCGGACTCGACGTCCTGGCCGCGCCGTGCCCTGGTGGTGGTCCCGCCGGTCCGGGGGGCGGTGCCGCCCCGGTTGAACAGACCCCCGAACAGGTCGCCGATGCGCTCCCCGGTGCCCTGCTGGGTGCCGCCGAACAGGTCACCCAGGTCGAAGGCGAAGCCGCCACCACCGCGGGAGGCCCCCCCGCCCCCCGGGTAACCGCCGAGACCCGATCCGAACAGCGCCCGCGCCTCGTCGTACTCCTTGCGGCGCTTGGTGTCGGACAGGACGTCGTAGGCCTCGGAGACGTTCTTGAACTTCTCCTCGGTCTCCGTCTTGCCCTGGTTGGCGTCCGGGTGGTACTGCCTGGCCAGCTTCCGGTACGCCTTCTTGATCTCTTCGGCGGTGGCGGTCTTCGGCACACCAAGGACGGCGTAGTAGTCCTTCTCCAGGTAGTCCTTGGTGCTCATCGCTTTCCTTTTCGATCAAAGGGAATGGGGGTGTGTTCAGTTGTCGCCCGCGCCGGCCGCGTCGCCGGAGGAGGGCTCCTCGGGCTCGGCGACCGCGACCCGGGCGGGCCGCAGCACGCGCTCACCGATCCGGTAGCCCGGCTGCAGGATCTCCACGCAGGTCGGCTCGGCGACGTCGGGTGAGTAGCTGTGCATCAGCGCCTCGTGCACCGTCGGGTCGAACGGCTCGCCCTTGACGCCGAAGGTGCTCAGTCCCAGCTTCCCCGCGACCGCCTCCAGCGACTCGCTCACCTTGGCGAAACCGCCGGTGAGCTCCCCGTGGTCGCGGGCCCGGCCGATGTCGTCGAGGACCGGCAGCAGCTCGGACAGCACGCCGGCCACCGCCTGCTCCTTGACCATGGCCCGGTCGCGCTCGACCCGCTTGCGGTAGTTGGAGTATTCGGCCTGGAGACGCTGGAGGTCGGCGGTGCGCTCGCCGAGCTGGACGGCCAGCTCGGCCGAGGCCAGGCCGTCGGCCGCGGCGGAGGCGGCCTGGCCGGCTCCACCCGCCTCCCCGGCCTGCCCGGCCTGTGCCGCCCGCTCGGCCTGCTCACGCTCGGCCTGGCCGCGTGCCTCTCCGGTCTCCGGATCGATCTTGCGGTTGTCGCGGATCACCGGCTCCTCCCCGGAGCCGTTCTCACGCGTGTTCACGCTCGCGCTCCCCTCGGATCACGGTCCGTCACTTCGCGCCGTTGTCGCGCTTGGGCTCTTCGTCCACGATCTCGGCCTCGACCACGTCCTCGTCGGCCTTCTGGCCGGACGCGTCCCCGGCGTCGGCACCGGCGGCGGCACCGGCCGCCTCGGAGCCCTGCGACTGGGCGTAGATGGCCGAGCCCATCTTCTGGCTGACCGTGGCGAGCTTCTCGGCGGCGGTCCGGATCACGGCCGTGTCGGTGCCCTCCAGGGCCTTCTTCAGCTCGGCGACGGAGTCGGTGACCTCGGTCTTGACGTCGTCCGGGACCTTGTCGGAGTTCTCGCTGAGGAACTTCTCGGTCTGGTAGACGAGCGAGTCCGCGTTGTTGCGGGTCTCGGCCTCCTCGCGGCGCCGCTTGTCCTCCTCGGCGTAGGAGTCGGCCTCGCGCATCATGCGCTCGATGTCGTCCTTCGGCAGCGCGGAGCCGCCGGTGATCGTCATCGTCTGCTCCTTGCCGGTGCCGAGGTCCTTGGCGGAGACGTTCACGATGCCGTTGGCGTCGATGTCGAAGGTGACCTCGATCTGCGGGATGCCGCGCGGCGCCGGGGCGATGCCGGTCAGCTCGAAGGTGGCCAGCTTCTTGTTGTACGCCGCGATCTCACGCTCGCCCTGGTACACCTGGATCTGCACCGACGGCTGGTTGTCCTCGGCCGTGGTGAAGACCTCGGAGCGCTTGGTCGGGATCGTGGTGTTGCGCTCGATGATCTTGGTGAAGATGCCGCCCTTGGTCTCGATGCCCAGCGACAGCGGGGTCACGTCGAGCAGCAGGACGTCCTTGACCTCACCCTTGAGCACGCCGGCCTGCAGGGCGGCGCCGATGGCGACGACCTCGTCCGGGTTCACGCCCTTGTTGGGCTCCTTGCCGCCGGTCAGCTCCTTGACGAGCTCGGTGACGGCGGGCATGCGGGTCGAGCCGCCGACGAGCACGACGTGCGCGATGTCCGCGACCTTGATGCCGGCGTCCTTGATCACCTGGTGGAACGGGCCCTTGCAGCGCTCGAGCAGGTCGGCGGTGAGCCGCTGGAACTCGGCGCGGGTGAGCTTCTCGTCCAGGTGCAGCGGGCCCTCGGCGGAGGCCGTGATGTAGGGCAGGTTGATGCTGGTCTCGGACTGGCTGGACAGCTCGATCTTGGCCTTCTCCGCCGCCTCACGCAGGCGCTGGAGGGCCATCTTGTCCTTGGACAGGTCGACGCCGTGGGCGTTCTTGAACCGGTTGGCCAGCTCGTCCACGACGCGCTGGTCCCAGTCGTCGCCACCGAGGTGGTTGTCGCCGCTGGTGGCCTTGACCTCGACGAAGCCGTGGCCGTCCTCCTGGCCGACGTCGAGCAGGGACACGTCGAAGGTGCCGCCGCCGAGGTCGAAGACCAGGATCGTCTGGTCCTGGTCCTTGTCGAGGCCGTAGGCGAGCGCCGCGGCCGTCGGCTCGTTGATGATGCGCAGGACGTTCAGGCCCGCGATCTGCCCGGCCTCCTTGGTGGCCTGGCGCTGGGCGTCGTTGAAGTAGGCGGGAACGGTGATCACGGCATCGGTGATCTTCTCGCCCAGGTAGGCCTCGGCGTCCTGCTTGAGCTTCTGCAGGACGAAGGCGCTGATCTGCTGGGGGGAGAACTTCTTGCCGTCGATCTCCTGGTTCCAGTCGGTGCCGATCTCGCGCTTGACCGAGCGGATCGTCCGGTCCACGTTGGTGACGGCCTGCCGCTTGGCGACCTCGCCGACGAGGACCTCGCCGTTCTTCGCGAAGGCGACCACGGACGGCGTGGTCCGAGAGCCCTGAGCGTTGGCGATGACGGTGGGCTCACCGCCCTCGAGGATCGAGACGACGGAGTTGGTCGTCCCCAGGTCGATACCTACCGCACGTGCCATGAGTACGTCCTTGTAGTCAAAGTTGAGTCTGTCGGGCTCATATTGGAGTCTCGAGTGACGTTTGTCAAACGACTTGAGCCTACGTCACTCAACCTTTCGGCGCGTGAAAGCATTCCCGATCTCCGGGGAACAACGGGCGATCCCCCTCTCCCAACGAAGGAACCCCCGTGTCCGCTCCCCATCGCCCCGTCCCGCGGGACGGAGCATGATCGCTCCCCATCCCACGCCCGGCCGTCCCGGCCCCGAGACCGGCGGGAGCCCGCCGGACCTCGATTTCGACCGGATCTTCGACGACCACTTCGCCGAGATCCACCGCTACGTCGCCCGCCGCCTGGACGTCCACGCCGCCGACGACCTCGCGGCCGAGACCTTCCTCCGCGCCTTCCGCGACCGCGACCGCTTCGACGCCGCGCGAGGAGAGATCCGCCCCTGGCTGTACGGCATAGCCACCAATCTGCTCGCCAAACACCGGCGGAGTGAGGTCCGCCGGTGGAAGGCGCTCGCCCGCACCGCCGTACGCGACGCCGCCGACCGTCCCGGCGGCCACGCGGACGGCCACGAGGACAGGGTGACCGCGCGGGTCGCCGCGGGGCGGGTGACCGGCCGGCTCGCGGGGGCGCTGACCGGCCTGGCCGAGCGGGACCGGAACGTGGTCCTGCTCGTCGCGCTCGGCGGCCTCTCCCATGCCGAGGTGGCCGCCGCGCTGGATATCCCCTACGGGACCGTCGCGTCCCGGCTGAACCGGGCCCGCAGGCGGCTCCGCGAGGCGCTCGGCGACATCGACCCGCTGAAGGAGGACCACGATGGATGAGATCACCCTGCTGGCGTCGTCGCTTCCGGACGCCCCGCCGCCGTCGCCCGAGGTCGTCGCCCGCGCCCGCGCCCGGCTGTCCGCCGCAGAGACGACCCGGCCGGTACGGCGCCGCGTACGCCTCCGCCTCCGGCCGTGGACGTGGACCGTCGCCACCGCCGTCGCGACGGCCGCGGTGATCCTGGCCGTCACGGCCGGGGTCGGGGCCGGAGGAGGGCCCGGGGACGGCCCCGCGACGGCGGTGTCTGCGCCGACCGGCCCCCAGGCTCTGCTGGACATCGCCGCCAGGGCGGAGGCGCTGCCCGCGGAGACCCCCGGGGCGTACTGGCGGCGCAGGACCGTCAACGGCTCGCTCACCCGATGGGGGGACGGAGCCGGCCGCTACATGATGCTCTCCACCAGTGAGCTGGACTCGTGGACGCCTCGCGATCCCCGCGACCCCGGTTTCACCCGCATCGACAAGCTGGCGGACCGTCCCGCCACTCCTGAGGACGCGGCCACCTGGCGGGAGCGGGGCGCTCCGGGCCGCCGCGGCGGCGCTCCGAGCCCCGACGGCCCGATCGCGGAGTGCGCCGGGGAGGCGGACTGCGCGCCGAAGCGGGTGCGGTGCACCTACTCCTGGGAGGTCGACCCGAAGGGGATCCTCTACGACCGTAGGATGGGCGAGCTGACCTTCGCCGACCTGGAGGCGCTGCCCAGGGACGCCGACGCGCTGCTCGAACGGTTCAAGGCGATCCCGAGGCCCGATGGCCCGTCGCGGGAGGAGGACTGGTTCTTCTCCGCGGTCTCGCTGCTGAATCTGCCGAGTCCGCCGGGCCTGCGAGCGGCGGCGCTGCGAATCCTCGCCGGCCTGCCGGGCACCCGGATGGTCGGTGAGATCACCGACCCGCTCGGCCGCCCGGGGGTCGCGGTGCGGATCAACGCCGAAGGGGCCGGCGAGTCCGAAATAGGCGACGCCACGGTCCCCACCGACTACCAGGTCGTCCTCGACCCCGTCACCGGTGAGATGATCGGCGACCGCTCCACAGTCGTCCGGGACACCGAGGGCGTGTCCGCCGGCACGGTGATCGGTTACGCGGCCTACACCGAGCAGGGATGGACGGGCGAGCGGCCCGAGCGGCCGCAGGGATGCAAGGAGGGCCCGGTCGGGTGAGGCCGGCGCGCCCACGCCGAGGGCGTCTCGTGCCGGTGCGCCCCCAGGGCGGGCGGGCCCGGTGGGACCGGCGCGGGTCCGCGTCAGCGGGCCCCGTCGACCACCTTGCGCTTGCCCAGGGGGGCCTTGAGCTTGACGGTCGTCATCTTCTTGACGGCGATGTCGATGCAGGCGACGTTCTGCGCCTTGCTGCTCGGCCCCTCCCAGAGGGTGACGGTCACCCGCCGGGCCGTCTCCTTGACGCTCACCCGGTCGAGGACCGTACAGGGCTCCACCCCCGACCACCAGACGACCCGCAGGCTCCGGCCGTCCTTGGACGGCTTGGCCGTGAGCCATCGGGCCTTGCGGGGGTTGACGGTGTGGCCCTCGGGCCGCACCGGCTTGGGCGTGCCGTGCGTGGACTCGTCGCGGGGCGCCACGGGCGGCACGGTGTGCGAGACCGGCTGCGAGGGGCCGGTGGCCGTTCCGGCGCCGTGCCCCGCCGGGGCGGTCGTGGTGACCGAGGCCGCGGTGCCACCCTGCTCGACGCCGCAGGCCGCGGCGAGCAACAGGCTGCCGGCCAGGAGAGAGGTCGTGATCGTCCGCATACCCCTACAACGTCCCGGCCGCCGGACCGGTTCACGGAGACCGTTCATCCCGCCACGCCGCCTTGACGGACCGGCGAGCATGGATCGCTTCGTCGAACTCACCCCGTGCGGCGCGGGCCGAGAGCCTCTCCAGCGCTTGGACGCGTCTGACGCGGGCCACGTACTCCCGCAGGATCCGATTGACGGCTTCCTCCTTTGTCGTGGCGCCCAGCATCCGCATGGCCTCGGCGAGCACCTCGTCGTCGATATCGATCCGAGTGACGGCCATGTCGTCCTTCCACGCCGATGGACACCATGTATGTCATATGCTCTCGGTCTCGGCCCTGTCCTGCGAACCGCGCCAGATGACCAGGAGTGAACGCCGCCCGGTGCCATGCGGGCGGACCCCTTAGGCTGGGGATTCACTTCTCCCGATGGTCCTCTCACGCGAGGTGCGCCGAAATGATCGCGATTCTGGGAACCGGCAAGATGGGCGAGGCCCTGCTGTCCGGGCTGATCCGGGCCGGGGCAGGGCCGGACGAGGTGCTGGTCACCGCGCGCCGCGCCGAGCGCGCCGCGGACCTCAGGGAACGGTACGGCGTGCAGGTGGTCTCCAACGCCGAGGCCGCCAAGTCCGCCGACACGCTCATCCTCGCGGTCAAGCCCCAGGACATGGCCGCCCTGCTGACGGAGATCGCCCCGCACGTCCCGGGCGACCGCCTGGTGGTCACGGCGGCGGCGGGCATCACCACCTCCTTCGTGGAGTCCCGGCTGGGCGGCGAGATCCCGGTGGTCCGGGTGATGTCCAACACGCCGGTGCTGGTGGACGAGGCGATGAGCGTGATCTCGGCGGGCGCCCACGCCTCCGAGAGGCACCTGGAGCTCACCGAGAACCTGCTGCGGCCGGTCGGCAAGGTGCTGCGCATCCCCGAGTCGCAGCAGGACGCCGCGACCGCGCTGTCCGGCAGCGGCCCGGCCTACTTCTTCTATCTCGTCGAGGCCATGGTCGACGCGGGCATCCTGCTCGGCATGCCCCGCGCCGCGGCCCTCGACATGGTCACGCAGTCGATCGTCGGCGCGGCCATCATGCTGCGCGACTCCGGTGAGCACCCGGTGATCCTGCGCGAGGCGGTCACCTCCCCGGGCGGCACCACCATCTCGGCCATCGCCGAGCTGGAGCGCCACAGCGTCCGGGCCGCCTTCCTGGCGGCCATCGAGGCCGCCCGCGACCGCAGCCGCCAGCTCGCCGCCGGCTGACCGGCGCTCCGCCGTACCCACCGGCAGGCTGGGGTGTGGGGCGAATAAATATGGATATTTCGCTTAGATGAAAAGCGTTCGCTCCTCCGGAGTATCCGTACCGGTCCCCGCCCGCCGGGGTGCGGTAGCGTCGGCCGGAGCGGGGGGACCCCGGGGGAGCGCGGCATCGCCGCGCCCGGCGGGGGAGAACCCGTGAGCGAGCAGCCCGTGAGCGAGAGCGGAGGGCGGCCCGGGGAGCGCGGCGGCCCGCGCACCAGGCCGGCGAAGGAGGAGGACCCGTGAGCCGTTCCGTGCGGGTCGTCTGGGACGACGCCCTCACCTCCTACGACTTCGGCCCGGGGCACCCGCTCGCCCCCGTGCGGGTCGAGCTGACCATGGCCCTGGCGCGGGAGCTGGGCGTGCTGGACGCGGTCGAGGTGACCGGCTGCGCGCCCGCCACCGACGACGAGCTGGCGCTGGTCCACACGCGCGACTACATCGAGGCCGTCAGGCGGGTGTCCGTGACCGGGCGGCCCGACCTGTTCCACGGGCTCGGCACCGAGGACAACCCGGCCTTCACCGGGGTGCACGAGGCGTCCGCGCTGATCACCGGCGCCAGCCTGGCCGCCGCCCGCGCGGTCTGGACGGGCGAGGCCGAGCACGCGGTGAACGTGGCGGGGGGCCTGCACCACGCGATGCCCTCCGCAGCGAGCGGGTTCTGCGTGTACAACGACCCGGCGGTGGCGATCGCCTGGCTGCTCGACCAGGGCGCGACGAGGGTCGCCTACGTCGACGTGGACGTCCACCACGGCGACGGCGTCCAGGCGGCGTTCTACGACGACCCCAGGGTCCTGACCGTCAGCCTGCACGAGAGCCCGAAGACCCTCTTCCCCGGAACGGGCTTCCCCGGGGAGACCGGGGCGGAGGGCACGGCGGTCAACGTGGCGCTGCCGGCGGGCTGCGGCGACGGCGGCTGGCTGCGGGCCTTCCACGCGGTGGTCCCGCCGCTGCTGAGGGGGTTCGCCCCCGAGATCCTGGTCACCCAGCACGGCTGCGACAGCCACGCGCTGGACCCGCTGGCCCACCTGATGCTCAGCCTGGACGGCCAGCGCGCCGCCTACGCCGCGCTGCACGAGCTGGCCCACGAGACCGCGGGCGGGCGCTGGGTCGTCACCGGGGGAGGGGGCTACGAGCTGGTGCAGGTCGTTCCCCGGGCCTGGACGCACCTGCTGGCCGAGGTCGCGGGCCGGCCGCTCGACCCGGCCACCGCCACCCCGCCGGAGTGGCGCAAGGTCACCAAGGAGCGGACGGGTCAGACGGCGCCGCTGACGCTGACCGACGGCAGGAAGCCGGAGTTCGCCGACTTCTCCGCCGGATACGACCCGGCGGATCCGATCGACCGGGCCGTCATGGCCACCAGGAAGGCCGTCTTCCCCCTCCACGGGCTGGACCCTCTCCCGTGACCCGGCCGGACCCGTCCGCGACCTCACCGGGCCCTTCCACGGCCCGGCCGGGCCCCTCCGCGTCCCCGCCGGACCCGTCCGAGGCCCGGCCGGGTCCCTCCCCGGCGCCGCCGGATCGCGAGGCCCTCCGTGACCACCTCGTCCGCACCCGGATCGCCGGTGACGTGGCGACCAGCCGGGAGAACAACCTCGACCACTACCGGTCGCTGGCCAACCGCGACCCCTACCACCTGTTCGGGCTCACCCTGCGGGGCCGCTGGTCCTACCGGGACGTGCTGGAGCTGATGGCCGGGTCCGCCGGGGTGGTGGCCGACCCGGGGCACCGGGAGGGCCAGGACACCATCGACCCCGACCTGACGATCGCCGCGGTGGAGGCGATGGGCGACACGATCGCCGGGGTGCTGCGCCGCGGCGCCCCGCGGGTCCTGATGGCCACGGGCCACCCCACGGGCCTGCTCACCGTCCACCTCGCCCTGGCCAGGCTGCTGCGCCGGCACGGCGCGGTCATGATGAGCCCGGCCGAGGGCTGGTCCTACTGGGGCTCCGGGTACGGCCGCAAGCGCAAGATCCGGTACATGGACGACGTGGCCATGCTGGACGACCGGGGCGCCTTCGTGCACACCCACGACCCGGCCCCGATGGAGGCCATGCTCGATGGGATCACCGGGCCCGGGGCCGGCCGGCCGGACCTGGTGATCGCCGACCACGGCTGGGCCGGCGCGGCGGGTGAGGCGGGCCTCCTCACGGTCGGGTTCGCCGACAGCAACGACCCCGCGCTCTTCGTCGGGGAGGCGGAAGGCAAGATCGCTGTCACCGTGCCGCTCGATGACAATGTGCTACCGAGGCATTACGATCCGCTTACGAAGTATCTGGTCGAGAGGGTCGTGCGGGCCCTGTGAGGCGTGGGGGGCGTCGTTGCGGACGTCCCTATACCGGCTTTTCGCGCCTGCATTCCGCCCACCTCGCCGACCGTTTGTCAACTTTTTGGAGATTGTGGGCGACTCTAATAGGAGACAGTTGGTCCGTTCCAAGATCTAGGCGAGGGGCACGGTCCGGCTGCTGGCCAGCGAGTTTCTCCGTTTCGCTGACGTGGGACTGCGGGGGCTGACAAAATAGGGGGTTTGCGCACTCCGAGTCCCGACTTACGCTGACGGCAGTACACGTGCGTGAGCGATGGCACCAGTGGGGATAACCCGGAAACACGTGCGGAAGAGGCGTCCGATGGCTGCAGGCGAAAGACCTCTCAGTGAGGTGAAGTTCCTGACCGTGGCCGAGGTGGCCACCGTCATGAGGGTGTCCAAGATGACCGTTTACCGACTCGTGCATTCGGGCGAGCTGCCGGCCATCCGGGTCGGCCGATCCTTCCGGGTGCCGGAGCAGGCGGTTCACGACTATCTGAGGGACGCCTACATCGAGGCGGGTTGAAGCGGTGAGCTCCCCGGCGCCGGCCGGGGGGCGCCGGCCGCAGACCGTCCGGGAGAGGCGATCGGCCCGCCGGTCCCCGACCCCGGCCGGTGACGGCGGAGCAGGACGAGGTAGCGGCGCGCGCGGCGCGCCGTGAGTTCCCAAAACGTCCCCCGGGTCTCCCCCAGGGCCGATCTACCGTGGATCGCCGGTAGTCTGTTGAGCCGGTGTGTTGTTCGCGCACCGGTTTGACAATCTCGGCTACCAGCTACCTGGGGGTCCCGTGGGCTCTGTGATCAAGAAGCGCCGCAAGCGCATGGCGAAGAAGAAGCACCGCAAGCTTCTCAAGAAGACCCGCATCCAGCGGCGTAACAAGAAGTAGCGAAGCGGATCTGCGAGGCGTCGATGACCCACACCGTGCTCGTCACCGGGGTCTCGCGCCACATCGGCGCCCGGGTGGCGAGCGTTCTCGCGGCAGACCCGGAGATCGACCGGGTCATCGGAGTGGACACGGCGCCGCCGCCCTCGCTGTCAGGTGATGGCGGCGTCCCCCTCGGCCGGACGGAGTTCGTCCGCGTGGATCCGCGCGGCCCCGACATCGCCAAGGTGATCGCGGGCGCCGACGTCGACACGGTGGTCCACATGAGTCTGGTGAGCGCTCCCTCCCGGAGCGGCGGCCGGGCGCTCATGAAAGAGCAGAACGTCATCGGCACCATGCAGCTGCTCGGTGCCTGTCAACGGTCCGCCACGGTCCGCCGTCTCGTCGTGCGCTCGACCACGTCCGTCTACGGATCCTCTCCCCGAGACCCGGCGGTCTTCACCGAGGACGCCGAGCCGGCCGAGCCGCCGGCGCACGGTTACGCCAAGGACGCCTGCGAGGTCGAGGGCTACGTCCGCGGGTTCGTCCGGCGCCGCCGCGACGTGGCCGTCACCACCCTCAGGTTCGCCAACTTCATGGGGCCCGGCGTCGACTCGCCGCTGACCCGGTACTTCACCCAGCCCGTCCTGCCGACGGTGCTCGGCTTCGACCCCCGGCTGCAGTTCGTCCACGAGGACGACGCGGTCGAGGTGCTCAGGCGGACGGCCACCGAGGACCATCCCGGCACGTTCAACGTGGCCGGGGACGGCGTGCTCCTGCTGTCGCAGTGCGTCCGCCGGGCCGGGCTGGTCGCGGTCCCGGTGCCCTCTCCGGCCTTCCAGCTCATGGGCGAGCTCGCCCGGGGCGCCGGCCTGGTCGACTTCTCCCCCGAGCAGCTCCGCCTGATGCGCCACGGCCGCGTCGTCGACACCGCCGCGCTGACCGCGGCCCTCGGCCGGCGGCCGGTGTTCTCGACCGCCGCGGCCTTCGACGACTTCCTGCGGGCCCGCGACATCGCCGGCGGCCTGCCCGTGGCCGTGACGGACCTGCTCACCCGGGCGGCGACCCGGTGAGCGACGTCGACCGGCGCGTCGCCGAACTGCTGGCCCTCCTGCGCCGCCGCGTCACGGGCGACTACGAGGTCGACGAGTTCGGCTTCGACCCCGAGCTCACCGACAAGGTGCTGCTGGAGCTGATCCGCCCGCTGTACCGCGACTGGTTCCGCGTCGAGACCACCGGCATGGAGCACGTGCCGGCCGGCTCCGGGGCCCTCGTCGTGGCCAACCACTCGGGCACCATCCCGCTGGACGGGCTCATGCTCCAGGTGGCCCTGCACGACCACCACCCCGCCCGCCGCGCGCTCCGGCTCCTCGGCGCCGACCTGGTCTACCGCCTCCCGCTGCTCGGCCACCTGGCCCGGAAGTCCGGCCACACCCTGGCCTGCCGGGAGGACGTCGACCGCCTGCTGCGCAAGGGCGAGCTGGTCGGGGTCTTCCCCGAGGGGTTCAAGGGCGTCGGCAAGCCGTTCTCCGAGCGGTACCGGTTGCAGCGGTTCGGCCGCGGAGGGTTCGTCGCCTCGGCCATCCGCGCCCAGACGCCGATCGTGCCCTGCGCGATCGTGGGGGCGGAGGAGATCTACCCCAAGATCGGCGACCTGCGCCTGCTGGCCAGGGCCCTCGGCCTGCCGTACTTCCCCGTCACCCCGCTGTTCCCGTGGCTGGGACCGCTCGGCGCGGTGCCGCTGCCGTCCAAGTGGGTGATCGGGTTCGGCGAGCCGGTCCGGACCGACGAGTTCGACCCCGCCGACGCCGACGACCCCATGGTGGTCTTCCACCTCACCGACCAGGTCCGCGAGATCATCCAGCAGCAGCTCAACGAGCTGCGGCTGCGGCGGGGCCACGCCTTCCCGCCGTTCTTCTGACCCGCTCCCCCCGGAGACCTCCGGCGGACCCCCGGGGCCGCCCGGCGGGACGGCCGAGCCGTACGGGGCCGGTCCGTACGAAGGGCGGACCGACCGCACGGAACCCGCGCAGAGGCCGCACGGAACCCGCGCAGAGGCCGCACGGAACCCGCGCAGAGGCCGTACGGGGGTCAGCGGGCGCGGTGGAGGCGGCGCAGCGCGATGGCGGCCGCCACGCCGCCGGCCAGGGCCCCCAGGCCCGCGGCGATGGGCAGACCGATCATGGTGGCCTTGCGGCCGGTGCGGAAGTCCTTGATCGCCCACTGGTTCTGCCGGGCGTGGTCGCGCAGCTCGGCGTCGGGGTTGATCGCGGTGGCGTTGCCGACGATGGACAGCAGCGGCAGGTCGTTGGCCGAGTCGCTGTAGGCCGAGCAGCGGCTCAGGTCGAGGCCCTCCCGGCGGGCCAGCGCGCGCACGGCCTCCGCCTTGGCCGGGCCGTGGAGCAGGTCGCCGACCAGGCGGCCGGTGTAGACGCCGTCGCTGGTCTCCGCCACGGTGCCGAGGGCGCCGGTCAGGCCGAGGCGCTGGGCGATGACCCGGGCGAGCTCCACCGGGGTCGCGGTGACCAGCCAGACCCGCTGGCCGGCGTCGAGGTGGCTCTGGGCCAGGGCCCGGGTGCCGGCCCAGATGCGGTCGGCCATCACCTCGTCGTAGATCTCCTCGCCCAGCTGGACGATGTCCTCGACCTTGTTGCCCGCCACGAACGCCAGCGCGGCCTCCCTGGCCTCGGCGATGTGCTCGGGGTTCTCGCCGCCGCGGACCCGGAAGACCGTCTGGCCGAACGCGAACCTCAGCAGGTCGCGGGTGGTGAACAGGCCACGGGAGGCCAGGCCGCGGGCGAAGTAGTAAATGGACGCGCCGCGCATCATCGTGTTGTCCACGTCGAAGAAGGCGGCGGCGGTCGGGTCGGGCTCGACCATCGGCAGCGCGACCGCCGCAGCGGCCGCCACCTCTCCGGCTGCCACCTCTCCGGCCGTCCCCGCCTCGTCCCGGTTTCGTAGTAGCCGCCTCATGGACCTCAGCTTAACCGGCGCAGGCGGGTTAAACCGGTATACAACGCGGGGCCGGGAGGCGACGCGCGACGGGCCGGCGGCCCTCCGCCGACTCTTCGCGGCCACTCCGCGGGCCCGGTCACGGCCCGGCGGACGGCCCCCGTGGCGGCTCCGGGCGGGTCCCGCGCCGGTCCGTCAGCCGGGGGGAGCGAGCTGGATGATGTAGTGGAGGTAGCCGTTGGCCCGGCGCTGTTCCTCGACGTCCAGCCTGGGGAGCATGCCCTCGATCTGGTTCCGTTGCTTCTGGACGAAGCGCTTGAGCTGGCGGGATTCGCGGGAGTCGCGGCGGCGCACCCGGGTGAGGGAGGAGACCGCCGAGCGGGTCGTGTCCTCCATGTCCTTGAGGGTCTGCCGGATCAGGCGCTTCTCCCGCCGGGAGGAGCCGAGGAGCTCCTCGACCTCGTGGGCGCGGGTCTCGGCGTAGCCGAAGGAGCGGTCGGCCCGCTCGGCCTCGTCGGCGCTCAGGTGGAACAGCGTGCTCTCGGCGGCCCGCTTGAGGGGGTAGAGCGTCTCCCCGGGCATCGACCGGTAGGTGACCAGGGCCGCCGCCAGCATCGCCGTCACCAGTCCCGCGCTCACGAGCCGGTAGAGCCGGCCGGGCTGCGGGCGCCGCACCCGGACGCCCCGCCGGCCGCGCCTGCGGTGCCGGGCCTGGGGCGCCGGGACGACCGGCGCCGCGGGTTCGTCCGCCCCGGCGAGGTCCTCCTGGGCGGGGTCCGTCCCGGCGGGGTCCTCCCGGGCGGCGTTCGTCAGGCGCTCGCGCAGCCCGGCACGGAACTCCGGCCGGGGCACGCCGTCCATCCGGGTGCCGAGCCTCGTGACGTGGCTCCGGGCGCGTGCCCGGGACCCGCGCGAGATGCCGCGCAGCCACTCACCCATGAACGCTCCCTGCCGCCCCAGATCCGTGACGCATCGTGTCATCTGCCTAACGACGGCCCAGCGTGGCGGGTTACGCGCCGCACGGACCGGGCTTCGCGGGACCTCGCCGAAGCCTCACGGGGGCCTCAGGGGCCCCGGCGGGCTCGCGGGGTCCCCCCGCCGGGTTCGCGGGGCTCACGCCGCCACACACGGGTTCAGCCGAGATCCGACGGCAGCGCGCGGGCGAGGGCCCTGATCGCGCGGAACTGCAGCGCCTTGATGGCCCCGCTCTTCTTCCCCATGATCAGCGCGGTCTCCGCCAGCGACATGCCGTGCAGGAACCGCAGCACCACGCACTCCTGCTGCTCGGGCCCCAGGTCGCGGACCGCGCTGAGCACCCGGTCGCTGACCATGGCGGTGACGACGGCGTTCTCCGGGATGTGCGGGCCGTCGAGCGGGGTGTCGACCACCTCGGCGGTCGAGACCTCCAGCCGGTATCTGCCGGACTTGAAGTGGTCGGCGATCAGGTTCCTGGCGATGGTCACGAGCCAGGCCCCGAAGTCACGGCCCTGCCAGGTGAAATCGGTGATCCGGCGCAGCGCCCGGAGGAAGGTCTCGCTGGTGAGGTCCTCCGCCAGCGGATGGGAGCCGACCCGGAAGTAGACGTAGCGGTACACCAGGTCGAGGTAGCGGTCGTAGAGCGCGCCGAACGCGTCCGTGTCCCCGGTCTTGGCGCGCAGCACGAGCTCGCGGAGCTCCTCCACGGCGTCCGCGCGCGCGGCGGGCTCGTCGCCGCGGACGGGGAGCGTTCCGACGGCGGTGGGGAGGTGCCCGGCGAGCGGCCACGTGTCTGGCATCCGGTATCCCTGTGGGGGAGAGGGTGCGGCGTGCCCGCTCACTCTAGGAATCAAACAGGTGATTCCACAATCCAAACGACAAAATCGTGACTCACGGTAGTCATCTGATATCGCGGTACTCCGGGCCGATCCGGCCGCGGTGTCCGGAGGTTCGGCCGCCCGGCTACCGGTAGGGGGCCGATGTCCGGCAGCATGGGGGCACCATGGAAGTCCTCGTCGCTGTCATCGCATTCGCCGGATCACTCCTCGCGGCCGTCGCCACCGCCGCCCTCGTCGGCCGGTTCCGCAGCGAGCCCACGGGATGGGCGATCGCCTGGAGTCTCACGACGGCGGCGCTGTGCGTGTCACTCGGAGTGATCGGCGCAGGTCACCTGCTGGGATTCGGGGCGGCCACGTTCCGCGCGTACCAGCTGACCGGCTCCCTGCTGGCCCCGCTATGGCTGGCCGTCGGGGTCGTCCAGCTGCTGACGCGCGGGGCCGGCCTCAGATTCGCCTCATGGCTCGTGGGCGCCGGGTTCACGATCGTCGGCGCCGTGATCCTGGCGGTCGACCGGGTCGAGGAGGAGAAGAGCTTCGGCAAGTCCCTCCCGGTCGGAAGCGTCCACTGGGGTCTGCCGCCGACCTATGTGCTGCTGGCCGTCCACGTCGTGGCCGCGCTCGTCCTGGTGGCGGGGGTCGCGGTGGCGGTGCGGCGGTGGAGGGGCGGCGACGAGTACGACGCCGACAACATGCACGCCCTCCTCGTGCTGGGCCCGACCGGCCTGGCCCTCGTGGGGGCGATGAGCTTCGCCGTACCGGGGATGTTCACCGCGTTGCTGCTCTGCGTCGCCGCGGCCGCGATCTGGTACGGCCTGCTCCGCCCGCTCGCGCCGTACGAGGACGACGACGAGGACGAGGACGAGGGCGGATACGACGCCCCGGCGGGCGGCTCCGGCGGGCGCGAGCCGGCGGGCCGTCGCGCGGCCCTCGGGCGGACCGCCGCGGACGTCCCGGTCGTGGGGCGGACCGCCGCGGACGTCCCCGTCGCGGGGATGCGTGCCCTCGCCGAGGAGCCCCCGCGCCGCTCCGGCCTCGGCGACCTCGTCGCCGAGTACCGGGCGGGCGAGCCGGAGCCCGAGGGCGGGGGCCGCAGACGCCGGTCGGCGCAGCCCCGGCCCGCCGGGGACGACCCGTTCGGCGGCCCGGCCACCGGCATGTTCATGGCGGGCGAGTACGGCATGCCGCCCGGCGCGGGCGGGTACGACCCGCAGGCCGGACCGCACGACGGCCAGGCCGGCTCCACCGGCGAGTACGACATCCCGCTGAACGAGTACGGCAGGCGTCCCGCCGGCCCCAGCACGGGCGAGTTCGCCGTCTCCGACTCGCCGCTGCGGCCCATGGCGGCCGACCAGGCGTTCGGCGCTCCGCAGGCCCGGCACGGCCGCCCCGACGCGTCGTCCCCCGGCCTGCCGGGCGTCCCGGGCGGTCACGGCCGGGCGGCCGGGCCGCCGGAGACCGGCGCGGTGTACTCCGGGGCGGCGGCCGGACGGCCGGGCAGGACCGTACGCCCCTCGCCGAACGTCTTCGGGCTGCTGACCGTCTTCACCCTCATCGACGGCACCGGTGAGATGTTCGACCGGCTGGCCGAGGAGACGGTCGAGGCCGTCCGCGGCGCGGAGCCCGACACGCTGATCTACGCCTGCCACGCCGTGAAGTCGGCCCCGCTCCAGCGCATCGTCTACGAGATCTACCGGGACGAGGTGGCCTACGCCGAGCACCAGCGCCAGCCGCACGTCGAGCGGTTCGTCAGCGAGCGCCAGAACATGGTGCTCGCCACCAACGTGATCGACCTCAGGGTGAACGCCGCCAAGGTGCTCCCGCTGCCGACGTCCTTCTGACGGCCTGCCGACGGCCTTTTGGCCTTCTGGCGGCCGGTGCGGCGTCCTTCTGGCGGCCGGGCACGGCCCGGCCGCGTCTCAGGAGGCCAGCGCGGCGCGCAGCCTGGCCTCGTCGACGCGCCAGAAGTCGTGCTGCACGCCGTCGACCAGGGTCACCGGGATCATCTCCCAGTACTTCGCCTGGTCCTCGGCGGAGGCGGTGATGTCGCGCTCCTCCCAGGGGACGCCCAGCTCCGTGGCGACCCGCTCGATCACCGCCCGGGCGTCGTCGCACAGGTGACAGCCGGGCTTGCCGAGCAGGGTGATGCGGTGGTCCTGCGGTGCCATGGCAGTCACCGTAGCCGAGCCGTACGGCGGTGCCGCGCGCGGCGTGCCCCGGGCCGCCGCCCACCCGGACACGGCGGGACGCCCCAGGACGCCGACGACATCAGGGCCGCACGAGCGCGGATGCGTGAACTTTCACTTTGTGCATCGCTTCACAAAGGGACTAACCTGAAAGACAGTGGCCTCACCTCGTCATCCGCCGCGTTCCGGCCGCGCCGGTCGCCTGTCCCCCTGGAGCTCCGGCACGTGATCCGCCGTCCGTCCCACGCTCGCGAACGCGGCATACCCGAGGCGACCGTCGCCCGGCTGCCGCTCTACCTGCGAGCCCTCAACGGCATGTCCGAGAGGGGCCTGGCCACGGTGAGCTCCGAGGACCTCGCGTCGGCGGCCGGGGTGAACTCCGCCAAGCTCCGCAAGGACCTGTCGCACCTGGGCTCCTACGGCACCCGCGGGGTCGGCTACGACGTCGAGTACCTCATCTACCAGATATCCCGTGAGCTGGGTCTCACCCAGGACTGGGCCGTGGCCATCGTCGGAGTGGGTAACCTCGGTCGTGCGCTCGCCAACTACGGCGGGTTCGTTTCCCGTGGCTTCCGGGTCGCCGCCCTCTTCGACGCCGACCCCGAAGTGGTGGGCGACCACATCGCGGGATTGAATGTGGAGCACATCGACGATCTGGAGACCGTCATCAGGCGGCGGGGAGTGTCGATCGTGGTGCTCGCGACACCGGCGACGGCCGCACAGCAGGTGGCCGACAGGGTCATCGCCGCCGGGGTCACCAGCATCCTGAACTTCGCCCCCGTCGTGCTCACGGTGCCCGAGGGCGTCGATATCCGTAAGGTCGACCTGTCAATCGAACTTCAGATCCTCGCGTTCCACGAGCAGCGCAAGACGGATCGGATGAGTGGGGGACCCGCGATGGCCGAGGAGTGGCCCGAGGCGGTGGACTTGTGAGCGGCGGACCCGGAAGGCCCGGCAGGCTCCGGAGGCACGGCATCGCCCGGGCGGGCGCGGACATCGTGGCCGGCCGGCGCCGGCCGGTGAAGGAGGTCGGGACCCGGTGAGCGTTCTCGTCGTCGGTCTGAGCCACCGCACGGCTCCCATGGCCCTGCTCGAACGGGTGTCGGTCACGGGTGACGCGCTGGTGAAGCTGCTTCACGACGTCCAGCGCGACCCCGCCGTGGCCGAGGCGATGGTGGTCTCCAGTTGCAACCGGGTCGAGGTCTACGCCGTCGTCGACCGGTTCCACGCCGCGGTCAACGGGCTGTCGGAGCTGCTCGGCGTCCACTCCGGCGTCCCCCTCGACCAGCTCTCGGCCCACCTGTACGTGCACTACGAGGACCGCGCCGTCGAGCACCTGTTCTCGGTCGCCGCCGGGCTCGACTCGATGGTCCTGGGCGAGGGCCAGATCCTCGGGCAGGTCCGCTCGGCCCTGCGGCTCGCCCAGGAGGAGGGCACGCTCGGCGCGACGCTCAACGACCTCGTCCAGCAGGCGCTCCGGGTCGGCAAGCGCTCCCACGCCGAGACCGGCATCGACCGGGCCGGCGCGTCCCTGGTGAGCGTCGGCCTCACCCTGGCGGAGCGGGTGATCGGCCCGGTCGGGGACCGCACCGCGCTGGTCGTCGGAGCCGGCTCGATGAGCTCCCTGTCCGCCGCGACCCTGCAGCGGGCGGGCGTCACCGACATCGTGGTGGTCAACCGCACCCACGAGCGCGCCGTACGGCTGGCGCAGGCGGTCGGCGGCCGGGCCGCCGAGTTCGGCGAGCTGGCGGCCGAGCTGGACCGCGCCGACCTGGTCATCTCGTGCACCGGCGCCACCGACCTGGTCATCACCGCCGACATGGTCCCGGCCAGGGAGATGTTCCTGCTGGACATCGCGCTGCCGCGGGACGTCGACCCCGCGGTGCGCGACCTCCCCGGCGTCACCCTCGTCGATCTGGAGTCGATGCAGGACGGCATCGCCGATGCCGACACCGACGACGGCGGGCGCGCCGAGGCGATCGTCTCCGTGCGGGAGATCGTCGCCGATGAGGTCGCGGCCTACCTGTCGGCCGAGCGGGCCTCGCGGGTCACGCCGACCGTGGTCGCGCTGCGCAGCAAGGCCGCCGACGTGGTCGAGGCGGAGCTCGGGCGGCTCGTCTCCCGGCTCCCGGAGCTCGACGGGCGGGCCAGGGACGAGGTCACCCAGACGATCCGGCGCGTGGTCGACAAGCTGCTCCACGAGCCCACCGTGCGTGTCAAGCAGCTCGCGCAGTCCCCGGCGGGCGATCATTATGCCGAGGCGCTGCGCGAGCTGTTCAATCTGGACCCGAAGGTCCCCGCCGCAGTGAGATGCGCCGATGTCGAGAAGGAGGTGGGCAGGTGAGCGGCGTTTCCTCCCCGCTCAGGCTGGGAACGCGTCGTAGCCTCATGGCGACGACCCAGTCGGGCCTGGTCGCCGACCGGTTCACCGCGCTGACCGGCCGCTCCGTCGAGCTCGTCGGCGTCACCACCTTCGGCGACGTCTCCAAGGCCAACCTCACCCAGCTCGGCGGGACGGGCGTCTTCGTCAGCGCGCTGCGCGACAAGCTGATCGACGGTGAGATCGACTTCGCGGTCCACTCGCTCAAGGACCTGCCGACCACCCAGGACCCGCGGGTGACCATCGCCGCCATCCCGCCGCGCGACGACCCCCGGGACGCGCTGGTCGGTACGGCGAAGCTCGCCGACCTCCCGCCCGGCGCGAAGATCGGCACCGGCTCGCCCCGCAGGATCGCCCAGCTGCGGGTGCTCCGCCCCGACCTTGAATACGTCCCCATCAGGGGAAACGCCGACACCCGGATCGGCAAGGTGACCTCCGGTGAGCTGCACGGCGTCGTGCTGGCCGCCGCCGGGCTCGGCCGGCTGGGCCGGGAGGCGGAGATCGCCCAGATCTTCGAGGCCGAGGAGATGCTCCCCGCGCCCGGGCAGGGCGCGCTGGCCGTGGAGTGCCGGTCCGACCGGGCCGACCTCGTCGAGCTCCTCGGCGTGCTCGACGACGCCGCAACCCGGGCCGCGGTGACCGCCGAGCGGGCCGTCCTCGCCGCCCTGGAGGCGGGATGCGCCGCGCCGGTGGGGGCGTACTCCGCTCACCAGGGGGAACAACTCATTCTTACCGCCGCTGTCGTCGCCGTGGACGGCAGCCGCGCGGTGCGCAAGTCCACCGCCGGAGACCCTTCGGCGTCCGTGAACCTCGGTCGCGACCTCGCCTCCGAGATGATCGCCGAAGGGGCCGGCACGTTGATAGGGGAGCAAGCACATTGAGCTCCGGAAGTACCGCCTTCGAGAGCCCCGCGGGCTTCGTCGCCTTCGTGGGCGCCGGCCCCGGTGACGAGGGCCTGCTCACGCTCCGCGGCGCCGACCTGCTCTCGAAGGCCGACCTCGTCGTGCTCGACCGGGAGGCCTACGGTGCGCTGTTGCGTCACTGCCGTCCGGAGACCGAGGTCGTGGACGCCGCCGAGGAGGGCGCCGTCTCGCTGAGGGCCGTCACGGCGGCCAAGGACGGTCGCCGCGCCGTGCGCCTGTGCGCCGGCGACCCGATGTTCTTCTCCTCGATCACCGACGAGGTCGCGGCCTGCGCGAAGGCGGAGGTGGACTTCGAGATCGTGCCGGGCGTGCCCCCGGCCACGGCGGTGCTGACCTACGCGGGCATCCCCGCGGCGGTGTCGGTGCCGGAGTTCCGGGTCGTGGACGCCACCCAGGTCGAGGACTGGTCCGCCCACGCGGCCGGCGCCGGCACCCTGGTGATCTACAACGGCGTCGCCGAGGCCGTCCCGATCGCCAAGGCGCTCATCGCGGCGGGACGCCCCGACTCCACCCCGGTCGCGGTCAGCGGCGCGGGCACCACCACCGAGCAGTACACCGTGGTGAGCACCCTCGGCCGGATCGGCCCCGACCTGAAGCACGCCGGGGTCACCGAGCCCGCCCTGATCGTGGTCGGCGAGGCCGTCGGCATGCGCGACCGGCTGTCGTGGTTCGAGACCAAGCCGCTGTTCGGCTGGCGGGTCCTGGTGCCGCGCACCAAGGAGCAGTCGGCCGCCCTGGTCGAGCAGCTGCGTTCCTACGGCGCCGTGCCCGAGGAGGTCCCCACGATCTCCGTCGAGCCGCCGCGCACCCCGCAGCAGATGGACCGGGCGATCAAGGGCCTGGTCACCGGACGCTACGAGTGGGTGGCGTTCACCAGCGCCAACGCGGTCAAGGCGGTGCGGGAGAAGTTCGAGGAGTACGGCCTGGACGCCCGCGCGTTCGCCGGGCTCAAGGTCGCGGCGGTCGGCGAGGCCACCGCCGCCGCGCTCGTGGCGTTCGGCGTCAAGCCCGACCTGGTGCCGTCCGGGGAGCAGTCCTCGGAGGGCCTGCTCGCCGAGTGGCCGCCGTACGACTCCATGCTCGACCCGATCAACCGGGTGCTGCTGCCCCGCGCCGACATCGCCACCGAGACGCTGGTGGCCGGGCTCACCGAGCTCGGCTGGGAGTGCGACGACGTGACCGCCTACCGGACCGTCCGCGCGGCGCCGCCGCCCGCGCCGATCCGGGAGGCCATCAAGGGCGGCGGGTTCGACGCGGTGCTGTTCACCTCGTCGAGCACCGTGCGCAACCTGGTGGGCATCGCGGGCAAGCCGCACAACGTCACGGTCATCGCGGTGATCGGCCCGCAGACCGCCAAGACGGCCGAGGAGTTCGGCCTGCGCGTCGACGTCATGGCCGACAGGCCCTCCACGTCGGCCCTGGCGTCCGCGCTGGCCGAGTACGGCGCCAAGCAGCGGCAGGCCGCCGTCGGGGCCGGAGACGTCCCCCGCAGGCCCTCCCAGACCCGGAGGGGAGCCCGGCGCCGCGCCAAATAGACTGGGAACCGTGCCGCGAAAGCCGCCCGCAGGCCGGGGCGCCTGCGGCGGCTTTCGCGTTTCCAGCTTTCCAGCGGGCTGAAACCCCACACGCGTCCCCCGGCTCCTCGATCCCTGCGGCCGGGGAGAGGGAGGATCCATGACCGCCCAGTTCCCGGTCGCGCGTCCCCGCCGGCTCCGCCGTACCCCGGCGATGCGGCGGATGGTCGCGGGGACCAGGCTGCACCCGGCGGAGCTCGTGCTGCCGCTGTTCGTCAAGGAGGGCATCGACCGGCCGAACCCGATCGCCTCGATGCCGGGGGTGTTCCAGCACACCCGCGACTCGCTGCGGAAGGCGGCCCACGAGGCGGCCGAGGCGGGTGTCGGCGGTCTCATCCTCTTCGGCATCCCCGCGGTGAAGGACGCCCGCGGCTCGGCGGCCGACGACCCCGAGGGGATCGTCCAGAAGGCCGTCGCCGACCTGGTCTCCGAGGTCGGCGACGCGATGGTCGTGATGACCGACACCTGCCTGGACGAGTTCACCGACCACGGGCACTGCGGCATCCTGACCTCCGACGGCGAGGTCGACAACGACGCCACCCTGGAGCGCTACGCCGCCGCGGCGGTGGCCCAGGCCCGCGCCGGGTCGCAGTTCATCGCGCCCAGCGGCATGATGGACGGCCAGGTCGCGGCGATCCGCGCGGCCCTCGACGCCGAGGGCTTCCAGCAGCTCCCGATCATGGCCTACTCGGTGAAGTACGCCTCGGCCTTCTACGGGCCGTTCCGGGACGCGGCCGAGTGCGCGCCGCAGTTCGGCGACCGCAGCGCCTACCAGCAGGACGCGGCCGGGCCGGTCGGCGAGGCGCTGCGCGAGGCGCGGCTCGACCTCGCCGAGGGCGCCGACGCCGTGATGGTCAAGCCCGCCCTCGCCTACCTCGACATCCTGCGCCAGGTGCGCGACATGGTGGACGTGCCGGTGGCGGCATACCAGGTCAGCGGCGAGTACGCCATGGTCGAGGCCGCCGCGGCGAACGGCTGGATCGACCGCGACCGCGTCATCATGGAGTCGCTGACCGCGATCCGCCGGGCCGGGGCCGACACGATCCTCACCTACTGGGCGACGGAAGTGGCGCGTAAGCTCCGGTGAGACCGGCCGGCGGGGCCGGTGGAAACGGCGCGCGGGCTCCGCGGAGGCGGGCGGCGGGCCGGTGGGGAGCGGCGCGTGACGCCGGGTGAGACCAGCGGCACACCGTGAGAACTGGGAGTTTGTCACTTCGCCGTGGGGTGCGTGCGTTAGAGTGCGAGAACCGGTGCGGATGTGTCCCAGGTGGTGTAGACCCTGGCTGTCTGACTTCTCTTGCCCACCAGAATGCGGATACGTCCTCATCCGGGGGTGCGAGTATGGCGGAGACGGAGGACACAATGGTGGGGGTACCACGGACTCGTCGCGGTAAACGACGTGCTCATCCGAAGCAGACGGTCAACTCGGTGCTGGAGTACGCCTCCCTGGGCTGGGCGAGCTGCCCCGGCGCCCGGCCGATGCCCACGGGGCCCCGCGCGTGCTCCTGCGACCGCGTCGGCTGTCCCGACCCGGGCGCCCACCCGCTCTCCCGGGCCTGGCAGATGCAGGCGACCACCGACCCGGCCCAGCTGTCCCACTGGTGGCGGCACGAGCCCGAGGCGAACGTGATCCTGCCCACGGGACGGGTCTTCGACGTCTTCGACGTACCCGCCGCGGGGGGCCTCGCGGCCCTCACCGCCATGGAGTCCGGCGGATTCATCCCGGGCCCGGTCGCCGTCCACGGCGACCGGGTCCTTTTCTTCGTGACCACCCGCAACGTCGCCGAGGACGAGGACGAGTGGTGGTCCTGCCCCCTCGACTACGGTCCCTCGACGATCGACGAGATGCCCGGACTGCGCTGGCACTGCCGCGACAGCTACGTCCTCGCTCCGCCCTCCACCCTCCCGAACGGCGGGGCCGCCTCCTGGCTGCGCCCCCCGGACGGCCGCCCGCTGCCCGATCCCCTCCAGGTCCTGGACCGCCTCGCGGACGTCGTCTGCGACTGACGGTCCCGCGCGGTTCCTCCCTCTGTACGGTCCCGCAGTCCGTACGGCCTCACCTTCCGCACGGTTCCGCGGCGGTGCGCCTCCGCGCCCGCCGCGGCCTCGCGTCCGGCGCCTAATCCGAGGCGGCGGCTCTGGCGTCGCGGCGGTTGGCGTGGACGCTGGTGAGGGTGACGACGGCCAGGACCACGATGATGACCCCCAGCGAGAGCAGGGTGGGCACCTCCGGCACCCACGTCCAGACACCGTGCGCCCAGTGCAGGACCAGCTTGACCCCGATGAAGGCCAGGATGACGCCGAGCCCGTGGTTGAGGTGGCGCAGCTTCGCCAGGACGCCCAGCAGCACGAAGTAGAGCGCCCGCAGGCCCAGCAGGGCGAAGGCGTTGGTGGTGAAGACGATGAAGGGGTCCTCGGTCACGCCGTACACCGCCGGCACCGAGTCGACGGCGAAGACGATGTCGGTGGCGAAGACGGCCACGATGGCCAGTGCGAGCGGGGTGAGGGCGCGGCGGCCGTTCTGGTGGACGACCAGCCGGGAGCCGTGGTAGTCGTCGGTGACCGGCATGAAACGCCGCACCAGGCGGACCGCCCGCATCGACGAGACGTCGACGTGCTGTTCCTCGTCGCTCAGCGCCTCCTTGATGATCTTCACTGCGGTGAGGATGAGGATCGCGCCGAACAGCAGGAACGCCCACGTGCCGCTCTGCAGGACGGCCGCCCCGAGCGCGATGAAGATCGCGCGTAGCACCAGGGCGCCGATGATGCCGTACAGCAGGACCCGCTGGGCCAGCGCGGCCGGGACCGCGAAGGCGGCCAGCAGCAGCATGAACACGAACAGGTTGTCCACCGACAGCGACTTCTCCACCACGTAGCCGGTGAAGAACTCCACCGCCTGCCCGGAACCGAAGTCCATCCAGAGGTAGACCCCGAAGAGCAGCGGCAGCGCCAGGTAGAAGACGGACCAGGCGACGGCCTCGCGCATCCGCACCTCGTGCGGGCGCCGGGTCAGCACGAAGTCCAGCGCCAGCAGCAGCACGAGGACGGCGACGCTGATCCCCCACAGCTGCGGGGAGCCGATCGTCTGGAGGCCCGCGGAGAGCTGACCGGCGCCGGACGGCGCGCCGGAGGCTCCGAGGGCGGTGGCCGGCAGCGCGGCGGATCCCCCGAAGGCCGGGGCCAGGGTGGCGGTGGACGCCTCGAACGCCGTGGACGCCACGGGTGGCGGGTGGACGACGGGTATCGAGAGTACTGCGGGCATGACGGGCATGGGTCCTCCTCGAACGCGCTTGGCCGTTCGAGGTCTCCTTCACCCGCGTCGCGCGGGCGGCCGCCCGGGGACGTCGTGGGACGTCCGTACTGACCGGGTCGGCTCTTGGGAAGTACTCCCCTCGCCATCCCAGAGTAGGGCACCCACCCGGGACGGCGCACGTCCCTGTGCGGATCGTGACGTGGAGGGCGGGTCCACCGGCGCTTCCCAGGTTCGGGCGGGTCGCTGCTTGCCGTGCCGGTCGGATGTGCGTGCTCCGGCTGGGGCTTTTCGCGTCTTGGGGCGGTTCTCCGGGTTTGGGTGGGTCCGCGTTTGTCGGGCTGGTCGGTGGTTCGCGCTGCGGTGGGTGGGTGTTCCGGCCGGCGCTGTGGTCGCTGTCCGGTGCCGACCGGCCTTCGGCCTGGTCCCGGGCGCGACGGTTGCGGGCGTTTTGAAGCCGGCCGGAACACCCACCCACCTCCGCGCCAAGACCACCCCGGCCGTACGGATGACCCGCCGTAGCGTCTTCCTTTCCGAAAGCCCACGGCCCTCGCCGATGCTGAAGCGATCTGGTACTCCCGGCTCAGGGCGGGCCGCCGTAGCCTTGCGGCCACACTGGCGGGGGAGAGCGCAGGGCCGGGCGCCGTAGCCCCTCACTCCCGGACCGCCCATGGTGCCCGCCCGATCACCTGCGGCCTCGCTCCTCCCTGCGAGTCGTCCCTGATCTTCGCCCGGAAGGGACGGAGTCAGATCACTTGTGGGCTCCGGCGCGGGAACGGCGAGGTCGGGTGTAACGCCCGGGAGGCGAAGAAAGAGGGACCGGGGAGGGAAAGAGTGAGGACGAAGGGGGAGAGAATGGAGGGAGGGCAACGGAGATGGTTCGAATGAACACACCGGGTGACGGAGACGACGTTACGGTGACCGACGTGAGCAGCGCCCTGGAGTACTGGCCCTCTCCGCCCCCCTGGGGATGGACCGCCGACGACCTCGATCGTCTTCCGGCGGAGGGGCCCAATGGCGAGCCCGACTTCTTCGAACACGTCGAACTCATCGATGGAGCACTCGTCTTCATGTCCCCCCGGAAGCGGTTCCACCAGCGCCTGGTGCGCCTCCTCACGGAGGCACTCGACGACCAGGCGCCGGAAGGACTGGTGGCGGTGGACCAGATGGACGTCAGGCTCGGTCACCGGATGCGGCCCTGTCCCGACGTCTCGGTCGTCGACGCGCGGGCGGCCGCCGACGACGAGCGGACGTTCTACACGCCCGCCGAGGTCCGGCTCGTCGTCGAGGTCGTCTCACCCGAGTCCGAGGACCGCGACCGCAAGACCAAGCCGTTCCGTTACGCCGAGGCGGGCATCCCACACTTCTGGCGGGTGGAGAGCAAGGACGGCAGGCCCGTCGTGTACGTCCACGAGCTCGATCCGGCCACCGGCGCGTACGGGCTCACCGGCATCCACCACGGGCGTCTGACCGTCCCGGCGCCCTTCCCCATCGACATCGACCTGGACGCGTAGAGGATCCCCCCTCAAGGTCCGCCTGCGGGCGTTCCTCAGCCTGCCTGGGCGGCGGCCTTGGCGGCGAGGGGAAGCGCCTCGGCCACGCGGGTCAGCGCCTCGTCGTCGTGGGCGGCCGAGAGGAACCACGCCTCGTAGGCCGACGGCGGCAGGTAGACGCCCTGGTCGAGCATGGCGTGGAAGAACGCGCGGTAGGCGGCGGTGTCCTGCTTCTGGGCCGCGGCGAAGTCGGTGACCCGCTCCTCGGTGAAGAAGATCGAGAACAGGTTGCCCGCGCGCTGCAGACGGTGCGGCACCCCGGCGGCGGCCAGGGCGTCGGCGGCGGCGCGGCCGATCACCAGGGCGGCGGCGTCGATCCGGTCGTAGACCTCGTCGTCGCAGCCGCGCAGGGTCGCCAGACCCGCGGCGCAGGCCAGCGGATTGCCGGAGAGCGTGCCCGCCTGGTAGACCGGGCCCTCCGGGGCGAGGTGGGCCATCACGTCGGCCCGGCCGCCGAACGCCGCGGCGGGCAGGCCGCCGCCCATGACCTTGCCGAAGGTCATCAGGTCGGCGTCCACCGGGTCGAGGCCGTACCAGCCGGCCTCCGAGACGCGGAAGCCGGTGAGCACCTCGTCGATGATCAGCAGGGCGCCGTGCGCGGTGCACAGCTCGCGGAGCGTGGCGTTGAACCCCTCCAGCGGCGGGACGACGCCCATGTTGGCCGGGCACGCCTCGGTGATGACGCAGGCGATCTCGTCGCCGAAGGCGCCGAACGCCTCGGTCACCGCCTCGACGGAGTTGTAGGGCAGCACGACGGTGTCGGCGGCCGAGGCGCCGGTGACGCCGGGGGTGTCGGGCAGGCCGAAGGTGACCAGGCCGGACCCGGCCGAGGCGAGCAGGGCGTCGACGTGGCCGTGGTAGCAGCCGGCGAACTTGACGACCTTGGAGCGGCCGGTGAAGCCGCGGGCCAGCCGTACGGCGGACATGGTGGCCTCGGTGCCGGAGCTGACCAGGCGGACCTTCTCCACCGGCGCGACCCGGGCGACGATCTCCTCGGCGAGCTCGACCTCGCCGGGCGTCGCCGTACCGAAGGAGGTGCCGTCCGCCAGCGCCTCCTGCAGCGCCTCCACCACGGCCGGGTGCCGGTGCCCGAGGATCATCGGCCCCCAGGAGCACACCAGGTCGACGTAGCGGTTGCCGTCCACGTCGGTGATGTAGGGCCCCTGCCCCGACGCCATGAAGCGGGGGGTTCCCCCGACTGCGCCGAAGGCCCGGACCGGGGAGTTGACGCCTCCCGGGACGATCTGGCGGGCGCGGGCGAACAGGTCCTCGGACTTCTCAGTACGGCTCACGCCCTCCAGGGTAGCCACGCCCCACACCCCCTTCGCCGCCCATGTCGCCCTCGCGGCCCGCCACTCTCCACACCCACTTCACCGTCTCCGCAACAAACCCTTTGACGCATCAACTCTTGATTGGTTCAATGAATGATCGGATCAAGGAGGTGGTCGTGGAACGGGTCGGAACCCCCGAGGACAGGTTCTTCCAGGACCTGATGGGTGGCTGCGCCGAGGTACGGCAGGCGTTCGCCCGCCACGTGGGGATGAACGGGCACCGTCTCCACACGCTGATGCGGCTGTGGCGGAACGGCGAGACGAGCCACAGCGACCTGCGCCGGGCGCTCGCGATCGACGGTGCGAGCGTCACGCGCATCGTCAAGGACTTCGAGGCCGAGGGGCTGGTCGGTCGCCGCGTCGACCCGGCGGACAACCGCTACACCCTGGCCGGGCTGACCCCCGAAGGCGAACGGGTCGCCGCGGAACTGGCGCGTGCCCACCAGGACTACCAGGAGCGGCTCCTCGACGGCGTCACCGCCGAGGAGCGGGAGACCGTACTGCGGGTCCTGGGACGCCTGCGCGCCAACGTGGAACTCATACCCCCCGAGCAGGAGCGAACCAGATGACAGACGACGCGAAGGCCCTCGCTCACCGCATGTACGAGGCGTTCAACACCCGTGACGTCGCGGCGGCCGAGGCGATCTTCTCGGCGGACTTCGTGAGCCATCCCCTGGGCACCGTCGGCGTCGAGAGCGTCGTGAAGGCCTGGGCCGGGATGCACGCGATGTTCCCCGGCCTCAGGGTCGTCGTCGAGGACGTGCTCTCCGACCGGGACGGGGCCGCCGTCCGCACGACCCTGCACGGCACCCCGGCGGACCGGCCCCCCATGATGATGGAGTTCTTCCGGGTACGGCACGGCCGCATCACCGAACTGTGGGGCCTGTCCGCCCTCGCTCCTGAGCGCCGGTTTCGATCGTCTCCATGAGGTCACATCCCAGATGGCCTTGCGCCGACTCACCGGCGAACCTGCTGAACGGGATCCTGCCGGCGGCAAGACGCCATCGAGGGAAGACGCCCCGTCATCCGCGGGGGCATGGTCGTCGATGAGGGCGGTGGCACCGGAGAGCTGGTCTCCGGTGCCGCTGACCGTTCCAGAACCCGAATCCGTCGGCATGCCGGTCATTCACTGCTCGAACGCAGGAGCCTCTCCCAATCGCGAAAGCGACCGCGGAGCTCCCGGACCTCCTCGTCGCTGAGGCCGTGATGAGCCAGGGCCTCGTCAGGTATGCGGCCCAACGCGGACAGGGCCGTCGCGAACATCCCTGTATCGAATCCGGGATCCGCGTTCGTGGCCAGATGGATCAGTTGCTCAGGGGTGTAACGCCCGCTGCGTAGAACCGCGAACACGTCGACGAAATCTCGAACCTCGGCTCTGCCGTACAGAGCGGCGACCTTGTTCCCCACCGCGTCATCGGGATGGAGCACGGGACCGATCTCCAGCCGAACCGGCGGATGGGCACGCCAGTCCACTCCCATCTCGATTTTGACTGAGCGACCATCACCGTCCGTGACGAGCAGGCGGGCGAAGCCCGGAGCCGCGAGCGTCGTCTCGACTTTCAGCCCCGCATCACGATATGCCGCCGCAGCTGCGATCACCGCGGTGTCGAAGTCCCCGTCGGCCGAGGTGAACAAGTCGACGTCCTCCGACCGGCGTGCAAGGAAGCCGTGTGCCTGTACGGCGTAGCCGCCGGCGAGCGCGAATCCGAAACGCTCCGTCGCGGTCAGACCGATTCTTGTGGCGAGCTCATGCAGCGGGTCCATGGGCGCTACGCGGTCCGTAGCAGGTTCTGGAAGCACGCCTCCCAGGCCCTCCTGGCCTGAACAGGCAGGTAGAGGGACGGCCAGATGCGGACCAGCGTTTCACGGTTCAGATAGGTCCGCAGGTCATCAAGCTGGGAGGCTTCGCGGATAACGCGTTCGTACATGAGCCCGACATGGCTGTCGTCCGCGAGATCGTAGACACGCTGCTCGGACCAGTCCAAGTGGGTGGGAAGTTCTACGACGCCGACCATAGGCCCGATCAACTCGTCCAGATCGGCGGGCACGAGATACACGCGACGGCTGGCGTAGCGGGACCTGGGATTCACATTCCCAGTCTGCCTGCTCATCGAGGATTCCGCAGCATGGCGAACACATCGTCGGAGCTGATCAGAGGGGTTCTCGGCCCGCCGCCCGGGAGTCTTCCCATGCATCGGGCTTTCCGTCATCAGGAACCGGCGTGGATCTCCTGGCCGCGATGGGTTCTTACGCGCCCAGATCGATTGAGGCTGAGGAAGGCGCCGGGATGGTCGGAAGAGTGACCGGTGGGCACCATGGGCGGTCCGGAAGTGAGGGGCTACGGCGCCCGGCCCTGCGCTCTCCCCTGCCGGTGTGGCCGCAAGGCTACGGCGGCCTGCCCTGAGCGGGGAAGCAGGGTGGCTTCAGCGTCGGCGAGGGCCGTGGGCCGCCGGAAAGCAAGACGCTACGGCGGGTCATCCGTACGAACGACGCGGTCTTGGCGCGGAGGTGGGTGGGTGTTCCGGCCGGCTTCAAAACGCCAGAAACCCTCGCGCCCGGGACCAGGCCGAAGGCCGGTCGGCACCAGGGCCCGGCCACAACGCCGGCCGGAACACCCACCCACCGCAGCGCGCGCTGTCGTCCGGCCCGACAAGCGGTGACCCGCCCAAGCCCCGGAAGAACCGCCCCGCAAAGCGAAAAGCCCCAGCGGAGCCGTACGGGTCATCCCCCGGCGGTGGCGGCGCTGCCCGCGCGGGGCAGGTCGCCGTCCAGCCGTCCCTCCTCGCCGGAAGCCTCCCCGGAAGCCCCGCCGGAAGCCCCGCCGGGAACAGCCTTCCGGCGCGGGCGGGTGCCCGCGTACAGGACTCCGGAGACGATCAGCGCGGCGGCGGCGAGCTTCACCGGGGAGACGGGTTCCCCGGTGACCAGGAAGGCCGAGGACATGCCGAAGACCGGGACGAGCAGGCTGTAGGGCGCGACGACGGACGCGTCGTACTTCTTGAGCAGGAAACCCCACACCCCGAAGCCGCCGAGGGTGGCGAGCAGAGCGACGTACAGGACCGCCAGCACGCCCTCGGTGGAGAACCGCACCTGAGGGACGCCCTCGACCAGGAGTGACAGGCCGAACATGGGAACCGCCGCCACCGCGCTCAGCCAGATCATGAATCGCATGGTGCTGGGCGGCGCCGCCTTGCGCACCGCGATGTTGCCCAGCCCCCAGCCGAAGGCGCCGCCGACGACCAGGAGGAAGGCGCCGACCGGACCGCCCTCGCCGCCCAGGTCCGCGCCGATCAGCGCCAGTCCGGCGAGCGCGACGCCGAGGCCGATCGCCCGTCGCGCGGTGATCCGCTCCTTCAGCAGGAGCACCGCCAGGAGCACGGTGAACACCGGCTGGGCCTGGATGACGACCGAGGTCAGTCCGGCGGGCATGCCGGCCCGCATGCCCAGCAACAGGAGGCTGTACTGCGCGACGCCGAGCGTGGCCCCGGCGGCCAGGACCCGCCGCCACGGCACACCGGGACCCCCGATGAACAGCAACGCCGGGAAGGCCGCCAGGGCGAACCGCAGCGTCACGAAGAGCAGGGGCGGGAAGTGGCGCAGCCCCGCCTCCATGACGACGAAGTTGAAGCCCCAGACGGTGGCGAGGCCGACGGCCAGCAGGAGGTGTCTGGTTCTCATTTTTTCATCGTTGACCGTATCGATAATTCAGGACAAGCGAGACTTTCTTTGCTGATGGCTTTAGAATCGCTTACATGTTGGATCTCAACCGCCTCAAGGCCCTGCACGCCGTGGCGGTCTACGGTTCCGTGGGCGCGGCGGCCGAGGCCCTGATGGTGACCCCGTCGGCGGTCTCCCAGCAACTCGCCAAGCTGGAACGGGAGACCGGTGCGCCCCTGCTGGAACGCAACGGACGCGGGGTACGGCTGACCGACGCGGCCGGGCTGCTCGCCGACCACGCCGGGCGCATCCTCGCGCTGGTGGAGACCGCCGAGGCCGACTTCGAGGCGCTGCGCGGGGAGGTCGTGGGACGGCTGTGCATCGGCGCCTTCCCCACGGCGGCCCGCGGCCTGCTGCCCGGGGCGCTGCGCCTGCTGCACAGGCGCCATCCCGACCTGCGGCTGCAGATGATGGAGCGCGAACCCGCCCGGCAGATCCGCGAGGTGGCCAGGGGTGAGCTGGACCTCGCGGTGGCCCAGGACTGGTCGAACCGGCCGATGGCCATCCCCGAGGGGCTGTCGCGGGAGACGCTCCTCGACGACATCGCGGACGTGGTCCTGCCCGAGGCGCACCCGCTGGCCGGGCGGTCGGAGATCGAGCTCGCCGGCCTGTCCGGGGAGCGGTGGGTCAGCTCCTCGCCGGGCACGGTCTGTCATGACTGGCTGGTCCACACGCTGCGCGCGGCCGAGCTGGAGCCGGAGATCTCCTGCATGGCGGACGAGTACCCGACCCAGCTCGCCCTCGTCGCCGCCGGACAGGGATGCGCGATCATCCCGCGCCTCGGCCGCGACTTCGTGCCCGAGGGGGTCAGGATCGTCCCGCTGCGGCCCCGCCCGTCCCGCCGGGTCTACGCCCTGTGGCGCGCCGACGCGGCCCGCCGCCCGGCGATCCGGGCCGCGGTGGAGGCGCTCAAGGCGGTGGCCGCCGACCTCTGACGTGGGCCGTGCCGTACGGATGGGTAGGCTGATGACACCATGGCCGAGACCACCATCGTTCACTTACTGCGCCACGGCGAGGTGCACAACCCCGCCAACGTCCTGTACGGCAGGCTGCCCGGTTTCCACCTCTCGGAGACCGGCGTGCAGATGGCCGAGACGGTCGCCAAGGCGATCGCCACCCGCGACGTCGTCGCCCTGTTCTCCTCCCCGCTGGAGCGGGCCCAGGAGACCGTGGCCCCCCTGAGCGCCACCTTCGGGCTGGACGTCACGCTCGACGACCGGCTCATCGAGGCGGAGAACATCTTCGAGGGCCTGATGGTCGGGGGCGGTGACGGGATCTTCCGGAGCCCGAGCCGCTACCGCTACCTGTGGAACCCGCTCCGCCCCTCCTGGGGCGAGCGCTACACCGACGTGGTCCGGCGGATGAAGGCGGCCATCGACGTCGCCCGCGACACGGCGCGCGGCCACGAGGCCGTGCTGGTCAGCCACCAGCTCCCGATCTGGATCATCCGGCTCGCGGCGGAGGGCCGGCGGCTGCCGCACGATCCGCGCCGCAGGCAGTGCGGGCTGGCCAGCCTCACCACCCTGTCCTTCGAGGGCGACCGCCTGACCAGCGTGGGCTACAGCGAACCGGCCGGCGCGCTCTCCAGACGTCCCGCCGTACCGGGCGCGTGACCCCGCCGGTAGAGTGGCTGCTCTACCGGTTGTAGTACAGGGAGACCCCGCCACCGATGCGCGCAAAAATCTTCTCCGCTGCCGCGCTGTGCGCCGCCGTCGCCGTGTCCGCGTCCGGGTGCGCCGGGAACCAGGGGTCGCAGCCGCAGGCGGGGGACACCCGTTTCGTGGCCGGCGACGGCAAGATCACCGTGTTCGACGCGGCCTCCCGCAAGGCCGCCCCCGAGGTCGCGGGGGAGACCCTGGACGGCGGCCGGACCACGCTCGCCGAGCACCGGGGCAAGGTCGTGGTGCTGAACTTCTGGGCCTCCTGGTGCGCGCCCTGCCGGGCGGAGGCGCCGACGCTCAAGGACATCGCGGCCAGGACCAAGGACTCCGGAGTGGAGTTCGTGGGCATCGACTTCAAGGACCGCAAGGCCGACGCGCTGGCCTTCGAGCGGGGGCAGCAGCCGGGCTATCCCAGCATCTTCGACCAGCCGGGAAAGATCGCGCTCTCCTTCCAGGGCACGGTGCCGCCCGCGGCCATCCCCTCGACGCTGGTCATCGACCGTCAGGGCCGGATCGCCGCCCGCGCGCTCGGCGCGGTCAAGCACAGCGAGCTGCTCGCGACGGTCACCAAGCTGAGCGCCGAGTCACGGTGACCGGCGGCGGACCCGATGAACGCGGGCGTGATGAGCGCTGACCTGGCCGGGACGGTGGCGGGCGGGTCGCTCGCCCTGGCGTTGCCGATCGCGGTGGCGGCGGGGCTGGTGTCCTTCCTGTCGCCGTGCGTGCTGCCGCTGGTGCCCGGCTACCTGTCGTACGTGACCGGGATGAGCGCCGACCCCCGGCGCGGCCGGATGGCCGCGGGCATCGCCCTGTTCGTCCTGGGGTTCGCCGTGGTGTTCGTGGCGGGCGGCGCCCTGTTCGGCGGGCTGGGCTCGGTGCTGCTCGGCAACGCCGAGGTCATCACGCGGGTGCTGGGCGCGGTGACCGTCGTCATGGGCCTGGCGTTCATGGGTGCGATCCCCGGCCTGCAGCGGGATCTGCGCATCCACCGGGTCCCGGCGGCGGGCCTGGCCGGGGCGCCGCTGCTCGGGGTGGTGTTCGGCCTGGGCTGGACGCCCTGCATCGGCCCTACCCTGGGAGTGGTGCTGACCCTCGGGCTCAACGAGGGCAGCGCCGGGCGCGGCGCGCTGCTGGCGTTCGCCTACGCCCTGGGCCTCGGTCTGCCCTTCCTCGCGGCGGGACTGGCCTACGGCAAGGCGCTGCGCACGTTCAAGGTCTTCCGCCGCCACTCACGACTGATCACCCGGGTGGGCGGGGCCATGCTGGTCGCCGTCGGCCTGCTGCTGGTCACCGGGCTCTGGTCGGGGCTGATCGCGACGATGCAGACGTGGATCGGCGGATTCGAGCCGGTGATCTGATGGACCGGGCCGAGCGCGACGAAAGGGGGGTGCGGTGAGCGAGACCGAGCGGACCGGCCGGGCCGGCACGGCCGTGGAGACGCCGCCTCCGGCCGGGCGGGAGCCCGCCGTACGGCCGGCGTCGTTCGGCGCGGTGGCGTGGGCGCGGTGGTTCTGGCGCACGCTGACGTCGATGCGGACCGCGCTGATCCTGCTGTTCCTGTTCGCGCTGGCCTCGATCCCCGGGTCGCTGTGGCCGCAGCGCGGCATCGCCGACGCCAGGGTCGCCCAGTACTTCCGCGACGACCCCGGGCTCGCCGAGTGGCTGGACCGCCTCTGGCTGTTCGACGTGTTCCGCGCGCCGTGGTTCGCCGCGATCTACCTGCTGCTGTTCGTCTCCCTGATCGGCTGCGTGCTGCCCCGGGCCGCCGCCCACCTGCGCGAGCTGCGCAGGAAGCCGCCCGCGCCGCCGCGCAACCTCGTCCGGCTGCCGCACCACGCCTCCTTCGACGCCGGTCTGACCGTGGAGGAGGCGGCCGCGCGGCTGCGTGCCCGCCGTTACCGCGTCACCACCGGTCCCGGCTGGGTGTCGGCGGAGAAGGGGTACCTCCGCGAGACCGGCAACCTGCTGTTCCACGTCGCGCTGCTCGGCATGCTGGTCGCCGTGGCCGTGGGCGCGCTGTACGGCTACCGCGGCAACGTGCTGGTCGTGGAGGGGGAGGGGTTCTCCAACACGGTCGCCGCCTATGACCGCTACATCCCCGGTCAGCAGGTGAGCGCCGAGTCGCTGGAGCCGTTCTCGTTCACCGTGGACGACTTCCAGGCCACCTACGTCGCCCAGGGCCAGCGGCGCGGTCAGCCCCTTGACTTCTCGGCCGCGCTCAAGGTCACCGACGCCCCCGGCGCGCCCGAGCGCGACTACACCCTCAAGGTCAACGAGCCGCTGGACGTCAACGGCACGCTGACCTACCTGATCGACCACGGCTACGCGCCGACCTTCAAGGTCACGGACGGCAAGGGCCAGGTCGCCTACGACGGCCCGGTGCCGTGCCTGGTCGCCCAGCCGAGCACGTTCACCTCCGAGTGCACGATCAAGGTGCCGGACGCCCGGCCCGAGCAGCTCGGCATCCTCGTCGGCTTCCTGCCGAGCGGCGTGCCGATGGGCGGCGAGTGGGTGTCGGTCTTCCCCGGCGCGGCCAACCCCCTGGCCCAGATCTACGGCGTCTTCGCCGGTGATCTGGGGATGGGCGACGGACGGCCGCAGTCGGTGTACCAGCTCGACCCGGAAAGCCTGAAGAAGATGAGGCCGCTGGTCATGAAGGCCGGTCAGCCGCCCGCCGGCCAGCGGCCCGACCTGCCCGGCGGGGCGGGGGCGCCGGTCACGCGGGCCGACCCGCTGGCGGTCGGGCAGAAGCTCGACCTGCCCGGCGGCGCGGGCTCGATCGAGTTCACCGGCGTGAAGGAGTGGGTGGCCCTGCAGATCACCCACGACCCGGGCCGGATGCCCGCGTTCGTCTTCTCGGTGCTGGCCGTCCTCGGCCTGGTGCTGTCCCTGACCGTCCGCCGCCGCCGGGTGTGGGTACGGGTGAAGAACGAGGCCGTGGCCACCGGGCAGGGACCGGACGGGTCCGAGCCCGGCCTTCGGCACATCGAGGTGGGCGGTCTGACGCGCACCGAAGGCGGTGACTTCGGCGAGGAGTTCGCCGGGGTCGTCGCCGCCTTGAATCCAGGAGTTAAGGATGCCCGTTGAGAACAGCGGCCTCGCCGTACTGAGCGACCAGCTCGTCCTGGTGACGGTGCTGCTGTACGTCTTCGCAATGATCGGATACGCCCTGGACCTCGGCTTCGGCCGTCCCCGGTCCGCGGCCAAGGCCGCCGGGACGACGGCGGACGCGGGAACGGAGGTCAAGGCCGACGCCGTGCTCGCCACGGTCGGCGGCGGTACGGCACCGCCCGCGGCCGGGTCCGCCGGAGAGACCCCGGGGGCCATGGGGGCCGCGGAGGTCCTGGAGAGCTCGGAGGGCCTGGAGGGCCCGGAGGGCGTCGGGCGGGAGGCCCCCGCCGGGAAGGAGCCCCCGTCCTGGGCGTCGCGGGCCGGCACGGTCGCGGTCGCGCTCACCTGGCTGGGCTGGGCCGCCCACCTGTCGGCGGTCCTCACCCGGGGCATATCGGTGAACCGGTGGCCGTGGGGCAACATGTACGAGTTCGTGGTCGCCATGTGCCTGGCGGCGGTGACCGCGTTCCTGTTCATGGACCTGCGCTACCGGATCCGCTTCCTCGGGGCGTTCGTCACGGTCGCCGCCGCGCTCGGGCTGGGCTTCTCCGTGAAGTACCTGGAGGTGCAGGCCGGACCGGTGGTTCCGGCGCTCAACTCCTACTGGATCGCGATCCACGTGACGGCGGCGATCATCGCCAGCGGCCTGTTCACCATGGCCGCGGTCTGCGGAGTCCTCTACCTCGTCCGCAAGGACACCGCGCTGCGGCTGCCGTCCCGGGAGGACCTGGACCGGATCGCGCACCGGGCGATCGTGATCTCCTTCCCGATCTGGACCTTCGCCGTCATCGCCGGCGCGCTCTGGGCCGACAAGGCGTGGGGCCGCTACTGGGGCTGGGACCCCAAGGAGGTCTGGGCGTTCATCACCTGGATCGCCTACGCCGCGTACCTGCACGCCCGCGCCACCGCCGGCTTCAAGGGCCGGGCCGCCATGATCGTGCAGCTGATCGCGTTCGGCTGCCTGCTGTTCAACCTCGTCGGGGTGAACGTCTTCCTCGGCGGCCTGCACTCCTACGCGGAGGTGCCGGGCTGACCGGCGGGCGTCCGGTGACGGGGCGGTGCGGGGTGATCCCGCGCCGCCCCGTCCGCGTTCCGGCGGGTTCTCCGGCGGGCCCGGGGCCTTCCGGCCCTGGGTCTTCCGGCGGGCCCGGGGCATCCGGAGGGGGACCCTCTGGCGGGCCGGGAACGGTCCGCCGGGTGCCGTGCCGTCAGTCGTCGTCGCGCAGGCGCCGGTCGAGGTCGCGCAGGAAGTCGGGGTCGTCGTCCGGGCCCCGGGGGGCCTGCGGCCGCGGCGCCTCCGGGGGCAGGGGGACGCGGGGCGCGCGTGGGCCGGACGGCCTGCCGAGCAGGAGCCAGAACACCCCGCCGGCCAGGGGGACCAGCACGATGATGATCACCCACAGCAGCTTGGGCAGGTTTCTTGTCTCCTCGTCCGGCGTGGTGATGGCGTCGAACAGGCAGTACAGCCACAGGGCGAGCAGCGCCAGAGCTAGCAAGGGCATGTTCCGCACTGTAGGCCATCACCGGTCCGGGTGAGGCAAGAGCCCGGTTTCGGATGACTGGTGAAGATCCACGTCGTACGGTGGGATCCGTTGCCACTTCCCCTGGAGGGCATGCGATGGCGAGTTCCGCCGACAAGGGCCGCCACCGGCGGCGCTGGTGGCAGGGCGGCCTGTCATCCCGGCGCGTGGACGGCGCGGGGAGGGCGCCGCGCGAGGCGGGCCCGATGCCGCGCGAGGCCGACCCGGCGCACGACGGCGGCGCGGTGCGGGAGGCGGGAAGGGCGCGTGACCCCGGCGCGGTGCGGGGGGCGGGCGCGGTGCGCGAGACAGGGGCCGGTCCCGAGCGCAGGGCGGGTCCCGAGCGCAGGGCCGGCACCGTGACGGCGTCCGCGGAGGACCGCCCGCGGTACACCTGGCGTGACTTCGAGCTGGCGGACGAGCGGCCACGGGCCCGGCCCCACCCGCCCGACGCCCCAGGCTTCGGCGACGGCCTGCGGCACTGCGGACCCCTGGAGACGATCCTGCACCGCCAGTGGGACTCCCGGGAGGGTCCGCCCTCCCCGGAGACGGTGCGGGCGGTGGAGAGCCTCGCCCGGCTGCCGGACAGGCTCAAGGAGAAGCTGGCCGAGGGGCTCACCGGGATCTACGTCGGCGAGGGCGGGGTGCCCGACCTGGACGACATGGGCTACCTGCGGGGCGCGGCGCTGCCGTCGGGCCGCGCCACCTGGGACGTCTGCGCCGGCGCGTACGGTGACCGCAAGGTGGTCGTGGGGGACCGCCCCTCGCCCACGCCCGACGTGATGATGCACGAGATCGGGCACGCCCTGGACGACGTGGACATGCCCCACGACGGCTGGGTGTCCGACTCGGCGGAGTTCGTCGCCCTCTACGAGCAGTGCGTGCCGGTGCTGGCGTCGGGTTTCCACCTGCAGGCGGGGGAGCTGGGGCGCCGGGAGTTCTTCGCGGACGCGTTCGCCGCCATCGCCTCCCGGCAGCGGCCGGCCCTGGTGGACATGCTCGGCGGTGACACGCGGATGGCGCTCAATGTCATGTTGTTCTTCAACCGGCGCTACGGAATCTAGGTGATCTGGGGATGTACGTCATCAGGCTCGCTGACGGGACTCTGCGCGTGCCGCAGAGCCTGTCCAGCGATGACGGGCGTCTGATCGGCAACGCGTACGTGGAGATCTCGCCGGGGGACCCGGACTACGACCGTTGGCTGGCGGAGTCGCTCACCGAGGAGGAGTTCGCGCTCCGGCGGCGGCGCTGGCTGGAGGAGAACGACGAGTTGGAGCGGGAGTTCCTGGCGTTCAAGGCTGAGCAGGAGGGGTGAGCGGCGGGCCGACTCGCCGCTTCGCACGGGTACGCGGCCGACGGGCCGGTCCGTCCGTGGGCCGTGCGACTCCATCGGCGATCCTGCGGCATTCCGGGTAAGGCGCGCAGGACCACCGATGACGTGACGTCCTCAGTCGTCAGACACGCGGGGTCTCGCCTGCCGGCCGTTCGGCCGTCAGTACGTCCTCTCCGCGCAGGAGGGCGTGCACTTCCGACTCGCGGAACCGCCGGTGCCCTCCGGGGGTACGGATGCTGCTGATGCGGCCTGCCGCGGCCCACCGCGTGACCGTCTTTGGGTCGACCCGGAAGAGGGCGGCGACCTCTCCGGGCGTCAGCAGACGCTCGCTGCTACTCTCCACAATCTCTCCCCCTCGCATCCCGCTTCCTGCCAGCGGGCGGACAGGTAACCAGTGTGCCGAGCGAAGTCTGATTTATCCGTGGTTTCTTACAAAGATCACGGGTTGTTACCGACTGACTGCCCGATTGTTATATGATAGAGCCTCTTTGACGCTCTCGTGGGTGTTTCTTTACAAAACTGATCTGTTGGGCACACTAGCAGCGCCCGTGCTCGGTGCGAAGAGCGTCCGCTCTGTCTTTATGGCACCGTCATACGCCCGGGGGCACGGACCATACGTGGAGAGTGACGTAACCTCGACGGTGTGCATCCCGTCTTCGTTTACACCGTCTCCCGGCTGGGACTGTTCGCCGTGAGCTTCGGCGTGCTGTATCTCCTCGGCCTGCGTGAGCCCTTGATCCTGATAGTCGCCGCATTCCTGGTCAGCGGGGTGGCCAGTTACGTCCTGCTGTCCAAACAGCGGGACGCGGTGAGCGCGCGAATCGCCAAGAATCAGAAGTGATCACGGCAGCGGGAACATGCCGACTCGGGCATGGTACTCGTGACCGAGCCGAGTTGTGTCGCTACCAACGAGTAGTCCCCGGGGACAGGTGAGGAACGCCTTGACTCCGATTCCCCGCTCCCTGGTCGGGTTCCACGGTAAAGCCCGGCCGGTGCGCGGGTCGATCGCCCCGATCCCCGGCCTCGGGGCCGCCCCGGGCCCGGCCGAGTCGTGGCCCTCCGGGTTGTCGAGCCAGCGCTGGTGGCCGCCGACGTAGACCGCGGCCCCGGTCGCCGCCACCGCGTACAGCGAGTCGCCCCCGGTGTGGTTGACCCAGGTGGGGGAGACCTCACCCGAGGCTCGCGGCGGGCGGGTCTCGAAGCGGGCGGCGGTGTCGCACGGCCGCTCCGCCCCGCGCGGGCCGCCGGTCGTGACGACGGCGAAGTAGGAGCCGCCGGGCGCGAAGTCCAGGCCGCGCACGTAACCCGGGAAGTCGCGGGCGCACCGCGGCGCGTAGAAGGCGGTCCGCCAGGCGTCGACCCGGGCGGCGCGGACGTCCACCAGGCCGAGCTGGGCCCGCGGCAGCCCGCCCAGGGTGGTGAAGTCGCCGCCGACCGCCAGCCTCCCGCCGCCGAGCGCCAGCGCGTGGACCCGTGCCCGGGAGCCCCGCGGCGCGTCCGGCCGGATGTCGAACGCGGCGTCGGCGGCGCCGGTGGCGGCGTCCAGCCGGGCCAGGGCCGGGCGGGCCAGGCCGCCCGCGCGGGTGAAGCCCCCGCCCGCGTACAGCGCCGCGCCATCCCTGACCAGGGCGGTCACCGGGCCTCCGCTGATCCGGGCGGCGAAGCCGGCCACCGGCGAACCGTCGGACAGCCACAGCCGGGTCAGCGCACCGGTCCGGCCGCGGGCGGAGGCGCTCACCGTGGTGAACTCCCCGCCGGCGTAGACGGTGCCGTCGTCGCCCGCGGCCAGCGCCCGGACCGGGCGGTCGGGGCGCGGCGCGAAGCCCGGCAGGATCCGCCCGGTGGCCAGGTCGTAGGCGAAGAGGTTGCGCCGCTCCACCTCCCGGGTCGTGCCGGCCTCGCGCACCCGGCCGAACCTGCCGCCGACCACCACCGTGCCGCCGACCAGGGCGAAGGCGTTGACGATCCCGTCGAGGACGTGCGGGGTGGTGTCCACCGGGTCGGCCGAGACGACCGCGGGGTGCGGGACCGTACCGGCCGCGGCGGGCGGCGGAGGGGCGGCGAGGACGGAGAGGGCGGCGAGGGCGGCCGCGGCGGGGACGGCGGCCCGGCGGAGGGCGGGGACGGCCGCCGCCGGGGCCGGGACCGAAGGCGGCGCGGCGACCGGGGGCGGCGCTGTGAGCGGGGGCGGGACCGGAGCGGGGGCGGCCCGGGTGGGGGTGGTTTCGGGGAGCATTCCGCAATTACTAGCAGACCGTGAGTAACCGAGTGGCTACTTTCCGTGGAATGTCCCTGCGGCCCTAGTCTTGTCCTCATGACGCGCGCTTCGCTGGACAAGCAACCGCATGAGGTCGCCGCGATGTTCGATCGCACGGCCCGGCGCTACGACCTGGTAAACGACATCATCTCCCTCGGCCAGGTCCGGCTGTGGCGCAAGGCGACCGCGGCGGCCGTCGACGCGGGCCCCGGTGAGCTGGTCCTCGACCTCGGTGCGGGCACCGGCACCTCCACCGACGCCTTCACCGCCCTCGGCGCCCGCGCGATCGCCTCCGACTTCTCGCTCGGCATGCTGCGCACCGGGGTGCGGCGGCGGGGCGGCTCGGGCCTGTCCGGCGGCGGGGTGCGCGGGGTCACCTTCGTCGCCGGCGACGCGCTGCGGCTGCCGTTCGCCGACGACGTCTTCGACGCGGTGACGATCTCCACCGCGCTGCGCAACGTCCACGACACCGGCCAGGCGCTGCGCGAGATGCTGCGGGTGGCCAGGCCGGGGGCGCGCCTGGTGATCCTGGAGTTCTCCCACCCCACCAGCAAGGCGTTCGACCTCGTCTACACCCAGTACCTCATGAGGATGATGCCGCAGGCCGCCAGGCTGTTCGGCTCCAACGACGACTCCTACGAATACCTGGCCGAGTCGATCCGGGCCTGGCCGGACCAGCCGGGGCTGGCCGGGATCATCCGCGAGGCCGGCTGGGAACGGGTCGCGTGGCGCAACCTCGCCCTGGGGATCGTGGCGATTCACCGCGCGTACAAGCCGGCGTGAAGGATTCGCGGGCATTGACGGACCCCGCTGACACTTCAGGCCGTAAAGGGGCTAGACTTCGGGCCGACAAGTTTGTGAAGCACTTCACAAAGGAACGAAGGGCCGAATACTCAAAGGCCTCGAAGCTGTAGGACAGGACGGGTCCCGTGACCGTGCCAGCCGCCGCGCAGCGGAACGTCACCGAAATCGACGCCGACGTCATCGTCGTCGGTGCCGGACCCGCCGGCTCGACGACCGCATTCCATCTCGCACGAGCCGGCCTTGAGGTCCTGCTGCTCGAAAAGACGACCTTCCCCCGCGAGAAGGTCTGCGGCGACGGCCTGACGCCCCGGGCGGTCAAGCAGCTCATCGCCATGGGCATCGACCTCGACGCCCCCGGCTGGGTCAGGAACAAGGGCCTGCGGGTGGTCGGCGGCGGCCTGCGCTTCGAGCTCGACTGGCCCGAGCTGTCGAGCTACCCCGACTTCGGCCTGGTGCGCACCCGGCAGGACTTCGACCAGATCCTCGCGGCCAACGCCGAGCGCGCCGGGGTCCGCCTGCTGCAGGGTGTGAACGTCATCGCCCCGATCCTCGACGAGCGCAGCGGTCACGTCGTCGGCGTCACCGCGAAGAAGGACGGCGAGGAGGTCTCCTACCGCTCCCGTCTCGTGGTCGCCGCCGACGGCAACTCCACCCGGCTCTCCCTGGCGATGGGGCTGCACAAGCGCGAGGACCGCCCGATGGGCGTCGCCGTACGGACGTACTTCACCAGCCCGCGCCACGACGACGACTACCTCGAGACCTGGCTGGAGCTGTGGGCCGGCGACACCCTGCTGCCCGGCTACGGCTGGATCTTCGGCGTCGGCGACGGCACCTCCAACGTCGGCCTCGGGCTGCTGAACACCAGCGAGGCGTTCAAGGGCACCGACTACCGCGACCTGCTGCGGCGCTGGGTCGCGACCATGCCGCCCGAGTGGGGCTACGTCGAGGAGAACATGACCGCCCCCATCCGGGGCGCGGCGCTGCCGATGGGCTTCAACCGCCAGCCCCACTACACCCGCGGCCTGGTGCTCGTCGGCGACGCGGGCGGGATGATCAACCCGTTCAACGGCGAGGGCATCGCGTACGCGATGGAGACCGGCCACATCGCGGCGGAGACGATCGTCCAGGCGCTCGGCCGGGCGACCGCCGCCCAGCGCGAGCGGGTGCTGCGTGCATACCCGGGTATCCTCAAGGACGCCTACGGCGGATACTTCACCCTGGGCCGCGGGTTCGTGGAGCTCATCGGCCGTCGCGGGGTGATGGACTTCATCACCCGTCACGCGCTGCCGCACCCTCCGCTGATGAGGTTCGCCCTGAAACTCCTGGCCAACCTCACCGACCGGCGCGGTGACGCGTCCGACCGCATCATCAACGCCCTGTCGAAGGTGGCGCCACCGGCATGAACCCCTGCTTCACGAAGCCCGGCCAGCGGGAGGCGGACCTGACGACCGCCCTCCCTAGACTTGCACACCACACAGAAACGACCAGCTACGCGCCGGCGCGCGTGGAGATGGGAGAGGAGGCGTAGCGATGGACCTGTACGCGCCCATCCTGGTGCTCGCCGTTCTCGCGGCGGGATTCGCGATCTTCTCGGTGACGATCGCGCCCTTCACCGGTCCCAAGCGCTGGAACCGCGCGAAGCTCGACGCCTACGAGTGCGGTATCGAGCCGACGCCCCAGCCGGTCGGCGGCGGCCGTTTCCCGCTGAAGTACATGATCACCGCGATGCTCTTCATCGTGTTCGACATCGAGATCATCTTCCTCTACCCGTGGGCGGTCGCCTTCGACCAGCTCGGCGTCTTCGGGTTGGTCGAGATGGTGCTGTTCATCGTCACCGTGCTCGTGGCCTACGCGTACGTGTGGCGCCGCAAGGGTCTGGACTGGGACTAGATATGGGACTTGAAGAGAAACTTCCGAGCGGGTTCATGCTCAGCACGGTCGAGCAGGTCGCCGGCTGGGCGCGCAAGAACTCCGTATGGCCGGCCACCTTCGGCCTGGCCTGTTGCGCCATCGAGCTGATGTCCACCGGCGGTCCCAAGCACGACCTGGCGCGCTTCGGCATGGAGCGCGCTTCGGCGTCTCCGCGGCAGGCCGACCTCATGATCGTCGCGGGCCGTCTCTCGCAGAAGATGGCCCCGGTCCTGCGCCAGATCTACGACCAGATGGCCGAGCCCAAGTGGGTCATCGCCATGGGCGTCTGCGCCTCCAGCGGCGGCATGTTCAACAACTACGCCATCGTGCAGGGCGTGGACCACGTCGTGCCCGTCGACATCTACCTGCCCGGCTGCCCGCCGCGGCCCGAGATGCTCATCGACGCGATCGTGAAGCTGCACGACAAGATCCAGAACATGAAGTTCGGCGCGCACCGCGCCAAGCAGATCGACGAGCTCGAACTGCAGGCGCTGCGGACGCTGCCGCTGATCGACCAGGAGGCCGCGAAGTGACCGGCGGTTTCCCTGCGGCGGGCCCGCGCACGGCGGACGAGGAGCGGTAAGGCGACCGATGACTGACAACCTCCCCGAGATCCCGGAGGAGCCGATCGCCCGCACGGGCATGTTCGGCGCCACCGGCACCGGCGACACCTCCGGGTACGGCCGGCTGGTCGTGCGGCGCAAGCCCGAGCTGGCCACCCCGCGCCCCTACGGCGGCTACTTCGACACCGTCGCCGACGAGCTGGAGCGCGCGCTCGGCGCGGACTTCGGCGACGCGATCGAGCGCGTGGTCGTCGACCGCGGCGAGCTGACCTTCCACGTCCGGCGCGAGCGCCTGCCGGAGGTCGCCCGGACGCTGCGCGACGACCCGGCGCTGCGCTTCGAGCTGTCGCTCGGCGTCTCCGGCGTGCACTACCCCCACATGGAGGGGGCGGAGCTGCGCGCGGTGATCCACCTGTGCTCGATCACGCACAACCGGCGGCTGCGCCTGGAGGTCTCCTGCCCCGACGCCGACCCGCACATCCCGTCCACGGTCTCGGTCTACCCGACCCACGACTGGCACGAGCGTGAGACGTGGGACTTCTTCGGGATCGTCTTCGACGGTCACCCCGGGCTGACCCGCATCATGATGCCCGACGACTGGGACGGCCACCCCCAGCGCAAGGACTACCCGCTCGGCGGCATCCCGGTGGAGTACCGCGGCGCCGAGATCCCGGCACCGGACCAGAGGAGGTCCTACCAGTGAGTGCCTCATACGACGAAGAGGTCACCGAGGGCAGGGTGTACACCGTCTCCGGCAACGACTGGACGGAGCTGGTCGACTCCCTCAGCGGCCAGCAGGACCAGCAGCTCGTCGTCAACATGGGCCCGCAGCACCCGTCCACGCACGGCGTGCTCCGCCTGGTGCTGAACCTCGACGGCGAGACGGTCACCGAGGCCCGCACGGTCATCGGCTATCTCCACACCGGCATCGAGAAGAACCTCGAGTACCGGACGTGGACCCAGGGCACCACGTTCGTCACCCGGATGGACTACCTCTCGCCGATCTTCAACGAGACCGCCTACTGCATGGGCGTGGAGAAGCTGCTCGGCATCACCGACCGGGTCCCCGAGCGGGCCCAGGCCATCCGCGTGATGATGATGGAGCTCACCCGCATCTCCTCGCACATGGTGGCCATCGGCACCTTCGGCATGGAGCTGGGCGCGACCACGCCGTTCCTCTTCGGGGCCCGCGAGCGCGAGATGGTGCTCGACGTGATGGAGTACATCACCGGCCTGCGGATGAACATGGCCTACGTCCGGCCCGGCGGTGTCGCCACCGACCTGCCGGCCGGCGCCGTGGACAAGGTCGGCGAGCTGCTCAAGGTCATGCCGGGCCGCATCCGCGACTTCCGCAAGATGCTCGACGCCAACCCGGTCTACCTCGCCCGCACCAAGGACGTCGCCTACCTCGACCTCACCGGCTGCATGGCCCTGGGCGTCACCGGGCCGATGCTGCGGGCCGCGGGCCTGCCGTGGGACCTGCGCAAGACGCAGCCCTACTGCGGCTACGAGACCTACGAGTTCGACGTCCCGACCGAGCGCAGCGCCGACGTCTACGGCCGCTACCTCGTGCGGATGGCCGAGATGGAGGAGTCGCTCAAGATCATTGAGCAGGCCCTCGACCGGCTGTCCGGGCCGCTCAAGGGCGGCCGCGTGATGGTGGACGACAAGAAGATCGGCTGGCCCGCGCAGCTCGCGCTCGGCCCCGACGGCTACGGCAACTCGCCCGACCACATCGCGCACATCATGAGCGGCTCGATGGAGGCGTTGATCCACCACTTCAAGCTGGTGACCGAGGGCTTCCGGGTCCCGGCGGGTCAGGTCTACTCCTCGGTCGAGTCGCCCCGCGGCGAGCTGGGCGCGCACGTCGTCAGCGACGGCGGCACCCGGCCCTACCGCGTGCACTTCCGCGACCCGTCCTTCACGAACCTGCAGGCCATCCCCGCCACCTGCGAGGGCGGCATGGTGGCCGACGTGATCTCCGCGGTCGCTTCCATCGACCCGGTTATGGGAGGTGTGGACCGATGAGCCATGAGGAGGGCGCCGTCGTGGGCGCGACCTATCCGCCGGAGGTCCGCGAGCGTCTGGAACGGGACGCCAAGGAGATCATCGGCCGCTACCCGAAGCCGCGCTCGGCCCTGCTGCCGCTGCTGCACCTGGTGCAGTCGGAGGACGGCTACGTCTCCGACGCCGGCCACGAGTTCTGCGCCGAGATGCTCGGCCTGAGCAAGGCCGAGGTCGTGGGCGTCTCGACCTTCTACACGATGTACAAGCGCAGGCCGATGGGCGAGTACCACGTCGGCGTGTGCATCAACACGCTGTGCGCCGTCATGGGCGGCGACCAGATCTGGGACGAGCTGTCCGAGCACGCCGGGGTGGGTCACGACGAGACCACCCCGGACGGGAAGGTCTCGCTGGAGCGGCTGGAGTGCAACGCCGCCTGCGACTTCGCCCCGGTGATGATGGTCAACTGGGAGTTCTTCGACAACCAGACCCCGGAGTCGGCCAAGCAGCTCGTCGACGACCTGAGGGACGGCAAGGACGTCGTGCCGACCCGCGGCCCGAAGAGGCTGTGCACCTTCAAGGAGGCGTCCCGGGTGCTCGCCGGGCTGTCCGACGGCCTGGCCGGTGAGGGCCCCTCGGCCGCCGGCCCCTCGCTGGAGGGCCTGAAGGTCGCCAAGGCCAACGGATGGAAGGCGCCCGAGGCACCATGACCACTCTCACCCCGGTCCTGACCGCGAACTGGGACCAGCCCGACTCCTTCACCCTGGACGGCTACGGCGACTACGCCGCCGCCCGCAAGGCGCTGACCATGGACCCCGACGCCGTCATCCAGGCGGTCAAGGACTCCGGTCTGCGCGGCCGCGGCGGCGCGGGATTCCCCACCGGCATGAAGTGGGGATTCATCCCGCAGGGCGACGGCAAGCCCCACTACCTGGTGGTCAACGCCGACGAGTCCGAGCCCGGGACCTGCAAGGACATCCCACTGATGATGGCCAACCCGCACTCGCTCGTCGAGGGCGTCATCATCACCTCCTACGCGATCCGCGCCAACCACGCGTTCATCTACGTGCGTGGCGAGGTGCTGCACGTCATCCGCCGCCTGCGGGCGGCCGTGGCCGAGGCGTACGAGCGGGGCCTGCTCGGCAAGGACATCCTCGGCTCCGGCTTCGACCTGGAGCTGGTCGTCCACAGCGGGGCGGGCGCCTACATCTGCGGCGAGGAGACGGCGCTGCTCGACTCGCTGGAGGGTTATCGCGGCCAACCTCGGCTCAAGCCCCCCTTCCCGGCCGTGGCGGGCCTGTACGCCTCGCCCACCGTCGTGAACAACGTGGAGTCGGTGGCGAGTGTTCCCTCGATCATCGCCAACGGCGCCGAGTGGTTCGCCTCGATGGGCACGGAGAAGTCCAAGGGCTACGGCATCTTCTCCCTCAGCGGGCACGTCACCCGCCCCGGCCAGTACGAGGCGCCGCTCGGCATCACGCTGCGCGAGCTGCTCGACATGGCCGGCGGGATCCGCGCGGGCCACCGGCTGAAGTTCTGGACCCCCGGCGGGTCGAGCACCCCGATCTTCACCGACGAGCACCTGGACGTCCCGCTCGACTTCGAGTCGGTCGGCGCCAAGGGCTCCATGCTCGGCACCCGGGCCCTGCAGATCTTCGACGAGACCACCTGCGTGGTGCGCGCCGTACTGCGGTGGACCGAGTTCTACGCGCACGAGTCCTGCGGCAAGTGCACCCCCTGCCGGGAGGGCACCTACTGGCTCAAGCAGGTCCTCAAGCGGCTGGAGAAGGGTCAGGGCGGCGAGGAGGACCTGACCACGATCACCGACATCGCCGACAACATCCTGGGACGCTCCTTCTGCGCCCTGGGTGACGGCGCCACCAGCCCCATCCACTCGTCGGTGAAGCTCTTCCGCGACGAGTACCTCAAGCACTTCGAGATCGGCGGCTGCCCGTTCGATCACGCTCCGTCCACGGTGTGGGGGACCGCATGACAGTCGAAGCGACCACCCCGGCCCAGGCGCCGGTAGACCTGGTGACCCTCACGATCGACGGTTTCCAGGTCAGCGTCCCCAAGGGAACGCTGATCATCCGGGCGGCGGAGCTGCTCGGCATCCAGATCCCGCGGTTCTGCGACCACCCGCTGCTGGAGCCGGCCGCCAACTGCCGCCAGTGCCTGGTGGACATCACCGACGCCGGCAACGGCCGCGGCTTCCCCAAGCCGCAGCCGTCCTGCGCCATCGAGGTGGCCCCGGGCATGGTGGTGCAGACCCAGCTCACCTCCCCGGTGGCGGAGAAGGCGCAGCGCGGCGTCATGGAGCTGCTGCTGATGAACCACCCGCTGGACTGCCCGGTCTGCGACAAGGGCGGCGAGTGCCCCCTGCAGAACCAGGCGATGTCCAACGGGCAGGGCGAGAGCCGCTTCACCGAGAGCAAGCGGACCTTCCCCAAGCCGGTCGCGCTCTCCACCGAGGTGCTGCTCGACCGCGAGCGGTGCGTCCAGTGCGCCCGCTGCATCCGCTTCTCCGATGAGATCGCCGGCGACCCGCTCATCGACTTCTTCGAGCGCGGGGCCAAGGAGCAGGTCGGCGCCGCCGACGGGCAGCCGTTCGAGTCCTACTTCTCGGGCAACACCGTGCAGATCTGCCCGGTGGGCGCGCTGACCGGCGCCGCCTACCGGTTCCAGGCCCGCCCGTTCGACCTGGTCTCCACGCCCAGCGCGTGCGAGCACTGCGCCAGCGGCTGCTCGCTGCGCACCGACCACCGCCGCGGCAAGGTCACCCGCCGCCTCGCCGGGGACGACCCGGAGGTCAACGAGGAGTGGAACTGCGACAAGGGCCGCTGGGCGTTCGCCTACACCACCGCGGCCGACCGGCTGAAGACCCCGCTGGTCCGTGACGAGGAGGGCCGCCTGGTCCCGGCCTCCTGGCCGGAGGCGCTCGCCGTCGCCGCCGCCGGGCTGGCCGCCGCCCGCGGCCGCGCCGGCGTGCTCGTCGGCGGCCGGGTCACGGTCGAGGAGGCCTACGCCTACTCCAAGTTCGCCCGGACCGCGCTCGGCACCAACGACATCGACTTCCGCTCCCGCCCCCTGTCGGCGGAGGAGACGCTGTTCCTCGCGCACGCCGTCGCCGGCAAGGGCATCGAGGTCCGCTACTCCGACCTGGAGACGGCCCCGGCCGTGCTCCTGGCGGGCTTCGAGCCCGAGGAGGAGTCGCCGATCGTCTTCCTGCGGCTGCGCAAGGCGTGGCGCAAGAGGGGCCTGCCGGTCTTCTCGATCGCCCCGTTCGCGAGCCCCGGCCTGGCCAAGATGCGCGGCACGCTGCTGCGCGCGCTGCCCGGCGCCGAGGCCGAGGCCCTGGGCGAGCTGGTCTCCGGCGGCTCTCCGGCCGCCGAGGCCCTCCGCAAGCCGGGCGCGGTCATCCTCGCCGGCGAGCGGCTCGCCACCTCGCCGGGCGCGCTGTCGGCGCTGGTACGGCTGGCCGACGCGACCGGCGCCCGGCTGGCCTGGGTGCCGCGCCGGGCCGGTGAGCGCGGCGCGGTCGAGGCCGGCGCGCTGCCGAACCTGCTGCCGATCGGCCGCCCGGTCGCCGACGAGGCGGCCCGCGCCGAGGTGGCCCGGATCTGGAACGTCGCCTCGCTGCCGGACACCCCCGGCCGCGACACCTCCGGAATCCTGGGCGCGGCGCTGGACGGCGAGCTGGACGCGCTCGTCGTGGCCGGCGTCGACCCCTATGACCTGGCCGACCCCGAGGCCGCGCTGGCGGCCCTGGAGAACACCCCGTTCATCGTGAGCCTGGAGCAGCGCGCCAGCGCCGTCACCGACCGCGCGGACGTGGTGCTGCCGATCGCCGCGACGGCCGAGAAGTCCGGCACGTTCGTCGACTGGGAGGGGCGCGGCCGCACGTTCGAGCAGGCGCTCCGGGTTCCCGGGGTGATGAGCGACCTGCGGGCCCTGACCGCGATCGCCGACCACATGGACGTCCACCTCGGCCTGCCCGACCCGGCCGCCGCCCGCCGCGAGCTCGGCTCGATCGGCGCCTGGCGCGGCCCCCGGGCCGCAGCCCCGGACGTCGCCTCACGCCGGGTCCCGGCCCTGCGGCCGGGCGAGGCGACCCTCGCCACCTGGCACCTGCTGCTCGACGACGGGCGCCTGCAGGACGGCGAGCCGTACCTCGCGGGCACCGCCCGGGAGGCCGCGGCGCTGGTGTCGGCGGCCACCGCGGCCGCGTCGGGGGTCTCCGACGGCGACAAGATCGTCGTCACCGGCGAGCGGGGCTCGCTGAGCGTCCCGGTGCGCATCGCCGACCTGCCCGACGGGGTCGTGTGGCTGCCGTCGAACTCCGCCGGCCGCTCGGTGACCCGCGACCTGGGCGCCGTCGCCGGTGACACCGTAAAGATCGGGAGTGTCTCGTGAGGACTACCCTGCTGGCGGCGGCCGATCCGACCCTCGCCGACTTCGGCCATGACCCGCTCTGGATCAGCATCATCAAGGCCGTCGTCATCTTCGTCGTCCTGATGCTGGGCGTGCTGTTCGGCGTGTGGTTCGAGCGCAAGCTGATCTCCCGCATGCAGAACCGCTACGGCCCCAACCGGGCCGGCAAGTTCGGTCTCCTGCAGTCGGTCGCCGACGGCCTGAAGATGGGTCTCAAGGAAGACCTGATGCCCCGGACCGTCGACAAGGTGATCTACTTCATCGCCCCGGTGGTCCTGGCGGTCCCGGCGTTCCTGGCCTTCTCCGTCGTCCCGATGGGCCCGAAGGTCTCCATGTTCGGCGTCGAGACGCCGCTGCAGCTCACCGACCTGCCGGTCGCGGTGCTGCTGGTGCTGGCGATGGCCTCGGTCGGCGTGTACGGCATCGTGCTCGCCGGCTGGGGGTCGCGCTCGCCGTACGCGATGCTGGGCGGCCTGCGGGCCAGCGCCCAGGTGGTGTCGTACGAGATCGCGATGGGACTGTCGTTCGTCGGCGTGTTCCTGTACGCCGGGACGCTGTCCACCTCCGAGATCGTCGGCGCGCAGGCGGGCGGCAACGAGATCTTCGGCGTGCCGATGCCGTCGTGGTACATGATCGTCCTGTTCCCGTCCTTCGTCATCTACGTCATCACGATGCTGGGCGAGACCAACCGTGTGCCCTTCGACCTGCCCGAGGGCGAGGGCGAGCTGGTCGGCGGCTTCCAGACCGAATACTCCAACTCGCTGAAGTTCGCGGTCATCATGCTCGCCGAGTACGTCAACGTCTTCGTCGTCTCGGCCATGTCGATCACCCTCTTCATGGGCGGCTGGCGCGCCCCGTGGCCGATCTCCATGTGGGACGGCGCGAACAGCGGCTGGTGGCCGCTGCTGTGGTTCTTCGCGAAGATGGTGCTGGTCTTCGCGTTCTTCATCTGGTGCCGCGCCTCGCTGCCGCGAGTCCGCTACGACCAGCTCATGGCCCTGGGCTGGAAGATCCTCATCCCGGTCAACCTCGCCTGGATCCTGCTGATCGCCACCGCCAAGGCGTTCCGCCTGGCCGGCACGGACCGGACCCTCGTGTACGTGCTGGGCGTCGTGGTGCTGATCGGCTGCGCCCTCATCTGGTGGCGCTTCGACAGCGTCCTGCAGAGGCGCAAGGAGGAGCGGGAGGCCCAGGTCCAGGCCGAGTTCGAGGAGCTCGGCGCCGAGCCCGCCGCGGGCGGGTTCCCCGTGCCGCCGCTCGACCTGCCGCACTACCACGGAGTGGCGCGCAAGGAGGTTTCCAGTGGGAGCAACTGATTGGCTGAACCCCGTCAAGGGGTTCGGCGTGACCTTCCACACGATGTTCAAGAAGGTCGAAACGGTCAACTACCCAGAGGAGAAGCGGCCCACGGCTCCGCGGTTCCACGGCCGGCACCAGCTCAACCGCTGGCCCGACGGCCTGGAGAAGTGCGTGGGCTGCGAGCTGTGCGCCTGGGCCTGCCCGGCGGACGCGATCTACGTCGAGGGCGGCGACAACACCGACGAGGAGCGTTACTCGCCGGGTGAGCGCTACGGCCGCGTCTACCAGATCAACTACCTGCGGTGCATCCTGTGCGGCCTGTGCATCGAGGCCTGTCCGACCCGCGCGCTGACCATGACGAACGAGTACGAGCTCGCCGACTCCAGCCGCGAGAGCCTCATCTACACCAAGGAGATGCTCCTCGCGCCGCTCGGCCCGGGGATGGAGACTCCGCCGCACCCCATGCGCCTGGGCGAGACCGAAGAGGACTACTACCGGCTGGGACGCAACAATGGGTGAGACCGTCACGTTCTGGGTGCTGGCCGTCGTCTCGGTCGCCGCAGCCCTCGGCCTGGTCTTCAGCCGCAAGGCCGTCTACTCGGCGCTGATGCTGGGCGTCGTCATGCTGTCCCTCGCGGTGCTCTACGCCGTCCAGGACGCCCCGTTCCTCGCCGCGGTGCAGATCATCGTCTACACCGGCGCGGTCATGATGCTCTTCCTGTTCGTGCTCATGCTGGTCGGCGTCGACTCCGCCGACTCGCTGGTCGAGACGATCAGGGGACAGCGCTTCTGGGCCGCGATCGCGGGCCTGGCCTTCGCGCTCCTGCTCGCCCTGGGCGTCGGCAACGCCACGTTCGGCCGGGCGCCCGGCGTCGGGGGCGCGGTCAAGGAGGCGGGCGGCAACGTCCCGGCGCTGGCCCAGCTCATCTTCACCCGGTACGTCTTCGCCTTCGAGGTCACCTCGGCGCTGCTGATCACCGCCGCGCTCGGCGCCATGGTCCTGGCCCACCGCGAGCGGGTCCGGCCCAAGGCCACCCAGCGCGACCTGGCCCGCGCCCGGTTCGCCGGGCCGCAGCCGTCGCCGCTGCCCGGCCCCGGCACCTACGCCCTGCACAACGCCATCGACATGCCGGCCCTGCTGCCCGACGGCTCGGTGGCGGTCAAGTCGATCAACCGGGTCCTCGCCAGGCACGACCTGGAGGACGGCGTCCGGCCCACCGACCCCGAGAAGGCCGCGCTCATCCGCCAGGTCATCGGCAAGGAGGAGGCCGGCGAGCCCGACGAGGCGGCCGGTGAGGCCGCCTCGGGCGAGGGCTTCCGGGTCGAGGAGAGCGTCGCCGAGCGCAACCCCGCCGTCGAGAGTCCCGCGGCCGCCCAGGACGCCCCCGCCGAGGACGGCGTCGCCGAGCGCGACTCCGCCGTCGCCGGGCACGACAGGGAAGCGGCTCAACGAGAGGAAGGCCAGTGACCACCCACTACCTGGTGCTCTCCGCGCTGCTGTTCGCGATCGGCGCCGTCGGCGTGCTGATCCGGCGCAACGCGATCGTGGTGTTCATGTGCGTGGAGCTCATGCTCAACGCCTGCAACCTCGCGTTCGTGACCTTCGCCCGGCAGCACGGAAACCTTGACGGTCAGCTCATCGCGTTCTTCGTGATGGTGGTGGCCGCGGCCGAGGTCGTGGTCGGCCTTGCCATCATCGTGATGATCTTCCGAACCCGCAGGTCGGCGTCGGTGGACGACGCGAACCTGCTGAAGTACTAAGAGGTGGCCGGTGCAATCTCCCGTTGAGATCTTCCAGCACTCCGGTGGGGTGATCGGGGTCTCCTGGCTGATGATCGCGCTGCCGCTGCTCGGCGCCGCGGTCCTCCTGCTGGGCGGCCGCCGCACCGACCGCTGGGGTCACCTCCTCGGCGTGGCGATGTCGCTGGCCGCCTTCGTGGTGGCCGTCGCCGCCTTCGTCGAGCTGCTCGGCATGCCCGCAGGGGAGCGCCGCCAGGCGATCAGCCTGTACCAGTTCATCCCCGGCGTCGCCGACATGGGGCTGCTGATCGACCCGCTGTCGATCAGCTTCGCACTGCTGATCACCGGTGTGGGATCACTGATCCACATCTACTCGATCGGCTACATGTCGCACGACCCCGACCGGCGCAGGTTCTTCTCCTACCTGAACCTGTTCGTCGCGGCGATGCTGCTGCTGGTGCTGTCGGACAACTACCTCGGCCTGTTCGTCGGCTGGGAGGGCGTGGGTCTGGCGTCCTACCTGCTGATCGGGTTCTGGCAGTTCAAGCCCACCGCGGCGACCGCCGCGAAGAAGGCGTTCATCGTCAACCGCGTCGGCGACTTCGGGCTGCTGATCGCGCTGTTCACGATCTGGTCGGTCTTCGGCTCGTTCGCGTACAAGAACCTCGGGGCCGGCGCCGTACAGAACGCGATGAGCGGCGGCCACCTGTCCCAGGGCACGGTCACCGCGATCGGCCTGCTGCTGCTCCTCGGCGCGTGCGGCAAGTCGGCGCAGCTGCCGCTGCAGTCGTGGCTCCTCGACGCGATGGAGGGCCCGACCCCGGTCTCGGCCCTCATCCACGCCGCGACCATGGTCACCGCCGGCGTCTACCTCGTCGTCAGGTCCGGCGCGTTCTTCGAGGCCGCCCCGACCGCGCAGCTCGTCGTGACGATCGTCGGCGTGGCCACGCTGCTCGCCGGTGCGATCATCGGTTGCGCCAAGGACGACATCAAGAAGGGCCTGGCCGGTTCGACGATGTCGCAGATCGGCTACATGATGCTCGGCGCGGGCCTCGGCCCGGTCGGCTACGCCTTCGCGATCGCGCACCTGATCACGCACGGCTTCTTCAAGGCCAACATGTTCCTCGGCGCCGGCTCGGTCATGCACGCCATGAACGACGAGGTCAACATGCGCCGCTACGGCGGCCTGTTCGCGGTGATGAAGGTCACCGCGGTCACCTTCTTCATCGGCTACCTCGCGATCATCGGCTTCCCGCTGCTCTCCGGTTACTACACCAAGGAGGGCATCATCGAGACGGCCATGGAGCACAACCAGATCCTCGGCTGGCTCGCCGTGCTCGGCGCGGGTCTGACCGGCTTCTACATGTCGCGGATGGTCTTCATGACCTTCTTCGGCAAGAAGCGCTGGGCCGACGACGCCCACCCGCACGAGTCGCCGTCGGTCATGACCGTCCCGCTGGTCCTGCTCTCCATCGGCTCGATCGGCCTGGGCGCCTACCTGATCCTCGGCAACCGGTTCATGAAGTTCCTCGCCCCGGCCGTCGGCCTGCCGGCGGAGCTGCCCGAGACGCACATCTTCGGTGTCGGCACGGTCGGCCTGGCCACGCTCGCGCTGGTCGCGATCGGCGCCGCGTTCGCCTGGTTCCGGTACGGCGCCGCCCAGGTGCCCGAGGTCGCCCCGCGCGGCTCCTTCCTCACCGTCTTCGCCCGCCGTGACCTGTACGGCGACGCCCTGAACGAGGCGCTGTTCATGCGTCCCGGCCAGTGGCTGACCCGGATCGCGGTGTTCTTCGACAACCGCGGCATCGACGGCCTGGTCAACGGGCTGGCCGCGGGGATCGGCGGGACCTCCGGGCGGGTGCGCCGCATCCAGACCGGCTACGTCCGGTCCTACGCGTTGTCCATCCTCTTCGGTGCCGCCGTGGTCGTTGGCGCGCTGCTCTACGTAGGGACCATGTGATGCCCTGGCTCTCAACCCTGATGGCCGTGCCCGTACTGGGCGCGGTGGGTGTCTCCCTTGTCAAGAACGACAAGCTGGCCAAACAGGTCGCCCTGGCGGTCTCGCTGGTCGTGCTGGCGCTCACGGTCGTCATGGCGACCCGGTTCGACCCCTCCTCGGCCGAGCGGTTCCAGTTCGCCGAGGTCCACCAGTGGATCCCGCGCTTCGGCGTCCACTACGGCGTCGGCGTGGACGGCATCGCGCTGGTGCTGATCGCGCTGTCGGCGCTGCTCGTGCCGATCGTGATCCTGGCCTCCTGGCACGACGCGGACGGCACCGGGGCCGCGGCCCCGCCCAAGCGGTCGGTGCGGACCTACTTCGCGCTGCTGCTGGTGCTTGAGGCGATGATGATCGGCGTCTTCGCGGCGACCGACGTCTTCCTCTTCTACGTGTTCTTCGAGGCCATGCTGATCCCGATGTACTTCATGATCGGGTCGTACGGCGGTGTCCAGCGGTCCTACGCGGCCGTGAAGTTCCTGCTGTACTCGCTCTTCGGCGGCCTGCTCATGCTGGTCGCGGTGATCGCCCTCTACGTGATCGCCGAGAAGAACACCTTCATGTTCCCCGAGCTGATCGGGGCCATCCAGGACCCGGGCACCCAGAAGTGGCTCTTCCTGGGCTTCTTCATCGCCTTCGCGGTCAAGGCGCCGCTGTGGCCGTTCCACACCTGGCTGCCCGACGCCGCGGCGCAGGCCCCGGCCGGCGCCGCCGTGCTGCTGGTCGGCGTGCTGGACAAGGTCGGCACCTACGGCATGCTCCGCTTCTGCCTGGAGCTGTTCCCGGAGGCCTCGAAGTTCTTCACGCCGCTGGTGATCGTGCTGGCGGTGGTCGGCATCGTCTACGGCGCGATCGTGGCCATCGGCCAGACCGACATGAAGCGCCTGATCGCCTACACCTCGATCTCGCACTTCGGCTTCATCGCGCTGGGCGTCTTCGCGATGACCAAGGACGCCGGCGCGGGCGCCACCCTCTACATGGTCAACCACGGGTTCTCCACCGGCGCGCTGTTCCTGATCGCCGGGTTCCTGATCTACCGCCGGGGCTCCAGCCGCATCGCCGACTACGGCGGCGTGCAGAAGGTCTCCCCGGTGCTCGCCGGGACCTTCCTGATCGCCGGACTGTCCGGCCTGTCGCTGCCGGGCCTGTCGACGTTCGTCAGCGAGTTCATGGTCCTCATGGGCTCCTACGAGCGCTACAAGGTCGCGGCGATCATCGCCGCCTCCGGCGTGGTGCTGGCGGCCATCTACATCCTGTGGATGTACCAGCGGACGATGAACGGTCCCACGGCCGAGTCGGTCAAGGGCTTCACCGACCTCAACGCACGTGAGCGGTGGGTGGTGGGCCCCCTGGTCGCGCTCCTCATCGTCTTCGGCTTCTTCCCCAAGCCGATGCTCGACGTGATCAATCCCGCGGTGGACAAGACGCTCACCAGCGTCCACGTGACCCCGTTCACCCCGGCCGTCGCTGAGAAGAAGGGGGCCGGGCAGTGAACAACGGCACCATCCAGGCTCCGACGATCGAATACGCGCTGCTCTCCCCGATGCTGATCGTGTTCGGCGCGGCGATCATCGGAGTCCTGATCGAGGCGTTCGCGCCCCGTTACCTGCGCAAGTCGATCCACATGCCGCTGACGCTGCTGGCGCTGCTCGGCGCGTTCGCCACCACGGTCCTCGGGGCGGTGAACGGCCTGCCGACGAGCGCCGCCGCCATGGGCGCCATCGCGGTCGACGGGCCCTCCCTGTTCATCTGGGGCATCATCCTCATCCTCGCGTTCGTCAGCGTGCTGCTGATCAACGACGACGAGCAGTTCGTCGCGCAGGCGGCCGCCGTACCGGGCAGCCCCGACGAGGAGGAGGCGGTCCGCGGCGGCTACGCGCAGACCGAGGTCTACCCGCTGCTGCTGTTCGCGGTCGGCGGCATGCTGCTGTTCGCCTCCGCCAACGACCTGCTGGCGATGTTCGTCGGCCTGGAGGTCATGTCGCTGCCGCTGTACCTGCTGTGCGGCCTGGCCCGCCGTCGCCGCCTGCTGTCGCAGGAGGCGTCGGTCAAGTACTTCCTGCTCGGCGCGTTCTCCTCGGCCTTCTTCCTGTACGGCATGGCCCTGGTGTACGGCTACGCCGGGACGGTGAGCCTCAAGGGCATCGGCGACGCGCTCGGCGCGGTCTCCGGCCAGGAGACGCTGCTGCTGATCGGCACCGCGATGCTCGGCGTCGGCCTGCTGTTCAAGATCGGCGCCGCGCCGTTCCAGGCGTGGAAGCCCGACGTCTACCAGGGCGCGCCGACCGCGGTCACCGCCCTGATGGCCTCCACCGTGCTGGTGGCGGCCTTCGGCGCGGTGCTGCGCGTCTTCTGGGTCGCCCTGGGCGGCCTGGAGTGGAACTGGCAGCCGGTCATGTGGGGCGTGGCGATCCTGACCATGGTCGTCGGCGCGATCCTGGCGATCACCCAGACCGACATCAAGCGGATGCTCGCCTACTCCTCGGTCGCGCACGCGGGCTTCCTGCTCACCGGCGTGATCGCCACCGGCGCCGCCGCGCAGAACTCCAAGGCCCTGTCGGGCATCCTGTTCTACCTCGTCGCGTACGGCTTCACCACGGTCGGCGCGTTCGCGGTGGTCACGATGGTCCGCGACGCGGGCGGCGAGGCCGGGCACCTGTCCCGCTGGGCGGGCCTGGGCAAGCGGTCGCCGTTCCTGGCCGGCGTCTTCGCGTTCTTCCTGCTGGCCTTCGCGGGCATCCCGCTGACCAGCGGTTTCTTCGGGAAGTACGCGGTGTTCGCGGCGGCGGTCTCCGGCGGCGCGGTGCCGCTGGTCATCGTCGGCGTGGTGAGCTCGGCCATCGCCGCGTTCTTCTACGTCCGGGTCATCGTGCTGATGTTCTTCAACGACCCGGCCGCGGACGGCCCGACCATCGCCGTTCCCACTGTGGGGACCTCGGCTGTGGTCGCACTCGCGGCAGCGGCTACCGTAGTGCTGGGAGTCTTCCCCCAGCCGGTGCTCGATCTCGCGGACCAGGCTGCGTCCGCTCTGTTCATTCGTTAGAGGAGTAGTGCTTCATGGCTGCGCCACCGGTTGTTGATCTGGCTTTCACCGACGAGCGGCTGGCGCAGGACCTCACAGCGGGGCTGGCGGAGGTCGAGAAGCTGCTGCGGGCCTCGGTGGAGAGTGACGACGCCTTCGTGACGGAGGCGTCCAAGCACCTCATCGAGGCCGGCGGCAAGCGGTTCCGGGCGATGCTCGTGCTGCTGGCCGCCCAGTTCGGCGCCCCCGACGCCCCGGGAGTCGTGCCGGGGGCGGTGGTCATCGAGCTGACCCACCTGGCGACGCTCTACCACGACGACGTCATGGACGAGGCCCCGGTGCGCCGGGGCTCCCCGTCGGTCAACGCCCGGTGGGACAACACCGTGGCGATCCTGACCGGCGACTACCTGTTCGCCCAGGCGTCGGAGATCCTCGCCGACCTCGGCGCCGACATCATCCGCATCCAGGCGCAGACGTTCTCCCGCCTGGTGCGCGGGCAGATCCGCGAGACCATCGGCCCCCGCCCCGGTGAGGACGCGGTCGCCCACTACATCGGCGTCCTGGCCGACAAGACCGGCTCCCTCATCGCCACCTCCGGCCGGTTCGGCGCCCTGCTGAGCGGTGCCGCGCCGGAGGTCGTCGAGCGGCTGACCCGGGCCTGCGAGGCCATCGGTGTGGCCTGGCAGCTCAGCGACGACCTGCTCGACGTCGCCTCGGAGTCGGCCGAGTCCGGCAAGACCCCCGGCACCGACCTGCGCGAGGGCGTCCGGACGCTGCCGGTGCTGCACGTCCTGGCCTCCGACGACCCCGCCGACGCCCGGCTGCGCGAGCTGCTGGCCGGCCCGGTGGCGGAGGAGGACGTCGAGGAGACCCTGCGCCTGCTGCGTGCCAACCCCGCCATGGAGCGGGCCCGCGCCGAGCTCGTCGCCTGGGCCGACCGGGCCCGCGAGGACCTGTCGGGCCTGCCGGACATCCCGGCCCGCGCCGCCTACCTCGCGATGTGCGACTACGTGGTCGAGCGCTCGGGCTGACCGGCCGTACCCCGGCGCCGGAGCGCGGAACGGGGCGTGTCGCCGGGGACGGCCGGCGGCCGGCCCGGGTGGTGCCGCGGGCCGCGGGCGTTCGGCCGGAGATGACGCGCGACGGGCCGATTTCCGCCGTAGTACAGGACACAACCTGTCCTCCACCTTCGCGATGGTGGTACACGAGCCGTTCGAGAGATCGTCTTCCCTGGTTCCGGCGGTCGCCGTCACCAAGGGCCTGGACGGTCGCCGGCGGCGTGTTCATCCATCCAGGCAAGGAACATGACATGCCGGTCACGACCACCACCCACCTGAACTTCCGGGGCACCGCACGCGAGGCGCTGGACTTCTACCGGTCCGTCTTCGGCGGACGCACCGTCGCGGTCACCTACAAGGACGCGGGCGCCGTGCAGAACGAGAGTGAGGCGGACCAGGTGATGTGGGGCGAGGTGGTCGGCGACGACGGCTTCCACGTCATGGCCTACGACGTGCCCTCGCACCTGCTCTGGAACCAGGGCGAGAACCCGTTCTTCGTCTCCGTGCGCGGTGACGACGCCGAGGAGATCAGCGCCCTGTGGGGCAGGCTCGCCGACGGCTCGACCGTCGTGCGTCCGCTGGAGCCCGCGCAGTGGGCGCCGCTGTACGGCATGCTCACCGACCGCTTCGGCGTCACGTGGGTCCTGGACGTCGCCGTCCCCTACAACGGCTGAGCAGGCCGAACCGGGACGCCCGCGCAGTCCGGGCCGCCGCAGCCACACGGGCGGCCCGGACGGCGCGGGCGCCGAGCACGCAGCACAGGAAGGAAACGGAGCCCATGCGGACCATGACCGTCCTCGGCACCCGCGCCCTCAACCGCGCCACCCTCGCCCGTCAGCACCTCCTCGCGCGCACCGGCACGTCCGTGCCCGAGGCGGTGGCCCACCTGTGCGGTCTGCAGGCGCAGGAACCTCAGGAGCCGTTCATCGGGTTCTGGTCCCGCCTCGCCGGCTTCAGGCCCGAGCAGCTGGACGATGCTCTGACCGGCCGCACCGCGGTGCGCACCCACCTGATGCGCCGCACCGTCCACCTCGTCACCTCCGGCGACGCGCTCGCCTGGCGAGCCCGCCATGACTCCATGCTGCGCCAGCGAGTGCTGGGCACCTACCGGCACGAACTGGCCGGCGTCGACCTGGACCGGGTCGCCGCAGCGGGCCGCGCGGTCATGGCCGACGGGCGACCCCGCACCATGAGCGAGCTCGTACAGGCCCTCGGAGACCGCTGGCCCGGCCCGCCGCGCCGGGCCCTGGGTGAGCTGCTCGTCGCGGCCCTCATCCCCATGGTCCAACTCCCGCCCCGCGGCCTGTGGCGCCGGACTGCCGGCGTACGCAACCTGCCGTTGGCCACCTGGCTGGAACGGGACATCGACCCGCTGCCCGCCGGGGACGGAGATCCCGTCGGGCAGCGGCTGCTGCGCCGCTACCTCGCCGCCTACGGGCCCGCCGCCGGCGCGGACCTGCGCGCCTGGTGCGGTCTCGCCGGACTTCCCGCCGCCGTCAAAGCCCTCAGGGAAGAACTCGTCGTCTTCCGCGACGAGCGCGGCCGTGAACTGCTCGACCTGCCCGACGCGCCCCGCCCCCACCCCGACACCCCGGCCCCCGTCCGGTTCCTGCCGGCCTTCGACAACGCCATCCTCGGCTACCACGACCGCGGCCGCATCATCGACGCCCCCCACCTCGGTCTGTCCGTCGCGGGCCACCGCATGGTCCTCGTCGACGGACGCGTCACCGCCACCTGGGCCGTGCGCGACCACCGGCTTCACATCAGCCCCCTCCGCCCCCTCACCGCTCCGGAACAGGAAGCCGTCCGCGCCGAAGCTCAGGACCTGATCGCCTTTCTGGACGAAGGCATCGATCACATCCACCTCGGCGCCGGAAGCTGACGGCCGGTCTCCGTCCCGGCGCCCCGAGGTCCCCTACCCGGGCGTGCCCGCGGGCTCCAGGTCGCGGAGCGCGACGCGGCGCGCCCGGTGGGCGGCCCGGAGGCTGTCCCAGGTGAAGATCGACAGGGCCAGCCAGACGATGGCGAACCCGGCCCACCGGCTGGGCGGCATCGCCTCGTGGGCGATGAACACCCCGCACAGGAACTGCAGCACCGGGGCGATGTACTGCAGCAGGCCGATCGTGGTGAGCGGCACCCGGATCGCGGCGGCGGTGAAGCAGAGCAGCGGCACGGCCGTGATCGCACCGGCGCCGGCCAGCAGGAGGGCGTGGCCCGCGCCCGCGGTCGCGAAGGTGCCCTCGCCCCGGACCTGCAGGTAGACCAGGTAGGCGAACGCGGGCACCAGCAGCACCAGCGTCTCGATGGTCATGCTCTCCGCGGCCCCGACCCCCGCGATCTTCTTGATGAGGCCGTAGGTGCCGAAGCTGGCGGCCAGGACCAGCGCGATCCACGGCAGCCTGCCGTAGTCGACGGTGAGGACGACGACGGCCAGGGCGCCCATGCCGACCGCCGCCCACTGCAGGGGCCGCAGCCGCTCCTTGAGCAGGAAGACGCCGAACAGGATGCTGACCAGGGGGTTGATGAAGTAACCGAGCGCGCTCTCGACCACGTGGCCGGTGTTGACCGCGTAGATGTAGACGCCCCAGTTGACGGTGACGACCGCCGCGGCCAGGGCGAGCAGGCCGAGCTTGCGGGGGGTGCGCAGGAGCTCGCCGAACCACGACCAGTGCCGCCGGACCGCCAGGATGGCGGCGACGACCACCAGGGACCACACCATGCGGTGGGCGAGGATCTCCAGGGCGCCGGACGGCTTCAGCAGCGGCCAGTAGAGGGGGAAGAGTCCCCACATGGCGTAGGCGGCGATGCCGTACAGGACTCCTCGGCGCGATTCAGGCATGTATTACATTTTCGCTGCTTACCACATTTAATACAAATTAGCGATGCTTCGCTAAGAGTTAAGCGCCGCTTACGGGAACATCGGGGCGGGCACGCTGGTTTCCTCTGTAGCGACAGGTGAGGACGTTCGGGTTCTCCTGGAGCGACAGGTGAGGAGGATGTCGGCAAATGGGCTGGCTGTTCGGCAACAAGACTTCCATGGTGTCCCCGGACGACGCTCTGCCGGGCCGCGACACGAGGATGGCGGTGCCCGCCCGCCACGCCGTCCTCGACGCCCCCCTGGCTCCGCCGTACCCCGAGGGGACCGAGATCGCCGACTTCGGCCTCGGCTGCTTCTGGGGCGCCGAGCGGAAGTTCTGGCAGACCCCCGGCGTGGTGACCACCTCCGTCGGCTATGCCGGCGGGTACACCTCCAACCCCACCTACGAGGAGGTCTGCACCGGGCGGACCGGCCACACCGAGGCCGTCCGCGTGGTCTTCGACCCGGCCAGGATCTCCTACGAGGAGCTGCTGCGCGTCTTCTGGGAGGCCCACGACCCCACCCAGGGCATGCGCCAGGGCAACGACGTCGGCACCCAGTACCGCTCGGCGATCTACTTCCACTCACCCGAGCAGGAGAAGGCCGCCCTGGCCTCGCGCGACGCCTACCGGAAGGTGCTCGCCGACGCGGGCTACGGCGACATCACCACCGAGATCGCCCCGGCGGGTGACTACTTCTTCGCGGAGGAGGATCACCAGCAATATCTCTTCAAGAACCCCGGCGGTTACTGTGGCATCGGCGGCACGGGTGTCGCGTGTCCGGTCGGCCTGACCACCGGTGAGGCCTGACCTGCGGTAACCGACTGATCCTGGCCCTTGAGCGTCCGGCTGACCCCGGGTCGATCGAGGGCCGGAGTCGTTTTCAGTGAGGACCTTCACCACCAGGTCAAGGGCGGGTGGAAGGGCCGGCGCATCTCCTGATTGTTCTGTATAGATTGCTGTACAGTATTCGTATGGCCATGCTGCATGAAGCTGCCGAGTTGAGTGTCACAGAAGCGGCTCAGCGTGGGGTGGCCCGTCTGGTCGCTGACGCTGAGCGTGGGACCGATCTGGTGGTGACCCGTCGTCATCAGCCGGTGGCGGCGGTCGTCAGCATCCGGCGCCTGGAAGAGCTGGAGGAGGCCGCCGCCGATCTCCGGGACCTGGCGCTCGTACTCGCACGCTCGGTGACCGACGCCGGAGAGCGTGTCCCGCTCGATGATGTGCTCTCTGCTTTCGGGCATACCCGAGAGTCGCTGGCCGCGCTGCCGGACGAAGAGTAGCCCGTGTCCGACGTCGTCTTCACGGCCCCAGCGGTCGATGACCTGCGGCGAATCGGTCCGGACGCCGCGCCCAAGGTCCTCAAGAAGATCCTTCTTCTGCTGGAGAATCCGGAGGCCGGCTATCCGCTGGGCGGTGAACTGACCGGCTTTCGCAAGCTCGTGGTCGGACGTAACACCTGGCGGGTCGTCTATCGGATCACGGACGACAAGTCGATCGAGATCTGTGAAGTATGGACCGTGGGCGAGAGGGCCGATGGCGAGGTCTACGCCGAGGCGACCACCAGGGTTCGTGCCGCCGGCAAGGGACGTCCCGAGATGGTGGAGCTTGGCCGGATCATCGAACGCCTGGGCGCGCTGGTAGAACACATCCGCGTCGAGCAGCCGCCTCCCAGGGAGCCGGTGCCGGATTGGCTCGCGGATCGCTTGATCTACACGGTCGGTATGCCTCGGGAGGACGTCGCCGCCCTCGACCTGCGGCAGGCGGTCGACCTCTGGGCCGGTTTCCGCTCCGGTCCACGCTGACCGCGAATTCTTGCCGGCAGAGAACCGCTACCACCAGCAGTATCTTTTCAAGAACCCCGGCGGTTACTGCGGCATCGGCGGCACCAACGTCAAGCTTAGGTGACCCGTCCGAGTGGGCCGCCTGTCAGGCGGGCCTGGTCCCGACCGAGGAGTAGCGCCGACTTCACCGGCACAGCTCGCGCCCGGTTTCCGAGCGCGGGCTCGCTGTCATCCCTTCGTCGATCCCGAGAGTCGACGAAGCCGATCGCCCCAGACGAGGTGTCCGGGGAAGCTCAGAGCGCATTGCTTCGAGGCAAGGGCGCTGGTAGATCGGTGCTTTCCAGCCGGATTGGCGTAGACTCCGACTATGACCGCTGCTCCTGAAGAGTACGAGGACATGCATCGGCTGGTCGATCGACTGACACCGGATCAGCTCCATGAGGTGCGCGCGCATACCCTGCGTCTCGTCCACTCCGGTGAGGGTGAGTCGGGTCAGGAGTGGCCTCCCTCCTGGTTCGGATCGGTGACCACCGAGCGGAACGACATCGCCGAACGCACTGAAGATCTCCTGCGCCAGGGGTATGGTCACGAAATGTGATCGTTGTTGACACCGGCCCCATCGTCGCCGCTGCCATCCGAAATGACCGCAGGCACGATGCCTGTGTAGAGGTGTTCAACCAGTTTCGCAGAGAACGACGCGAACTCCTCGTTCCGGCTTTCGTGGCAGGTGAGGCCTCCTACATGCTCGGCAAGATCGGCGGAGCCAAGGTGGAGGCTGGATTCCTGCGCTCGCTGAGATCCGGAATCTTCGACCTGGTCGATCTCACAGACGATGATCTCAACCGTATCGCCGACCTGGTGGAGCGCTATTCAGACCTTCCTCTGGGATCGGCGGACGCCTCGGTGGTCGCCGTCGCCGAGCGCCTTCGCATCGCCGAGGTGTTCACCCTGGACACCAGGGACTTCTCCGTGGTGCGGCCCGCGCATGTCACCGCCCTCACCCTGGTCCCCGGCTGACTGCTCCATGCCACCGGCTACATCGCGTTGGTAGGAACGGGCGTCTCCTGCCCGGTCGGTCTGACCTCCGGCGAAGAGGTGTGACCTGACCTGACACGTAGCCTGGCCCAGGATCGTCCCATGACGGTCTTACTTACGCGCGGATCCATCGCGTGCGCGAATGCCGGGCCGAGGGTACGCGCACTCTGCATGGCACCCACATGCAGGGGTTCCCGGACGCCTTCATCGTGCAGCCGATACGGGGCGCGAATCTCAGATGCGGTCTATGCTTGCGAGCGATTCCGCGACGGGGGTTCGGATGTTCTTTCGACGGCTGCCACCCGTCCTCGCCATGCTGGTTCTGGCCGGGTCCGTGCCGCTGGCCTCGGCCGGGCCGACCGTCGTGAGATGGCCCCGGGCGGCCACCACCTGCCAGGAGACGTCACCCGGGGGCGTTCCCGCCTCGTTCGCGGCGCCCGTCGCGATGGACATGGGCGGCCACTCCGACGTGACATCGGTGGCCGTGGGTGAGCTGGACGGCCGACCCGTCGTGATCAGCGCGGGTGCCGAGCACACCATCCGGATCTGGGACAGGGCCACTCTGAAACCGATCGGTGATCCGATCCCCGGCGACGGTCCGGTGGCGTACGGCACCGTCGACGGCAGACCCGTCATCCTCGGCCGGAGCCACGGGGCGCTCCAGAGGTGGGACGCGTCCACTCGGCTGCCCGTCGGCGGACCGCTGCCCGCCGGGCGGTTCCGTGCCGTCGCGATCGGCGAGCTCGATGGCAGGCCGATCGCCGCCGCGGCGGGCACCGACGGCGCCCACGTGTTCGATCTGGCGACCGGTCGCCGGATCGGTCCGCCCATCGGCACCGGGAGCTTCGGCGCCGTCGCGCTGACCCGCGTCCACGGCGTTCTGCTCATGCTGACCGGACAGGGCGACGCTGTGATCGCCTGGGATCCGGTGTCCGGAGAACCCGTCGGGAAACCGCTCACTCTTGAGGACGAGTTCGTCCAGGGCGTGGACACGATCAGGACGACCACGATCGGCGGCCGTCCGGTGGCCCTGATACCCACGGACGATCTCGGGGTGATCCGCTGGGATCTGGCCACGCGTGAGGCGACCCACCACTCGCTGAAGGGGACGTTCGGCCCTTCGTCACTCGCCGTGCTGAACGGCCGGACCGTGTTCGTCTCGGTCGAAACCGTCGAGGGCATCGCCACCGACGATCACGGATCGAGGCGCCGAAGCTCGATCGCGGTCATCGATCCGGCCACCGGCGAGCGGGTGTCGTCCTTCGAGATCCCGGGCCACGTCATGTCGCTGGCGGTCGATGATCTCGGCGACCGTCCCATGCTCGTGACCGGCGGGCGCGACAACGCCGTCCGCGCCTACGATCTCGCCACCGGCCGGGAATCCGCTCCTCCCGCCACCGGGGGGCCCAACGGTGACATCTACGGGGTGAACGGCGAGCTGCGCGGCAGGCCGATCCTGGTGGCCCAAGGGAACGGTGAGGACAGATTCCCCGGCGTCTGGGATCTCGGCAGCGGCAGGCCGCTGGACGCGCCGGTCAGGCTGCCCGGGCGCATCACCTCGTTCGCGACCGGCGACTACGGCGGACGAGCGGTTCTGGTCGCGGGGAGCGGTTCCGGAGACTCCTCGATCCGGATATTCGATCTTGCCACTCGCCTGCCGATCGGCGAACCCCTCATCGGCCATGACGGCTTCTTCAGCGGGGTCGCGCTGACCGAAGCCGATCGCCGGACGCTTGTGGTCGGAGCGGTCGACGAGGACGACGCGGCCGGCGACCCTTCTTCTCGGGGCGCGGTACGCATCTGGGACTTTCCTTCGGGAGCGCTGCTGCACGATCTCGCCGTCGGAAACGGCCCGGTCGGACAGTTGGCCCTCATCAGCCTCGCCGGCCGGCCAGTCGCGGTGACCTTCAGCGCCACCCGCGCCCGGCTCTGGGACGTCGGCGCGGGAAAACGGATGGCATCGTTCCGCATCGCGAAGACGGAGCACTCGGCCCGGGTGGAGATCGCCTCGTTCGACTGCACGACGGTCGCGATCGTGGCCACAGGCAGGACCGTGGAACTCTACGACCTCGCCACGGGCAAGCAGGTCGAGCGTCCGTTGCTCGGCCATTCCAAGCAGGTGAACAGCATCGTCTCCGGACGGGTCGCCGGTGTCCCGATCGCGGTTACCTACTCGCCCCAGGACAGGAGCATGCGGGTCTGGGACCTCACTACCAGCCGGCAGGTCGGGACGCTTCAGCGTCCTTCCCGCTTCCAGGGCTCTCTCTCGATGAGCTACCTCGACGGCCGCGCTGTGCTTGTCGGCGGCGGTCGCGAAGCGCTGTGGATCTGGGATCTGGGGCCTACCACGTGATACAGGAAGACCGTCCCATGATCATCCGAGTGTCGTCGATGAGGTCTACGCCGAGGCAACGGCCAGGGTTCGCGTCACCGGCAAGGGGCGTCCGGAGGTGGTGAAGCTCGACCGGATCATCGAACGCCTGGGCGTGCCGGTCGATCACATCCGCGTCCACGCCGGCACGAGGACCGGATCTACGTGGCGCGCCTGCTCCGGATCGCCGACCTGATCATAAGCGATGCGGGACAGGATGATCGTCACGAAGAGTGACAGCGGCGACGGCTTCCATCGCAGGGTCAAGACGGCAGCGCTTCGCGTCGCCGCACGGCGGGGCGTGCCCGGCCGGATGGGCCGTGCCGTCGGCGGGCATTCCGCTGCCCGGTAGCTCCCATTAGCGGCGGGGGAGCACGCCCAGGAGGGTCGCGGTCAGGGCCAGCTTCAAGGAGTCCTTCAGGTCCACGTGGAAGCGGGCGAGGTCGGGCTCGGCCTGGTAGGCCGCCTGCAGGCTGGGCGGGGGTGTGCTGTACGCCGACAGCGCGCCGGCCATGACCATGGTCTGCAGGCTGAACAGTGTCGCGTTCTCGCCCAGTTCCGGCAGGTGGTTCCGGATCAGGGCGGTCATGGTCGTCAGGCGGTCCAGGGAGGCGCGCTTGTACCGTGCCACGACCTCGACGGAGACGTTGTGTTCCAGGACGCCGCCCTGCGCGCCGAAGAGGTCGCACAGCACCGTTCGGCTGGAGAGCGAGCGGCTGAGGATCTCTGCCACGGCTGCCGCCCGCTCGGCCATGGGGAGGTTTTCGTCGATGCCGGCGGCCAACTCGTCCGCCAGTTCCGTCAGCCACTCCTGCAGGAAGCGGTCCAGCAGTTCCAGCAGCACCGCCTCGCGGGACTCGAAGTAGCGCAGCACGTTCGGCTTCGCCAGGCATACCCGGCGGCTGAGCTCGTTCAGGGTGACCGCGGCCACGGGCATCTCGTGGAGCATCGCCGACGCCGTGTCGAGGATCGCCCGCCGGCGGATCTCCCGCTGCTCTTCGGTTCGCGCCCGCTGGAAGCCCACGATCGCCAGCCTATCTTAAGTACCTCCGGTACGTTGACAATGTACCGGAGGTACTTTAGCGTTGCGGGCAGAAGATACCTTCGGTACTTTAGATGGGAGTCCGGCATGGGCAAGAAGTGGACGACGGCGAACATCCCAGATCAGCGCGGGCGGATGGCCGTGGTGACCGGAGCCAACACCGGACTGGGATACGAGACCGCCAAGGCGCTCGCCGGACGCGGGGCGTCCGTGGTCCTCGCCGTGCGCGACGTCGAGAAGGGCGAGCGGGCCGCGGCCCGCATGACCGGCGACGTGACCGTGCAGGCCCTGGACCTGACCTCGCTCGACTCCGTCCGCACCGCCGCGGCGGCGCTGCGGTCCCGGTTCGACCGCATCGACCTGCTGATCAACAACGCCGGCGTGATGTACACCCCGAAGCAGACCACCCGGGACGGCTTCGAGATGCAGTTCGGCACCAACCACCTCGGCCACTTCGCGCTCACCGGGCTGCTGCTGGAGCTGATGCTGCCGGTGCCCGGCTCGCGCGTGGTGACGGTCAGCAGCACCGGCCACCGCATCCGGGCCGCGATCCACTTCGATGACCTGCAGTGGGAGCGGTCGTACAGCCGGGTCGCCGCCTATGGTCAGTCCAAACTGGCCAACCTGATGTTCACGTACGAGCTGCAGCGCCGTCTCGCCACGCGCGGCACCACCGTCGCGGTGGCCGCCCACCCCGGCGTGTCCAGCACCGAGCTCGCCCGCAACACCCCCGCGGCCTTCCGGCTTCCGCTCACCTGGCTCGCGCCGCTGATCACCCAGACGCCGGCGATGGGCGCGTTGCCGACCCTGCGCGCCGCCACCGACCCCGCCGTGCTCGGCGGTCAGTACTACGGTCCCGGCGGACGCTTCGAGGTCATGGGCCACCCCCGGCTGGTCGCCTCCAGCCCGGAGTCGTACGAGGTGGCCGTCCAGCAGCGGCTGTGGGCCGTCTCCGAAGACCTCACCGGGGTGAGGTTCCCCGCGGTCCGGTCCAGTCAGAACTCGTTTCCCTCCGGATCGGCCATCGCGAGGTAGCCCGCGCCGGCAGGAGGCGCCGGCTCGTCCCGGTGGTCGCTGCCTGATCGGTCTGGTCTCCGGCGAAGCCTGATCCGTGAGACGCGGGTCCCGGGGCTGCGAATTCGCGTGCCGTCAACGGTGGCATCGGCACAAGGTCTCGATCATGGTTGCGTGGTGAGTCCCTTCAGCACCGAATGGACCGACGTGGCCGGGTGCTGGAGGAGGTTCTCGAGTTCTGGTCCGGTGGCGGCGAATTCCCCTCGGCGTGCCGCGCGGAACATGCCGAGCAGCATGTTCGCCTGATCCTCGGGCACACCGTTGCCGATCATCGTGGCCGTCCACGCCGCGTCGTCGGCGACGACGCGGCGGATGGCGCGCCCGGTGAGTTCGGTGGCGATGCCGGCGATGTCGGCCAGATCGAGCGCTTCCGGTGCGGTGAGCGGCGGAGTCGGACCGTCGAATCGGCCCGGGTCCGCGAGGATGATCGCCGCCGCTTCGGCGAGGTCGGAATGCGTGGTCCAGGATATGGGCCCATCGGCCGGCGCGACGAGTTCGCCGGTCTCGAGGGCCCGGCCGAGCAGATGCCGGACGGTGTCGGCGTAGAACCCGTTGCGCAGCGCCGTGAACGGGGTTCCCGTCTTCGACAGGTGGTGCTCGGTGGCGGCGTGGTCGGGCATCGGCGCGAAGAGCGAATCCTCGGCGGCGCCCTGGTGGCTCGTGTAGAGGATGCGCCGGGCTCCGGCGTCGTGGGCGGCGTCGATCGCCGCGATGTGCTGGGCGACCGCCTCTTCGCCCGCCCGGTCCGTCGAGACGATGAGCACCTGCGTCGCGCCCTCGAACGCGTGGGTGAGTGAGCCGGGGTCGATGAAGTCGCCGTGACGTACGCGTACCCCGCGCCCGGCCAGGCCGGCGGCACGGCCGGTGTCGCGGACGCTCACGCCGACCCCGTCCGCCGGGACCCGGGTGAGCAGCCGGTCGACGATCTGAGAGCCGAGCCGGCCGGTGGCGCCGGTAATGATGATCATGGTCTGCCTCTTCGTCTGATAACGATGGAAACAAAAAGATGCTATCACTGTTAATAACCTAGATAGCAAGGGTGCGTTATCGTTGGAAGCGTGGCAGAGGTCAGAGCGGACAACGCTGGTAGGCACAAGACGCGAGCGAACATCGTGGAGTGCGCGGCGCGCCTCCTGCGGGAACAGGGCGCGAGCGCGGTCACCACTCGCGCGGTCGCGCAGGCGGCCGGAGTGCAGGCGCCGACCATCTACCGGTTCTTCGAAGACAAGGACGCGCTGCTCGACGCCGTCGCCGAACACGTCTTCGCCACCTACGTCGCCGGGAAGAACCTCATCGAGGCCGGCGGTGATCCGATCGCGGATCTTCGGGCGGGATGGGACGCCCATATCGGCTTCGGTCTCGCCAACCCGGCGCTGTTCGGTCTCCTCGCCGACCCCGTTCGCGGGGCTCGTTCACCGGCGTCGGCCGCCGGCCTGGAGGTTCTTCGCGCCCGGGTGCACCGCGTGGCGGCGATCGGCCGGCTCAGGGTCCCGGAAAAGCGTGCCGTCGACCTCATCCACGCCGCCGGGACCGGGACCGTGCTCACCTTGCTCGCCACCCCGCCGCAACACCGGGACCTCGACGTCGCGGACGCGATGTACGAGGCGGTGACTCGATCGATACTCACCGAGACGCCCACGCTCGCCGCGGACAGCCCGGTCGCGGCCGCCATCGCGTTCCGGGCCGTCGTACCGAGGCTCACAACGCTCACCGACACCGAGCGCGCCCTGCTGTCGGAGTGGCTGGACCGAGCCGGTGACAGCCCGGCCCCTCCTCGCGCCTCGGCCGAATCCGACCGGGATCGACCGCTGGCCTGACCGGCCCCGAACCACTGCGTGAAGCCAAGAACCCGTCGTCATGTGAAAGGCCCGTCACCGTCTCCGCTCCGGAGCCGGGACGTGCCGGGTCCGGTCCCCGATCCAGGCCGCTTCGAGGATCGCGGTCAGGCTGGCGGTGTCGGTCGGGCCTGGATGGTTCTGGATCAGGCGGGTGACGCCACCCGCCATCTCCGCGAAGCGCGGGAGGTCGGCGCGTGCCACGCCGATGTCCGCCAAGGTGGCAGGGATGCCGATGTCGGCGAGGAGCCCGTCGAGCCAGGTGAGGAACGTATCTGCGGCCTCGGCCTCCGAGGCGCCGGTCACGTCGAGCCCGCACACCCCGGCGAGGACGGTCAACCGGTCGCCGATGGCACCCTTGGCCGCGTCCAGCGCGTAGGGCAGCAGCAGCCCGACGCCCAGGCCGTGCGGTGTGTGGGTGGCCGCGCCGATGGGGTACTGGAGGGCGTGCGGAGCCGCGTTGCCCGCGTGGGAAAATGCGAGCCCGGCCAGCATGGACCCATAGGACATGTCCGCGCGCGCGTCCTTGTCGCCTCCGTCCTTGACGACACGGGGCAGGCTGCGGGCGATCCGCTCCGCGGCCAGGAGCGCGTAGTGATCGGTGATCGGGTTGCGGCCGAGGAAGACCTGCTCCACCGGGTCGCGCGGTCCGTGGACCCGTGGTCGCGCGGTGTAGCTCTCCACCGCGTGACAGAACGCGTCGATGCCGGAGTGGGCGGTGACGGCCGCAGGGCAGGTGTAGGTGAGCTCGGGGTCGACGATGGCGAAGTCGGGCACGATGTGGACGCTGGAGACTCCCACCTTCAGCTCGCGGTCCGGGTCGGTCAGCACCGAGACGGGCGTGAGTTCGGAGCCGGTGCCTGACGTCGTCGGGACCGCGACGAGGGGAATCGTCGGCCCAGGCACCTTCGACTCGCCGTAGAAGTCGCGCGGCGTCCCACCGTGGCACCGGATGACGCCGACGATCTTGGCCAGGTCGATCACCGTGCCACCCCCGATGGCGAGGATCACGTCGGCGTCCACCTCCGCGGCGACCGAGACGGCCAGGGCGACATCGGCGAGTGGCACATCCGGAGTCGCGTCGGCGAACACCCCGACGACTTCGGCCTTCTCCCGCACGGCGGCCACGATCTCGGCCACGCCCGGCTGCCCCAGAAGAACCCGGTCGGTCACGATGAGGACTCGCGAGCCGCACTCGGCCACCACCCGGGGGATGTTCTGCGCGACCCCTTCGCCCACTATCAGCTGGCGTGGTCCGCGGACGGTCTCAAGCATGTCGGTGCCTCCCTGGAACGTCGGCGGTGATTCGCTGGGCGGACGTCCGGGTCACCTGCGAGACCGGGACGGCGTCGGCAGGGTCGGCTGCCGGGTGGCGCGGGCGCGCGCCGGGCTCCCGGACGCGGTGACCCTCGGCGGGCACCCGGAGCGGCAGGCCGGTCACGGTAGGTCGATCGCCGCGTAGGTGACGTCGAGGTACTCGAGGATGCCCTCGTGCGACCCCTCCTTGCCGATCCCGGACTGCTTCACGCCTCCGAACGGAGCCGACGGGTCCGAGATCAGACCACGGTTGACGCCGATCATCCCCGTCTCCAGCCCCTCGGTGAACCGGAGTGCCCGCCGGAGGTCACGGGTGAAGACGTATCCGACCAGGCCGTGCTCGGTGTCGTTGGCCTTCGCCATCACCTCGTCGTCGGACGTGAACGAGATGATCGGCGCCACCGGGCCGAAGATCTCCGCCTCCAGTATCCGCGCGTCTTCGGGAACGTCGGCGAGGACCGTGGGCGGGTAGAAGTGGCCCGGCCCATCCGGACGCTCGCCGCCTGTCAGGACACGGGCGCCGCGATCGACCGCGTCGGCGACGAGCTCGTCGATCTTGGTGACCGCGGCCTCGTCGATCAACGCCCCGACGTCCACGCCGTCGTCGAGACCATGGCCCACCGAGAGCGCGCCCATCCGCTCGGCGAAGCGCGCCGTGAACTCCTCGCGCACCGGCTCCTCGACGTAGATCCGGTTGGCCGCGATGCAGGACTCCCCGATGTTGCGCATCTTGGCCACCATGGCACCGTCGAGTGCGACGTCCAGGTCCGCGTCGGCACACACGATCAGGGCCGCGTTGCCGCCCAGTTCCATGGAGGTGCGCAGCACGTTGTCCGCCGCCTGTCGTAGCAGCACGCGCCCGACCTCGGTCGACCCGGTGAACGAAAGCTTGCGGGTCCGGCGGTCGGCCAGCAGCGCTGAGACCACCTCGCCGGCACGCTCGGTCGTCACGACGTTGACGACGCCCGGGGGAACACCGACCTCCTCCATGATGCGGGCCAGCAACAGCATGGTGAGCGGCGTCTGGGCCGCCGGCTTGGTGATCGTCGTGCAGCCCGCCGCCAGCGCAGGAGCGATCTTGCGGGCGCCCATGGCCAACGGGAAGTTCCAGGGCGTCACGAAGACGCACGGTCCGACCGGCTTCGGCACGGTGAGGATGCGATATCCACCGGCGGGAGCGGTGTTGTAGCGCCCCTCGACGCGCACCGCCTCCTCGGCGAACCAACGGAAGAACTCGGCGCCGTAGGCCACCTCCCCCCGAGCCTCGGCGAGCGGCTTGCCCATCTCGAGCGTTATCAGCCGGGCGACCTCCTCGGATCGCCCGGTCAGTGCCCGGTACGTCGCGGTCAACAACTCCGACCGTTTTCGCGGCGGGGTCGCCCCCCACTCCGCCATCGCCTTGCTCGCCACGTCCAGAGCGGCGAGCCCATCGACGACGTCGGCGTCCGCCACCTCGGCGATGGTCCTGCCGGTGGCCGGGTCCTCGACGACGAAGGTGGCTCCGTCGGCGGCGTCGCGCCAGGCGTCGCCGATCCGGAGCCGCCGGTGCTCGGGGGCCAGGACGTTCATCGGGTCACTCATCGCGTCGCCTCCTGTGATGTTCCTGGTTCGACGTCGCCGTCCTGCGCGGTCACCTCCCGGCCTCGGACAGCGCCAGCCCGGTGGCCGCGTCGAACAGGTGCGCGCGGTCCAGGTCGACCGTGACGAGCAGTCGCTCGCCCGGCGTACCGGTGACGGTGGGTCGTGCCTTGACCTTGAGGATCTCCGCCCCCACCTGCACGTCGACCACCGTTCGGTCACCGAGCGGCTCAAGGCCGTAGAGCTCACCCGGCAACGACGCGTTCCCACGCCGCTCGACGGACAGGTCCTCCGCGCGCAGGCCCAGCAGCAGCGGACGACCGTCCTCAGCCGTGGTCCAGCGGGGCCGCGGCAGCGTCCAGCCTTCCGCCCCGACCAGACGATCTCCCTCGGCGCGGCAGGCGAGCAGGCTGATCGGCGGGCTCCCGACGAAGCCCGCGACCCACTGGTTGGCCGGACGCTCGTACACCTCGGCCGGTGTTCCGACCTGTTGCACCTTCCCCTCCTTGAGGACCGCGACCTGGTCGGCCATGGCCAGGGCCTCGACCTGGTCGTTGGTCACGTAGACGAAGGTCCCCCCGAGGCTCCGGTGGATGCGGGTGAGCTCGGTGCGCATCTCGACGCGGAGCTTGAGGTCGAGGTTCGTCAGCGGCTCGTCCATGAGAAACGCGCGCGGGCGGCGGACCAGCGCCCGGGCCAGGGCGACACGCTGCATCTCACCGCCCGACAACTGCGCGGGACGACGCTGCAGCAGACGTTCGATGTGCAGCAGGTCCGACATCCGCTCGACGGCGGCGGCGACCTCGCTCGAAGAACGGCGGCGTGCCCGCAGCGGCGAAGCGATGTTCTCGTACACCGTGTGTCGCGGGTAGAGGGCGTAGCTCTGGAAGACCATGGCCAGGTCGCGTGCGGCCGGGGTGTCACCGGTCGCGTCCCTCCCGTCCAGACGCACCGACCCGGCGTCAAGCCTCTCAAGACCGGCGATCGCCCGGAGGGTCGTCGTCTTGCCTGCCCCGGAGGGCCCGAGCACGACGAAGAACGAGCCGTCCGGCACGTCCAGCGTCACCCCGTCCAGGGCCTGGACCTTGCCGAAGGACTTGCACAGCCCGTGCACCGCCACGGTTCCCATCAGGCCACCAGTTCTTCCGTGCTCGCGTCGTAGACCGGCGGGGGCCCGCCGGTGTGCCGCAGCCCGACCGATGCGTCAGTGGCGAAACGGACGGTCGGTGGCATCCGAACCCGTACGTCGTGCCGGCCGCCGTGGTCGACCACGTAGATGATCTCGTCGCCCAGCCACTCCGCCGAGACCACGCGGGCCGGGACCGAACGTTCCGCCCCTGGTTCCGTGACTTCCAGCGCCTCCGGCCGGACTCCTGCGACCAGGCGACTGTCGCGCGGCAGGCCTGGCGGTGGCGTGAGGACCAGTCCGCCCTGACCGCGCAGCTTCCCGTCGGCCACCTCCACCCCGATCAGGTTCATCGGCGGGGAGCCGATGAACGCGGCGCAGAAAAGACTCGCCGGACGGTCGTAGACTTCCAGCGGCGTGCCGATCTGCTCGACGCGGCCCTTGTTGAGGATGGCGATCCTGTGACCGAGCGACATCGCCTCGACCTGGTCGTGGGTGACGTAGACCATCGTCGTCCCCAGCTCCCCCTGCAGGTGCTTGATCTCCGTACGCATGTCCGCCCTCAGCTCCGCGTCCAGATTGGTGAGAGGTTCGTCCATGAGGAACGCGCGCGGTCGTCGTACCAGGGCGCGAGCGAGCGCGACGCGTTGCTGCTCCCCGCCGGACAGCCGGTGCGGCCGCCGGTCCAGGAGCGGACCGAGCCGCATCAGCCGGGCGGCCTCGTCGACCCGCTCGTCCACCTCCGACCTGGGCAGTCCCTCGGCCCGCAGTGGGAACGCCAGGTTGTCGCGGGTTCTCAGATGCGGGTAGAGAGCGTAGAACTGGAACACCATGGCGATGTCGCGCTCGGGGGGCGGCAGGTCGTTGACCAGCGTGGTGCCGATGCGGATGTCGCCCGCCGTCTGCCTCTCCAGGCCGGCTATGGCCCGCAGTGTGGTCGTCTTGCCGCAACCCGAAGGGCCGAGCATCACGAACAGCTCGCCGTCGCCGATGGACAGGTCAACGTGCTCGACCGCGACCGTCCCGTCCGGGTAGCGCTTGTGCAGGGCGGTCACCTCGATGCCCGCCATCAGCGTCGCACCGCCCCGAGCGTCACACCGGCGACGAGATGCTTGCGCACCAGGTAGGCGAAGACGAGCACCGGCAGGGCGAACACCACGGAGGCGGCGGCCACGAGACCCCAGTCCACGGTGGTTCCACCGATGAGGCCGGCGATGGCGGGTGGGGCCGTCCGCACGGTGTCACCGGAGGTGAGGAAGATGGCGAACACGAACTCGTTCCACGAGAAGATGAGTGCGAAGACCGCCGTCGCGGCGATGCCTGGCACGAGCAGGGGAAGGGTGAACCGCCGGAACGCCTGCAAGCGGGTGTGGCCGTCGAGCATGGCGGCCTCCTCGTACTCCGCGGGCACCTCGTCGACGAACCCCTTCATCATCCAGATCGTGAACGGGACGTTGAACGCGGCGTAGATGAGGATCAGGCCGAGCTTGGTGTCGATGAGTCCGACCTGCCGGTACATGAGGAAGATCGGGATCACGACCACCACGGGCGGCATGAAGCGGGTGGACAGGATGAAGAACAGTTGGTCCTTCTTGGCCTTCACGGCGAAGCGCGAGTAGGCCCAGGCCGCCGGGACCCCCAGCACGGTGGCCAGCACCGTGGATGTCCCGGCCACCACGACGGAGTTGAGGAACGCGACGGACAAGGCCGAGCGACCGCCGCCGGAGGCGACGAACACGTCCTTGAAATGGTCCAAAGTGATCTTGAAGTCGAAGAACTTGGCCGGGACGGCATAGACGTCCCGGTTCTCCTTGATGGACGTCTCGATCATCCACAGCACCGGAAAGAGCATCACGACGGCCAGCACGGTCAGTAGCGTGACCTCCAGCACGGAGCGGCCCCGGCCGCCGAAGCGGCGTGTGGGGGGCGTGTGATCCCGGACAGGACCCGCGGACACGGCCTCGTCGACGGAGACGGCCATCAGTCCTCCTTGAGCTTGTTCAAGTAGCGCAGATAGAGCTGCGTGAGGACGATGACGACGAGGACCATGAGGATCCCGTACGCCGAGGCGGTTCCGGTGTTGAAGCCCAGGAACGCGACCTTGTAGACGTGGAACGACAACGTCTCGGTGGAGACCCCGGGACCTCCGCTGGTGAGGATGTAGACGAGGTCGAACAGCCGGAACGCCTCGATGGCCCTGAACAACACGGCGATGAGGAGCAGCGGCCACACCAGCGGAAGAGTGATGGTGCGGAACCGGAACCACTCGGACGCCCGGTCGATCGAGGCGGCCTCGTACAGGTACTTGGGGACCGCGGTGAGGCCCGCGAGTGCGATGAGCATGATGAACGGCGTCCATTGCCAGGTGTCGACCACGATCAGGGAGATCAATGCCGTTCGCTGCCGGGTGAGCCACTCCACCTGTCCCAGGCCGAGCGAGCCGAGCATGCTGTTGATCACGCCGAACTGCGCGTCGAGCATGAACCGCCAGAACAGCCCGACCACGACCTGCGACAGCATCATCGGAACCAGGAACAGGGTGGTCAGCAGTCCTCGCCCGTGCGTGCGCCGTGAGATCAGGTAGGCGATGGCGAAACCGAGCACGGTCTGCAGGGCGACCGCGCCGCACACGTAGATCAACGTCGTCAGGGCCCTCAGGTGGACCTGCGCCGAAGTCAGGATGGCGGTGTAGTTCTCGAACCAGACGAAATGGGCCGACCCCCCGCGGGTGGCCGAGTAGTCGGTGAAGGACAGGTACAACGCCCACAGCAGCGGGAACACCGACATCGCGAGCAACAGCAGCAGCGCGGGGGAGATGAAGGTCACGGCGAGCCCGCGGTCGCTCAACCGGCGGGACCGACCCGGTGCGGGCGGCGTCGCGGACGCCACCCGCCCGGGGTGATCGGTCGTCAGAGGGACGGGTTCACTCACAGCCCGCCGCCGCCCTTACGGCTGCTGGAGTCGAGCACGCCCTGCTGCTCCCTGGCGATGTCGTCGAGCGCCTCCTCCGGCTTCTTCGCGCCGTTGAGAGCCGCGTTCACGTTGGTGTTCTCGATGTCGACGAGGCGCGCGTACTCGGGGACGTTCCACATGTCCCGCATCCGCGTGACCGAGTCGGCGTACACCTGGTTGAACGGCCCGGCATTGAGGAACTCGGGCGACTCCAGGGCGTCCGTACGCGATGGCACGCCACCGGCCGCGGCCCACTTCTTCTGGATGTCAGCCTGCTCGAACCACTTCATGAAGTTCAGGGCCTCCGCCTGGTTCGCCTCGGGGGAGTAGGCCGACACGTGCATCCCCATGCCGCCAAGAGGCACCAGGTTCGTCTTCTGGCTCGGCAGGGTGGCGAAACCCAGCTTGTCGAGGATCTGCTCCCGCGTGGTGCCGAGCGTCGACTGCTTCGGGTCGAGCAGGCCACCGCTCGCGGCGATCCAGTTGAACGCGATGCATGCCTTGCCCTGGGCGACCGCCGCGTTCACCTCGTCGATGAACCAGTTGCCGGAGCCCTTGGCGGTCAGCGGCTTCATCTTGCCGACCAGGACGTCCATCGCCTCCTGGCCCGCCGCGTCGTTGATGACGCCGTCGATCTTGCGCGTCTTGGGGTCCCAGAGGTTGCCGCCGTAGACGCCGTTGACCGTGTTGTAGGTCACGGCCGCGGCGTCGGAGCCGTTGGCCTGGTGGAAAGCCAGCCCGCTGACGCCGGGGTTGTCCGCCTGGCACTTCTCGGCGACTGAGATCATTTCGTCCCAGGTCTGCGGTGGCCTGTCGCCGATCAGGTCCTTGCGGTAGATCATCGTCCAGGTGTCGCCGAGCAGCGGCAGCCCGTACAGGCTGGCGTTTTCGTCGCGCTTCCCGGTCTCCGCCTGGGGGTACTGGCCGTAGGCCGCCAGGAGATACGGGTTGTAGGCTTTGACGTCGATGTTCTGCTTAACGAAGTCGGTGATGTCGAGGATGTTGCCGTTCGTCACGGCCTCGCCGATGTGTTGCGAGTCCAGGATCGGGATGTCGAAGTCGGTCTTGCGGGCTGCGAACTGGGTGAACATCGCGTCGTGCCAGTTGGCGTTCGGCACGGTGTTGACCTTGATGGTCACATTCGGCCGCTCCTTGGTGTACTCCGCGTTCGCGAAGTCCTCCAGCGCGTGGGCGGGGGGCCAGTCGAACCAGATGAAGCTGAGGGTCAGCGGGTCCTTGGTGAGCTCCGGAATGGTCGCCGGTGCCTTGGGAGCGCTCGCCTCCGTGTCACCGCCGCAAGCCGCCACGGTCGTGGCCACCAACATGGCCGCCGTCGCCAGCTGCACCTTTCGGCCGGGAACGGATATTCGTCCTATTCGCTGTGGATACCGCATCCTCTTGCCTGCTTTCTGGGGGGTGGGGACTTCCCGAGCCTCGCGGCGTGCTTCGCCGAGCAGCTGCCGGGTTGTTCAGGCGCGTCACCGGCTGTCGCAGGGGCTGACCCGCGGACCGGCGTCACGGGTGCGCCGCGACGCGATGGGGCTTCAGGCAGTCGGGAAGTCCTTCGGTCCCTGTGCGACCCGGTGGCGACCCGAGTAGGACGTCGAGCATGCTCATGGGAGCTCCAACTGATCGAAGCGGAGCGATGGCGGACGGTTCCGCGATGGGTGAAGGATGGCTGGCATCCGCCACCTTTCCTATACGATCTGAGTAGGGGCGTCAATATCCCGCAGCGTTGCGGCCGATGTCGGCAGGTGCCCGAAGACGCAAGAAAGGACCTCGTGTCACGATGGACGACGAAGCGGTGATCGCGCGGCGCCAGGGGGCCGTGACAGGCGGAACGTCGCCGGGAAGATCTCGCGGCCGGCTCGCCGACGAGGTGTACGACACGCTGCTCGGACAGCTGATGTCGCTACGGATCGAGCCCGGCTCCCGCGTCACGATCGACGCCCTGGCGCGAGAGCTGGGGGTCTCGCAGACGCCGATCCGAGACGCTCTGAACCGCATGGAGGCCGAGGGCCTGGTCGTGCGTGTGCCCCATGCCGGTTATCGCATTCCCCCCCAGATCACCCGTCACCGATTCGAGGACATGCTCGAGGTCCGTCTGCTCCTCGAGCCGGCGGCGGCGCGCAGATCCGCCGAACGCGCATCCTCGAAGCAGGTGGCCGGTCTGCGGCGGATGCTGGAGGAGATGGCGGAGCTGGAGGGGGGCGACGGGCCCATGGCCTATGGCGCGTTCGGGCTGCGCGACGCCGCTTTTCACGATCTCGTCGCCCTGAGCACGGAGAACCAGGTCATCCGCGAAGCGCTCGCCCGCCTGCACGCGCACGTGCACCTGTTCCGGCTCCTCCACGACACCCAGGTCACCCACCTGGCCATGGCCGAGCACGAAGAGGTTCTGGCCGCGATCGCCGCGCGTGACCCCGACGCCGCCGCCTACGCCATGCGCCGGCACATCCTGCTGTCCGGCGAGCGGTTCCGGCGATTGTTCGACGAGGCCCAGGGCGCGGACGGAATGGCGGCAGAGGCTTGACGGGCGGGCTGGGCCAAGGAATGCTGACTCAATCGGATCGGATCGGATTGGATCCACCTCACCCGCCTCAGATGCGAGGAGAAGTAGGTGCCCAGAGCGCTGCTCCTGACCGGCGACGCCGCCGAGGAGCTCGACACCATGTATCCCTACTATCGCGTGCAGGAGGGCGGCTGGGACGTCGACGTCTCGTCGAGGACGATGCGTGACGTTCAGCTGGTCATCCACGAGTTCGACCCCAACTCCGACGCCTACGTGGAGAAGAACGGCCGGAAGCTGCCGGTCGACGTGCCCTGGGCCGAGGTCGACGTCGAGCGCTATGACGCCCTCATCATTCCCGGGGGACGTGCCCCCGAGTGGATCCGGGTCGACGCCGACGTCAGGCGTATCACCGAGCACTTCTTCGCGCGCGACCTCCCGATCGCGCTGGTGTGCCACGGCGCGCAGGTGCCGGCTGTGTACGGGCTGCTGAAGGGCCGGAAGACGGCGTGCTTCCCCCCCATCACCGGCGACATGGAGAACGCGGGTGCGACGGTCATCGACGCTCCCGACGTCGTGGACGGCAACCTCGTCTCCTGCCGGGGGTGGCCCGACATGCCGCAGTTCGGCAGGGCCATGATGGAGCTCTTCTCGAAGTCCGTCGACTCCGCGTCGGCATGAGCACACCTGGCCTGTCTCGGTGACGGCACTTCGGACCGTCACCGTCGACGGCTCCCCGGTCCACGTCATGGAGAGCGGCACCGGGCCCGCGGTGCTGATGCTGCACGGCTCCGGGCCCGGTACGACCGGATCCGGCGCCTGGGCGACGACGGCACAGGCGCTGGGCACGTCCTGGCGCCTGGTGGCTCCTGACCAGGCGGGGTTCGGCCGTACGCCGATCCCGGAGGGCTCCAGGGGCGGGCTCCGGCTGTGGACGGAGCAGGCCGCGGGCCTGATGGACGCTCTCGGTGTCGAGTACTACGCGGTGGTGGGCCACTCCATGGGCGGTGCCGTGGCGCTGGCGTTGGCGGCCGCGCGTCCCCGGCAGGTCACCCATGTCGTGGCGGTCTCGACGATGGGCGCCCCCGGAGCGCCGCTGTCCGCCGAGCTCGACGCGGTCTGGGCCGCCCCCGCCGGCCCGGTCGGGGCACGGGACATGTTGAGTCGCCTCGTCCTCGACCAAGCGCTCGTGACCGAGTCGGCCGTCGCCGCCCGGGCGGCTGCGATGCGGGCGGGGGCGGCCGCATTCGCGTCGTTGTTCCCTCCACCCAGGGCACGTTGGGCCGACGACCTCACCCTCTCGGCGCGAACGCTGGCGGGAATCCGCGCGCCCGTGCTGCTCGTCCACGGCGCCGAGGACCGGGTCACCCCGCTCGGGACGGCGGCCCTGCCCCTGCTCGAACACCTGGCCGATGTCCGTCTGCACGTGCTCGGCCGATGCGGGCACGTGCCGGCGCTCGAGCACCCGCACGACTTCAGGCGGCTCCTGTCGTGCTTCCTCGGCCGGTGACGAAGTCACTGATCACTGCGACAGGTCCGCAGTCCGTGCTCAAGCGGACCGGCATGAAGCGGGCGTGATCCACGCGGAAGCCGGCGCCCTCCCGGAGACCGCCCTTCCGCCCGAACGGCTCTGAACGCGGAGACCGGACGCGTCTCATGTCATGTACACGTAGCGGTCGCTGCGGCGCCGGTGCGAACTCGGTTGAAAGTTTCATCACCGGTCGTCTCGCGCGTGGTGAGGGCCGGGCCGGTAATGCCAGGTGGGTGCGTTCCGTGAGGTCGAAGCGTCGCGGGGTCTCCCGATCTTTCTCTTGACGCGTCCCGGTAAGTCCTAGTTTGATCCGCCATTAACAACTGTGGACGCGGCTCCTCGCGTCGCGGAAATGTGAGCGCTAACACTCGTGGCCCTGGGAAGGGGGTTCCATGATCGGAAGCGGTCCGCGGCTGCAGGCCGGGTGATGGGGCCGGACTCGTCACCACGCCCACCATCGGCCTTCCCCGCCGAGGGCGAGGTCCCGAAGGACACGGCGGGTCTCGAACTCCATCCGTGAACGACGACGAACCGGGCCGTGCGGAAACGATCCGCGAGCCCGCCGGCCTCTCGGCGGGGAGGCCCAGAGATCCGTCCCGAGTGAGATCACTGCGGTTTTCCCTGGTGTGGCCAGCTTCGCCACGCCCTCACCCCCAAGGAGAGCGAACAATGGATTCACCCCCCATTCGTGTGAGGAGCGGCGGGCGTCGTTCGCCGGCCGGTGCCGGCGTGCGCCTCGTGGCGGTGCTGGCCACGGTGCTGACGACGGTGATCGCGGCCGTTGCCACCTGGTCGGCGCCGGCCTCGGCGGCGGTGGCGCCGCTGGTGAGCGCGGCGTCGGGGCGGTGCCTGGACGTGGCGGGCAACACCGACGCTCTGGGCGCGAGCCTGCAGATCTGGGACTGCACCGGTCAGGCGAACCAGGCGTTCGAGTTCACCTCCGCGGGTGAGCTGCGGACGCTCGGCGGCACGCGGTGTGTGGACGCCTACGGCCAGGGGACCTCGCCGGGCACGAAAGTGGTCATCTGGTCCTGCAGCGGCCAGGCCAACCAGAAGTGGCAGCAGAACGCCGACGGCTCCATCAGGGGAACGCAGTCGGGCCTGTGCCTGGACGTGACCGGAGCCGGTACGGCCAACGGCACCGCGGTCACCCTGTGGACCTGCAACGGGCAGAGCAACCAGAAGTGGAGCGGCTCCGGAGGAAACCCGGACCCGACGTCCACGCCGACGTCGCCCGGTACGTGCAACCTCCCCACGAGCTACCGCTGGACCTCGACCGGCCCGCTGGCGAACCCCAAATCGGGCTGGGCGTCGCTCAAGGACTTCACCAACGTCGTCCACAACGGCAAGCACCTGGTCTACGCCA